>NZ_JBSFXG010000003.1:369439-481751 GCF_053595235.1 Streptomyces sp. NPDC002520 | reverse complement strand
GGGATGAACACCACGAGAGCGGTGCGAGAGGAGGAATGATCCTCCCGCACACAGCGTCCTCGCTGTGTTATTTCAAAGGAACCTCGACCATCGGAATGTTCCGACGGACGGGGTATCAACATATCTGGCGTTGATTTTTGGCACGCTGTTGAGTTCTCAAGGAACGGTCGCTTCCTTTGTACTCGCCCTCTCGGGCTTTCCTCCGGGCGCTTCCCTTCGGTCTTGCGTTTCCGACTCTATCAGATCTTTTCTCGATCCGATTTCCTCGGTGCTTTCCAGGTTTTCGCTCTCGCGTTTCCCTTTCCGGCGTTTCCGACTCTATCAGATCCTCGCGGCGTCTGATTCCCAGTCAGAGGGGGTTGTCTTCGCGGCTGTTGGGCCGTTCCGACGTCTCAAACCTTAGCGGATCTCTCCGGCGATTCCCAATCGGGTCACCGGGTCCCTATTCGAATTGAATTCGGGCATGCCGAAATCAATCCCAAGAGGAGATCGTGCTGATGGTGTGAGTGCCGCTCGAAGCGGCGGAGTTGCTGCCGCAGAAGCGTTACGGCTCTGTGGCAACCCGGAGAACTGTACGGATCGGGCGGGGGTGTGTCAACCGCCCCTGTCAAGATTTTTTCCGGGCCTCAGTCCAGGTCGGTGAGCCGGCCGCCCGCGTCGGGCTGGGCGTGCTCCACGCGGCGCAGCAGCCTGGTCAGGACCTCGTCGAGGACCGCGCGCTCCGCGGGGGTGAGGTCCTGGAGCAGGTCCTCCTCGAAGACGGTCGCCAGACGCATCGCCTCCAGCCACTTCTCGCGCCCTTCGGGAGTCAGCTCGACGATGACCCGGACGCGGTTGGACTCGTCGCGCTCACGGGTGACGAGTCCTTCGGCGACCATGCGGTCGATCCGGTGGGTCATCGCGGCCGGCGTGAGGCCGAGTCGCTTGGCGAGGTCGCTGGGGCCCATGCGGTACGGGGCGCCCGAGAGGACCAGCGCCTTGAGGACCTCCCACTCGGCGTTGCTGATGCCGAGGGCGGAGGTCTGGCGGCCGTAGGCGACGTTCATACGGCGGTTCAGGCGTGACAGCGCCGACACGATCTTCTCGACCTGGGGGTCGAGGTCATGGAACTCGCGCTGGTAGGCGGCGATCTGTTCTTCGAGCGTCGGCTCGGTGACGCCGGGGGTGTCGGCCATGGCCGCAGTATCGCACGCGGCTCCTTTGCTTTGAAGTCCTTCGAGGTGTACTCTTCAACATTGAACTTTAGCTTCGAAGTCTTCACTCCTAACTAGTTGAGAGAGGTGAACGTGACCAGGGCGATGGGCGCAGCGATGCGCCGGATCCACGTGGGCAATGCACTCAGCGCGTTCGGGCTCGGTTTCACGGTCCCCTACCTGTACGTCTATGTGGCGCAGGTGCGGGGGCTGGGAGCCATGACGGCGGGACTCGTGCTCGCCGTCTTCGCCGTGGCCGCGCTGATCGTTCTGCCGTTCGCCGGCAGGGCGATCGTGCGACGCGGCCCGCGGCCGGTCCTGCTCACCGCCCTGGTCACGGCAGCGGCGGGTGCGCTGAGTCTGGGGCTGGCGGGCAACGCCGCCGCGGTGCTGGCGTCCGCCGCGGCGCTCGGGGCGGGGCAGGCCGTGATGCAGCCCGCGCTGGCGACGATGATCGTGGACTGCTCGACGGCGGAGACGCGGTCGCGGGCCTTCGCGATGCAGTTCTTCCTGCAGAACCTGGGCCTCGGCGTCGGCGGGCTCATCGGCGGCCACCTGGTCGACACGACGCGGGTCTCCTCCTTCACCCTGCTGTTCGCGATCGAGGCGGCGATGTTCCTGCTGCTGGTCGGCGTGATGGCGACGGTGCGGATGCCGCACTCGCCGCGGATCGCGGACGCGCCGGGCGGTTCGGCCAAGGGCGGCTGGAAGCAGCTGCTGGGGAACCGGGCGATGGTGCAGCTGTCTGTGCTGGGCTTCGTGCTGTTCTTCGCCTGTTACGGGCAGTTCGAGTCGGGGCTGAGCGCCTACGGCGTCGAGGCCGCCGGAATTTCCACGTCCGCGCTCGGTACGGCGCTGGCGGCGAACACGTTGATGATCGTCGTCGCGCAGTTCGCGGTGCTGAAGTTCGTCGAGCGGCGTCGGCGGTCCCGGGTGATCGCGGGTGTGGGGCTCATCTGGGCGGTGGCCTGGCTCGCGGCGGGGTACGCGGGGCTCGGGCACGGGAGCCAGGAGATGGCGACGGCCGCGTTCGTGTCGACGTACGCGCTGTTCGGACTCGGCGAGGCGATGTTGTCGCCGACGGTCGCTCCGCTGGTGGCCGACCTGGCGCCGGAGGGGATGGCCGGGCAGTACAACTCGGCTTTCGCCCTGGTCAAGCAGTTGGCGCTGGCCATCGGCCCGGCGGTGGGCGGTCCTCTGGGAGCGTCCTTCCACGCGCCCTACATTGTGACCTTCCTGCTGTTCTCGCTGGGGATCACGGTGCTGGCGCTGCGGCTGGGTCGCCGGCTCACCGTCGCTCAGGACCAGCCGTGGGCCGCCACGAAGAGCCGGGTGGTCGCCCGGGGCACCGCAGCTGCGGAGCCCGTCCCCACTGAGGCGTAAGGCATCCGGTTCCCCGCGCCCCTGGGTCGGCACAGGCGCCGCCGCTTGCACAGCCCGCGGCGGCGCAACCCCCTAGGGGCGCGGGGAACCGCGCGACCAGCCACCACTCACCCGCACCCGGAAGCGCACCCGCACGCCGACCACGCTCCCCGACGACACTCCCCGGCTGCGCCCCCTCACCCCCTAGGTCACCCCCTGGGCAAGAGGAACTCGCACCACACCGCCTTACCCCCGTCCGGTGTTCTCCGGGAGCCCCAGGAGGAGGCGATCGTCGCGACGATGGCGATGCCCCGGCCCGACTCGTCGCCGGGTTCGGCGCGCCGGCGGCGGGGGAGGTGGTCGTCGCCGTCGGTCACCTCGATGATCAGGCGGCGGTCGGTGCGGCGGAGCCGCAACCGCATGGGCGGGGTGCCGTGCTGGAGCGAGTTGGCGACGAGTTCGCTGGTGGCGAGGACACCCGTGTCGTGCAGATCGGGTGGGAAGCGCCAACTGGCCAGGACGCCGGAGGCGAACGCACGGGCGCGCGGCGCGGCCTCCACCCCGCCGAGGAGGTCCAGTGCCGCGTTGCGGAAGAGGTCGCCCTCGGGGCCCGTGCGCGCGGGGTGCTGGAGGACGAGGACGGCGACGTCGTCGTCGTGGTCGGCGGTGACGCCGGCGGAGCGGACCAGGCGGTCGCAGACGACCTGGGGGGTGCCGGTCGCGCCGGACAGGGCACGCTCCAGGGAGGCGATTCCCTCGTCCAGGTCCTCGTCGCGCCGTTCGACCAGGCCGTCCGTGTAGAGGACGGCCGTGGAGCCGGGGCCGAGCGGGATGGAGCCGGAGGCGTGGATCCAGCCGCCGGTGCCGAGCGGCGGGCCGGTGGGTTCGTCGGCGCGCAGGACGGTGCCGTTCTCGTCGCGGACCAGGATCGGCAGATGGCCGGCGGATGCGTAGACCAGGCGGCCCTCGTTGGGGTCGTGGACGGCGTAGACGCAGGTGGCGATCTGGTTGGCGTCGATCTCGGTGGCGAGGCCGTCGAGGAGTTGCAGGACCTCGTGCGGGGGCAGGTCGAGGCGGGCGTAGGCGCGGACCGCCGTGCGGAGCTGGCCCATCACCGCGGCGGCCCGGACGCCTCGTCCCATCACGTCGCCGATGACGAGTGCCGTACGGCCGCCGCCCAGGGTGATGACGTCGTACCAGTCGCCGCCGACCGCCGCTTCCGTGCCGCCCGGCTGGTAGGTGGCGGCGATGCGCAGGTCGTCGGGCTGCTCCAGTTCCTGCGGGAGGAGGGAGCGCTGGAGGGTCACGGCCGTCTCGCGCTGGCGGCGCTCGCTGGCGCGCAGCCGTTCGGCGGCCTCGGCGTGGTCGGTGACGTCGGTGGCGAAGACGAGGACCGCGCCGTCGCCGCCGTCGCCGTCCTCGGCGACGGGGGTGCAGGTGAAGGTGTAGGAGCGGCCGTCGACGGCCTTGCGGGACTTCAGGGTGCGGGGCTTGCCGCTGCGCAGCACCTGGTCGAGGAGCGGGAGAAGACCGAGTTCGGCGAGTTCGGGCAGGGTCTCGCGGGCGGGGGTGCCCAGGGGGCGGGCGCCGAAGGCCGTCGTGTAGGCGTCGTTGACGTAGGCGATGCGGTGGTCGGGGCCGTGGACGAGGGCGACGAGGGCCGGGACGCGGTCGAGGACGGCGCGTGCGGGCAGCTCGTCGACGGCGGGGACGGCCGGGACGGCGGTTGTCCCGTCGGCGGGCCGTTCGGCGCGGGCCGCGGGTACGGAGCCTTCCCCCCGCCGGTCCGGGGAGACCGCCTGCTCGGTCCGCGCTGCGGCGCGGCGCTGCGTTCCGGGGAGCCGGGCGCTCCAGCGCGTGAAGTTCACAGTGGGGAAAGCCTCGTGGGTGCTGAGGGCGGGCGGGTGCCCGTCCGAGGACGTGTTGCAGTCTGGCAGGTGGCGGTCCGCGGCGATATCCGTCAGACGCCCGGGAAGGTCGGGGAGTTCCTCGCTCCGGTCAGGACGACCCCTTCGGGTTGTCCGAGTGCCCGTGGGGAGGTTTGCCACCGGCCGCGAGTTCGAACTCCGCTCGGGGATGTTCGAGGGATCCGAGCGAGACGATCTCCCGTTTGAAGAGCCCGGCGAGGGTCCATTCCGCCAGCACGCGGGCCTTTCGGTTGAAGGTGGGCACCCTGCTGAGGTGGTAGACGCGGTGCATGAACCAGGCAGGGTAGCCCTTCAGCTTGCGGCCGTAGACCTGGGCGACGCCTTTGTGCAGGCCGAGGGAGGCGACGGAGCCGACGTACGCGTGCTCGTACGTCTCCAGGGGCTCGCCGCGCAGCGCGTGGACGATGTTGTCGCCGAGGACCTTGGCCTGGCGGACCGCGTGCTGGGCGTTGGGGGCGGTCTCGGTGCCGGGTTCGGCGGCGGTGACGTCGGGGACGGCGGCGGCGTCGCCCGCGGCCCAGGCGTGCTCGGTGCCGTCGATCGTCAGCTCGGCGGTGCACTTCAGCCGGCCGCGCTCGGTGAGCGGCAGGTCGGTGGCGGCGAGCAGCGGGTGCGGTTTGACGCCGGCCGTCCACACGAGCGTGCGGGTCGGGAAGCGCTGGCCGTCGCTGAGGACCGCGACGCGGTCGGCGCAGGATTCCAGGCGGGTGCCCAGCAGGACCTGGATGTTGCGGCGGCGCAGCTCGGTGACGGTGTAGCGGCCCATCTCCGCGCCGACCTCGGGGAGGATGCGGTCGGAGGCCTCCACGAGGATCCATTTCATGTCCTCGGGGCGGAGGTTGTGGTAGTAGCGAGCCGTGTAGCGGGCCATGTCCTCCAGTTCGCCGAGCGCCTCGACGCCGGCGTAGCCGCCGCCGACGAACACGAAGGTGAGGGCGGCGTCGCGGATCGCGGGGTCGCGGGTGGAGGAGGCGATGTCCATCTGCTCGATGACGTGGTTGCGCAGCCCGATGGCCTCTTCGACGGTCTTGAAGCCGATGCCGTACTCGGCGAGGCCGGGGACGGGCAGGGTGCGGGAGACCGAGCCGGGGGCGAGGACGAGTTCGTCGTAGCCGAGGAGTTCGGCCGCGTTGCCCTCCTCGGCGGTGGCGAGCGTGGTGACGGCGGCCGTGCGTACGGCGTGGTCGATGGAGGTGACCTCACCGACGACCACGTGGCACTGGTCCAGGACGCGGCGCAGGGGTACGACGACGTGACGGGGGGAGATCGAACCGGCTGCCGCCTCGGGGAGGAACGGCTGGTACGTCATGTAGGGGTCGGGGGTGACGACAGTGATGTCGACCTCGCCCCGCCTGAGCTCCCGCTTCAGCTTCCGCTGAAGGCGCAGGGCGGTGTACATCCCGACGTAGCCGCCGCCGACAACCAGAATGCGCGCGCGTTCCTTCACCATCCCATGACGCACCGGGCGCTGTTGTTTGTCCACAGCCTCGTCAATTTGTGTGACCGGCGGACTGGTGTGCGCGGGGGTGGAGGTGCGAGCGAGGAAAGGGGAATGCGGGCTGGTCAGCGGGGGCGGACGGGCGGGTGCGAAGGAGTGGAACCCGGACAAAAAAGATCCGTACTCCGATCGGGGGCGCACTGTGCGGAACCTGCCCCTTCTGAATTGACTTCCTCTCAACTATGTTCGTGTGTCGACGGGGTGTAGGGAATGTGGTCGAAAGGGTCCAGGACGGGCGGTCCCGCTCTCATGGGCCGACGCGAGGGTTCCGCGCACTCCGGATCCAGTGGCGGGGAGTCTCCGGGGGGAGACGTCATTACCGGGGGAAACACATGCATGTTCAGGACACTCATTGGGCATCGGCAGCCGCCATCGCACCAGGCGGCAAAGCGGTGAACGCCGCGGTCGGCAACGGGCGCGCCGACGCGGCGCGTACGACGCCGCTGCGGGTGGACGCACAGCGCAATCTGGAGCACGTGCTGCGGGCGGCGCGCGAGGTGTTCGGCGAGCTGGGGTACGGCGCGCCGATGGAGGACGTGGCGCGGCGGGCGCGGGTCGGTGTCGGCACGGTGTACCGGCGCTTCCCGAGCAAGGACGTGCTCGTACGCAGGATCGCCGAGGAGGAGACCGCGCGGCTGACCGAGCAGGCGCGGACCGCGCTCGGGCAGGAGGACGAGCCGTGGTCCGCGCTGGCGCGGTTCCTGCGGACGTCCGTGGCGTCGGGGGCGGGGCGGTTGCTGCCGCCTCAGGTGCTGCGGGTCGGGGTCGCGGAGGAGGGCTCCGCCGGGCCGGCCGGCACCGGTGGCGGCTCCGACGAGGCTCGGGTGCCTCAGCAGCGGTCGCAGGCCGGGCTCGGCAGCGCTGAGCTTCGGCTGGTGACCGAGGAGCGGGCCGTCGTGGCCGCGGTCGCCGACGACCACGGGGCGACCGCGCTGCTCGACGTGGTCGGGCAGTTGGTGGAACGGGCCCGGACCGCGGGCCAGTTGCGGACCGACGTGTCGGTGTCCGATGTGCTGCTGGTGATCGCCACGGCGGCTCCGTCGCTGCCGGACGCGGCCCAGCAGGCCGCGGCTTCGACTCGGCTGCTGGACATCCTGCTGGAGGGGCTCCGGTCCCGTCCGGCGTAGCCGAGATCGCCGGCCCGCCTCGGCTCCGGCCGCGGCCGTCCGGGACGGCCGGCCCTGGACCGTCCACCCCGCTCGGCGTGCGGCCCTCGTTCGCGCCGAGGTGACAAGCGGCGCCGCCGTGTGGGGGTTTCGTGGGGGCAGGGGGAGGCTCGGGAATGAGGACGGGGCGTCTTGTTCGGGTGGTGTTCGGCAGGGGCGAGGGTTCGGGCGCTCGGATGAGTGACGGGCTGGTCGAGGGGGCCACCGGTTCATGGCGATGTGGCACCCTGAGCCGGTGACGGAGTGGGCTGGGCCGGTGTCGGGGGCTTTGCGCAATGAGCGTTGACGGACGGGACGGGTCGCGCGGTGGCGGTGACACGGACGCCGGGGGGCTGACCTCGCCCCAGGTGCCCAGCCAGGGGAGACGAGCCGCCGCGCCGGGCAACACGGCGGGCGGCACCGAGCGCGGTGTCGGGGCGAGCCTCCCGGCACAGCGTGACGGCAGTGCGCTGCCACCACCGCGGGACTTGCCGCCGTCCGACGGTGACCTGATCGAGCGGTTGCGCGGCGGCGGCGACTCCGCCTACGAGGAGTTGTACCGGCGGCATGCCGAAGCGGTGCGGCGATACGCCCGTACCTGCTGCCGTGACGGCCACACCGCGGACGACCTCACCGCCGAGGTCTTCGCCCGCATGCTCCAGGCGGTGCGCGGCGGTTCGGGGCCCGAGCACGCCGTGCGTGCCTATCTGCTGACCTCCGTGCGGCGCGTCGCCGCGCACTGGACGAAGTCCGCGCGGCGTGAGCATCTCGTCGACGACTTCGCGAAGTTCGCGCAGCAGGCCTCACGCGCCTCCGAGGTGTCCGACGACACCGCGTCCATGGGCTCCTTCGGAGCGGGTCTCGACCTGGGCGCCGACGTACGCGCCATGCACGAGGCCGAGCAGTCCATGGCCGTGCGGGCCTTCCGCTCGCTGCCCGAGCGCTGGCAGGCCGTGCTGTGGCACACCGAGGTGGAGGACGAGTCGCCCAGCGAGGTGGCCGTTCTGTTCGGTCTTGACGCCAACGGCACCCGGGTGCTGGCCAGCCGCGCCCGCGAGGGGCTGAAGCAGGCCTATCTGCAGGCCCACGTCAGCGCCACCCTCGCCGACGACGCGGAGTGCGCCCGCTACTCCGACCAGCTCGGCGGCTACGCCCGCCGCAAGCTGCGCATCCGCGCCGAACGCGGCCTGCGCAAGCATCTGGAGCAGTGCGCCAAGTGCCGGCTGGCGGCCGCGCAGATCGAAGAGGTCGCGAGCGGCATCCCCGGTGTCGTCCCGGTCGCGGTCATCGGTTGGTTCGGTGCGGCCGGGTACGCCAAGGCACTCGGCATCATCGCGGGCGGCGCCGGAGCGGGCGCCGCGGGTACGGCGGCCGCGGTGAGCGGCTCCTCGGGAGGCGCGAGCGGCGGCGCGGCGGCCTCGGAATGGCTCGCCGCCCCGGTCAAGGCCGGTATCGCCGCGGGTGTGGTGGCGGTCGCGGTGGCCGCCGTGGCGATGGCCCTGGTGAACGACGGCCACCGGGCGAAGGAGGTGGCCGAGCCGGCGCCGTCCGCGCCCGTGATCCAGCAGCAGCCGCCCGCGCCGGAGCCCACCCCGAAGAAGCCCGCGCCGAGGAATCCCGCGCCGGAGCCCGTGGTGCTGACTCCCCACCGCCCGGCACCCCCGCCGAAGCCGACCCCGGCCTCCACACCCACACCCACACCCAGGCCGGAACCGAAGCCGACCCCGACGCCCGCACCCACACCCACCCCGAAGCCGAGGCCCACGCCGACCCCGACGCCCACGCCGACTCCCCCGCCGCCTCCCGTCGTCTACGAGATGAACGAGCTGAGCTACGACGTCACCGGCGACGGCACCGAGCCCGAGATGCGGCTGGGCGCGAGCAGCTGGGTGTGGCAGCGCTACGGCATGTCCGTCGGCGGCACGCGCTACGCGCGCGGTGTCACCGTCCGCGGGCAGTCGTCGGTCACCGTCGACCTCAACCGCCGGTGCACCGCCTACGACGCCGTGGCGGGCGTGGACGACATGACGCTCGGGCTCGGCAAGGTCTCCTTCTCCGTCTACGCCGACGGGGTACGGCTGTGGAAGTCCGCCGCGGTGAAGGGCGGCGACGCGGCCGTACCCGTCCATGTGGACCTGACCGGGCGCAAGACCGTACGGCTCGTCGTGGAACCGGACAACCGGATCCTCGACCGGACCACCCTGGCGGACTGGGCCGACTCCCGGTTCACCTGCGAGTAGCCGGCGACCGGCCGCACGGCGGCCCGCGGGGCTCCGCTCCGGCAGCGCGCTCCCGCGCCGCTCAGGCGCCCGGCGTCAGAGCGCCCCTCCTCGGCGTGATCCCGGACGGCACCGCGCGGGCGCGGGCGGGGGTGCCGGTCCAGCAGGTGCCCCGGCGGGAGAGGATGCGGCGGAGCCAGAGTTCGAGGGAGACGAGGTCGGCGAGGCCGTCCAGGGGGAGGGGTTCGCCGGCGGCCGCGGCGCGCAGGGCCTTGCGGACGACCCGGGCCTCGACCAGGCCCGCATCGGCCAGCAGGGGCGTGGCGAAGAGGTCGACCAGGGAGTCGGCGGCCACGCGCAGGCCCGTGCGTGCGGCGGCTGCCGAGGACGCGTGGGAGGGGGCGCCCCAGCCGGGCGGGAGGTCGGTGATGCCGGCGCCCTCCAGGACCGTGCGCAGGACGGCGGAGCGGGCGCCCGGCTTGACGCGCAGGGCCTCGGGGAGAGCGCGGCAGGCGCGGACGACCTGGTTGTCGAGGAAGGGCGCGTGCAGCCGCTGGGAGCGGATCTCGGCGGCCTGTTCGAGGACACGCAGGTCGGCGGCGTGCCGGGCGAGCACCGCACGCGCGCGGAACTCGCCGGGACGCTGGGCGGCGCCCGTGGAGGACCGGTCCGCCTCGGCCTGGAGCAGAACCGATACTTCAGCCAGTGCCTCTCCCGTCAGCCACCGCGCCGCCGGCCCGGGACCGGCCCAGGTCAGCGCGGCCAGGGACGCGCCGACCGCGCCCTTGGGCTCCTCCAGGCGGCGCCGCATCAGCCGCTCGGCGAGCAGCTCCAGGCCCGCCCGGTACGGGGTGCGGGCCAGGCGCCGGGCGGCGCCGTACACGCGCGCGGGGACCATCACCGAGCCGTCGGCCCGGGTGAGGGCCGCGACCGGGCGGACCAGGTGGCGCCGCTGCCGGTCCATCAGGAGGTCCGCGAGACGGGCCGGGTGGGCGTCCAGGACCTGGCGGGCACCGTGGCCGGTGAAGTGGTCGGCGCTGCCGGCGGCGAGCCGGGCGCGGTGCCGGGCCGCCGTGACCAGCGAGGGTCCCGGCTCGTCGGTGAGGGGGCCGTCGAGGTCGGCGTAGGGCAGGGTCTCCTCGCCGCCGGTGACCACCACGTGGTGCAGCCGGGGGTTGGCGGCGAGGGCTCCGGCGCGCTCCAGCTCGTCCTCCCGGCCGCCGACGGCCAGGTCGTTGAAGGTGACGGCGACGAGCCGCTCGCCGGCGCCGGTGCCGTGGCCGAGCAGCGTGCCGGGCCGGCCGGGCAGTCCGGCGGCGAGCAGCGCCAGCGTGCCGGAGGCCGGTCCGCCGGACAGGTCGGCGCCGATGCCGGGCACCGGCATCCCGCGCGCGGCCCGCCGCTCGGCCGGGCCCATGCCGGGCACCGGACCGGGGTCGAGGTCGGGCACGTGCCGGGGTGCCGACAGCCGTGTGCGTACGGCCTCGATCAGGGCGTCCCGTACGCCGTCCACGGCGCGGTCGGGGTCGGTGGGGGGCGCGGCGACGGCGAGGGAGGCGACCGGCTCGTATCCGGCGATCTCCCGCGCTCCGGCGCGCAGCACCAGCGCGTGCCCCGGTGGAATGCGTCGTACGCCTTCGTACGGGGTGGTGTCGCGCAGTGCGGCCGGTACGTCGGGGGCGGCGAGCAGGGCAGCGAGGTGGCCGAAGTCCAGGTTGGCCTCGGCGAGGTCGGCGAGCGGCAGCGCGGCGGTGGCGTAGGCGGTGCCGCCGGCCCAGGGGGTGTGGAACACCGGGCGGGCGCCCGCGAGATCGCCGCAGACCGTGATGCGCCGGCCGACCTGGACGACGGCCGTGTAACTGCCGGGCCAGGTCGTCAGGTGCCGGAGCGCGCCCCCGCGCGCGGTGAACAGGCTGCGCCGCAGCTCCTCGTCGGAGGCGCCGCAGATGCCGAGGACGGCGATCCGGCTCTGCGCGTCGGCGGCCACCACGCGGACCTCGTCGGGCCGCCAGTCGCCGACGGCCCACAACGGATCGGGGTCGCCCCACAGAAGCCGGGAGCCGACCGGGTGCAGCGTCTCGCCGTCGTATCCGGTGGCGCCCGCGGAACCGGTCCCGACGGCGCCCGCGGCGGTGCTGCTCCAACCCACCAACCACCGCATCGACGCCTCCACAGGCTGTGGACAACCAGTGCACCCTTGGAACCGGACCCCATGCTGCCATGAAGAACGCGCCGTGGAGGGACGGTGGCACCGCCTTCGATCGAGGGAAAACCGAGGGAAAGCTGCGGGAAAGCTGCGGGAAAGCCGAGGGATGGCCGCGGGGAAACGGTGGGGAGACTGCGACACGGGCGCCGCGGAAGCCGAGAGGGGGGCCGGCGTCGCGCCCACGGAGAAGGGTCACGCGAACGCCCGTACGGGGAAAGGGTGAAAGCTCGGTGCGACTCGAATGCGCCCCCGAAACGCTCCCCTAAAACACCCTTCGCGCCCTCAAGTCCCATGGTGGGAGCGGATTTCACCCACGAGGACAGGGGGCTGTTTTCAGCCAAATCGGCGGAGGGCAGGGAGGTTTGAGCACGCTCTGTACAGGCCTGTGAAACGCACGGCGGCGCGGTGGCGCGCACAGTCCGGGAGGCGGGCATCGCCTCCCGGACCGGTCCGCCACCCGCGGGGATGAAGGTGGCGGTGTCCCCCAGCCCACTGGATCCAGTACAGCGGGCCGACCCACGCACGAGCCATGGAACCGCTCCCCCGATGGCCGGAGAAGAGCGCACGCACAGGCGCACGGCCACACGGGCGGGTGCACACCCGGCCCGGCCGTGCACGGTGCGTACAGGACCGTACTCCCGTACGGACCACAATCCCGCCATCCGGAACAATGCCCCTTAACGCTTGGGATCCGGCGAACTACGCTGTGTTTACGAATGCCGCGTGGTTATGCCAGAGCGGCGGCCGTCTGTGTCGAGGGGTGGCGCATGTCCAGGGAGCAACGCGGGCCGAACGAAAAGCTCGGCACCGTTCTCGCCCTCGCGGGAATCAGCAACGCAGGACTCGCGCGTCGCGTCAACGACCTTGGCGCCCAACGCGGGTTGACTCTTCGCTACGACAAGACCTCGGTGGCGCGCTGGGTGTCGAAGGGGATGGTGCCGCAGGGTGCGGCACCGCACCTCATCGCGGCCGCCATCGGCCAGAAGCTCGGCCGTCCGGTGCCGCTCCACGAGATCGGCCTGGCGGACGCGGACCCCGCCCCCGAAGTCGGCCTCGCCTTCCCCAGGGACGTGGGACAGGCGGTGAGGTCGGCGACGGAGCTGTACCGGCTCGACCTCGCCGGGCGCCGGGCGGGCTCCGGCGGCATCTGGCAGTCGCTCGCCGGATCGTTCGCGGTGAGCGCGTACGCAACGCCCGCCTCACGGTGGCTGATAACCCCCGCCGACAGTTCGGTCGCGCGGGAGGCGAACTCCGCCGAGGACTCCGGCGCACCGATCAAAGTCGGCCACAGCGATGTGCAGAAGCTGCGGGAGGCCGCCGAGGACGCCAGGCGCTGGGACTCCAAGTACGGGGGCGGCGACTGGCGTTCGTCCATGGTTCCGGAGTGCTTAAGGGTGGAGGCGGCGCCGCTGCTGCTCGGCTCCTACTCCGACGAGGTCGGCCGCGCCCTGTTCGGGGCGAGCGCCGAACTCACCCGGCTCGCCGGCTGGATGGCCTTCGACACCGGCCAGCAGGAGGCGGCGCAGCGCTACTACATCCAGGCGCTGCGGCTCGCACGCGCGGCGGCCGACGTCCCGCTCGGGGGCTACGTACTGGCCTCCATGTCGCTGCAGGCGACGTACCGGGGGTTCGGTGACGAGGGTGTCGACCTGGCGCAGGCCGCCCTGGAGCGCAACCGGGGCCTGGCGACCGCCCGCACGATGAGTTTCTTCCGGCTGATCGAGGCGCGGGCACACGCGCGCGCGGGGGACGCGCAGGCGGCGGGTGCGGCGCTGAAGGCGGCGGAGGGATGGCTCGAACGCTCCAGGGAAGGTGACAACGACCCTTCATGGCTTGGTTTTTATGGATACGACCGGTTCGCCGCCGACGCGGCGGAGTGCTACCGGGACCTGAAGGCGCCACGGCAGGTGCGGAGGTTCACCGAGCAGGCCCTGTCGAAGCCGACGGAGGAGTTCGTGCGCTCCCACGGGCTGCGGCTGGTGGTGTCCGCCGTGGCCGAGCTGGAGTCCGGGAATCTGGACGCCGCGTGCGAGCAGGGAGTGCGGGCCGTGGAGGTGGCCGGGCGGATCTCCTCGGCCCGCACCACCGAGTACGTGAAGGATCTTCTGCACCGGCTGGAGCCCTACGGGGACGAACCGAGGGTGGTCGAGCTGCGGGAGCGGGCGCGGCCGCTGCTGATGGCTGCGCCGGCGTAGGGGGCGCCTGCTCGTCTGCCTGGTTTGTGTCTGTTTGCGGCTGCGGGTCGTCTTTGCTGGATCGCGCAGTTCCCCGCGCCCCTTCAGCACGCCGCCGCTCCGTGGCGTTTGAAGGGACTGTCAGTGGCGCAGTGCACTATCGAGGTGGGAGGTGGTGCAGGTGGCGGTCGGTGCGTACGACTGTGATGTGCTCGTGGTGGGTGGCGGGATCGTCGGACTGTCCACGGCGTACGCGATCACGCGTGCCGCGCCGGGTACGCGGGTGACCGTGCTGGAGAAGGAGGCGGGGGCGGCCCGGCACCAGACGGGGCGCAACAGCGGGGTCATCCACAGCGGGATCTACTACCGGCCGGGCTCCCTCAAGGCGCGGTACGCGGTGCGGGGCGCCGCCGAGATGGTGAAGTTCTGCGCCGAGTACGGCATCGAGCACGCGGTCACCGGCAAGCTGATCGTCGCCACCGAGCGGGAGGAGCTGCCCCGGCTGCACGCGCTCGTGCAGCGCGGCCGGGAGAACGGGATTCCGGTGCGGGAGCTGGGCCCCGCGCAGATCGGTGAGTACGAACCCGAGGTGCGCGGCCTCGCGGCCATCCACGTGGGCACGACGGGCGTGTGCGACTTCGTGGGCGTCGCCCGGCAGCTGGCCCGGGCCTCCGGGGCCGAGATCCGGTACGGCGCACGGGTCGTGCGGATCGACCGGCGCCCGGAGCGCGGCGTGGCCGTGCTGACGTCGGGCGGGGACGTCGTCCGCGCGCGGGTGCTGGTGAACTGCGCCGGCCTGTACTGCGACGAGGTGGCCCGGCTGACCGGCGACGAGCCCGGGGTGCGGATCGTGCCGTTCCGGGGGGAGTACTACGAGCTGGCGCGGCCCGAGCTGGTGCGGGGACTGGTGTATCCGGTGCCGGATCCGGCGTTCCCGTTCCTCGGCGTGCATCTGACCCGGGGGATCGACGGAGGCGTGCACATCGGCCCGAACGCGGTGCCGGCGCTCGCCCGGGAGGGGTACGGGTGGGGGGTCGTACGCCCCCGGGAGTTTGCCGGGACCGTGGCCTGGCCGGGGTCCTGGGTGATCGCCCGGCGGCACTGGCGGTACGGGGCGGGAGAGCTGCGGCGGTCGGTGTCCAGGAAGGCGTTCCTGGGGGCCGTACGAAGACTCCTGCCCGCGGTGCAGGAGACGGATCTGGTGCGGGCCCCCGCGGGAGTGCGGGCGCAGGCGGTGCTGCGGGACGGGACGCTGGTCGACGACTTCCTCATCCGGGAGGGGAGCCGGGCCGTGCACGTGCTCAACGCGCCCTCTCCCGCGGCCACCGCTTCGCTGCCGATCGGCCGGGAGGTCGGGCGTCGGGCGCTGGACATGCTCGGTTCGCTGTAGTCGCCGTACCGGGGGCTCTGCCCCCGGCTCCCGGCTCCCGGCGGCCCGCCCGTCCCGTGCCCGTCCCGGCGCATCGAAGAGGCGCCGTAAAATCGGCCTCACTGTGTCTGACTTCCTCAACGCCCCCGAAGCCACCCGGTCCGCTGCCGCCGCGCACGCGCCGGCGTCCTCGCACGTCCCCGGTGAGTCCGTCCGGCACACGCGGGCCAAGGGCGAGCCGCGGTTCCCGGACGGCCCCAAGGCCGATCCCGCCGGCTCGCACTTCGAGCGGCGGATCCGGAGTTTCCAGCCGCGGCGGAGCAGGGTGACCACGGGGCAGGCCGACGCGTTGCAGCGGCTGTGGCCCACGTGGGGACTGGACATCGACGGCCAGCGGGTCATCGACTTCGCGGAGATGTACGGGAACGGGAACCCCGTCGTGCTCGAGATCGGGTTCGGCATGGGCGAGGCCACCGCGCAGATGGCGGCCGCGGACCCCGGGACCAACATCCTCGCCGTGGACGTGCACACCCCGGGGCAGGGCAATCTGCTGGCTCTCGCCGAGCAGAACGGGCTGTCCAACGTCCGGGTCGCGAACGGGGACGCGATCATCCTGCTCAGGGAGATGCTCCGGCCCGGCTCGCTCGACGGTCTGCGCGTGTACTTCCCGGACCCCTGGCCGAAGAAGCGGCACCACAAGCGGCGGCTGATCCAGCCCGAGTTCCTGTCCCTGGCGGCGACCCGGCTGAGGCCCGGGGCGATCGTGCACTGCGCGACCGACTGGGAGCCGTACGCCGAGCAGATGCTGGAGGTGCTCACCGCGCACCCCGACTTCGAGAACACGCAGGCCGACGGCGGTTTCGCGCCGCGTCCCGACTTCCGGCCGCTGACCCGTTTCGAGGGGCAGGGTCTGGACAAGGGACATGTGGTGAACGATCTCCTCTTTCGTCGCGTACCGCAGCCGAAGCAGTAACCATCCGTAGCCGCGACGACGGCGACAGCATCACCGCCTTCGTCCGGTCACCGTTAGGGTCGATGCCGTGGCCAGCAGTCCTCCGTACCCGACGTACTCCCCCGGCCCCATGAGCGGAGCGCATCCGCACTGGTGGCAGCGCCGGTCGGTGCGCTACGGGGCGCTGATCACACTGCTCGCCCTGTCCGGTCTGGTGATTCTCGCGCTGGTGCGGCGGCAGACCGGCACCGAGGGGTTCCTGGTCGGACTGGGTCTCGCGGTGCTGCCGGTGCCCTGGCTCATAGCCGCCTTCCGGTGGCTGGATCGGGTCGAGCCGGGACCCTGGCGGAACCTGGTCTTCGCCTTCGCCTGGGGGGCGTGCGCGGCGGCGCTGATCGCCATCGTCGCCAACAGTTTCGCGACCAAGTGGATCGTCACGGCCACCGCCGACCCCGGGAGCGCCGACACCCTCGGCGCGACGGTGATAGCGCCGATAGTGGAGGAGTCCGCCAAGGCGGCGGCCGTGCTGCTGGTCTTCCTGTTCCGCAGACGCGAGTTCACCGGGATCATCGACGGGGTCGTGATCGCGGGGCTCACCGCGACCGGGTTCGCGTTCACCGAGAACATCCTCTACCTGGGCACGGCCTTCGGGACCGACCAGCTCACCGGCGGCGGGGGCATCGCCTCCGTCACCGCCGCCACCTTCTTCGTGCGCGTCGTGATGTCCCCGTTCGCGCATCCCCTGTTCACCGTGCTCACCGGCATCGGCTTCGGCATCGCCGCGCTGTCCGCGGACGGCCGGACCGCCCGGCGCGTGCTGGTTCCGCTCGGCGGGCTGCTGCTCGCGATGAGCATGCACGCCTTCTGGAACGGCTCCTCGACCTTCGGCGAGTACGGCTTCTTCGCCGTGTACGGGGCGTTCATGGTGCCCGCGTTCGGCCTGCTGACCTGGCTCGCGGTGTGGACGCGGCAGCGGGAGCTGCGGACCGTGCGGGAAGAGCTGACGGCGTACGTGTACGCCGGCTGGCTGGGTCCCGCCGAGCCGTTCGTCCTCGGGTCCATGCGGGCGCGGCGGATGGCCCGCGACCATGCCCGCCGGCACTTCGGGGGACGGCCGGCGGCGCGGGCGGTGGCCCAGTACGAGGCGTACGCCACCTCGCTCGCGTTCCTGCGCCACCGGGGGCGCCGGGGGAAGGCCGGGGCCGACTTCATCACCCGCGAGCGGGAACTGCTGGGCGCGCTGTGGGAGCGGCGCCAGGTGGCCCGCCCGTCCCTGGAGTACGCCTCCCGCGCTGTGGCGCCGCCCCGCCCGGTGCACGGCGCCCCGGCCCCCTACTGGTACGGCTACGCGGCGGCGCCCTATCCCGCGTACCAGGCGCCCTATCCCGCGTACAACCCGTACCGGTCGTAGGCCTTCGGGCCGCGCAGGGTGCCGCGCCCCCGTACCGGTACGGGGGCGGCGCGGCGGGGGGTCCCGGTCAGGCCGAGGCCTGCGTCAGCTGGTTCACTTCCTGGTCCGTCAGGTGGAGGCCGGCGACGCCCAGCAGGGCCGGGAGCTGGTCGACGGTGCGGGCGGAGGCGATGGGGGCCGCGATGGTCGGCTGGGCGGCGAGCCAGGCGAGGGCGACCGTGGCGACGGGGGCCTCGTGGGCGGCGGCGACCTCGTCCAGGGCGGCGAGGACCTTCTGGCCGCGCTCGGTCTCGAGGTGCTGGGCGGCGGAGCCGGCGCGGGCGCTGTCGACCGTGGTGCCGGGGCGGTACTTGCCGGTGAGGAAGCCGGAGGCGAGGGCGAAGTACGGAATGCCGGCCAGGCCCTCGCGGGCGGCCAGGTCCTGCAGCGGGCCCTCGTAGGTGTCGCGGGAGACCAGGTTGTAGTGCGGCTGGACGGCGACGTAGCGGGCCAGGCCCTCGCGGGCGGAGAAGTCGAGGGAGGCCCGCAGACGCTCGGGGGTGATGTTGGAGGCGGCGATCTGCCGGACCTTGCCCGCCTTCACCAGCTCGTCGAGGGCGCCGATGATCTCCTCGACCGGCACCTCGGGCTGGTCGAAGTGCGTGTAGTAGAGGTCGATGTAGTCGGTGTCCAGGCGGCGCAGGGACGCGTCGGCGGCGGCCTTGATGTTGGCGGCGGTGAGGCCCATGTACTCCGGGTGCTGGCTGACCTTGGTCGCGACGACGACGTCCGAGCGGTTGCCGCGCGCCTTGAGCCACTTGCCGATGATCGTCTCGGACTCGCCGCCCTTGTTGCCCTCGATCCACGCCGAATAGGAGTCGGCGGTGTCGACGAAGTTGCCGCCGGCGGCCGTGTAGGCGTCGAGGACGGCGAAGGAGGCCTCCTCGTCGGCGGTCCAGCCGAAGACGTTGCCACCGAGGGCCAGCGGGAAGACCTCGAGGTCGGAGGAGCCGAGCTTGCGCAGAGGGGAATGTGAAGCAGTCATGTTTCAGTTCAACTGCCACTTCCGCCCCACCCATTCCGGGTTCCTGCGAAGAGTGGGTGAAAACGCCCGGACGGACCACGTGCGTGCCCGGAGAACGGGACCTGCCCGAGAGCGGGACCTGCCCGGAGGACGGGACTTGCCCGGCCGGCCGGGCTCACACGGGCGGCGAAGGCGCACCCGGGCGGCCGGGCGCGCCGACGGCCCTGACGTCGGGGGGATGCCGCCAGGGCCGCCGGGGGCCGGTCATGGGGGGATCAGAACCGGCCGAGGCCCGGTCGCGAACGACCGGGCGTGGGCCGGGAGCGGGTCAGTGGCCGCTCAGGGGGTGAGACCCTTGCCGCGCAGCCACGCCGCCGGGTCGATGCCGGTGGACTGGCCGCCGGGGTGGACCTCCAGGTGGAGGTGCGGGCCGGTGACGTTGCCGGTGGCGCCGACGCGGCCGATGACCTCGCCGGTGGTGACCTTCTGGCCGGCGGAGACGGTGATCGAGGACTGGTGGCAGAACCACAGCTCGGTGCCGTCGTCGAGGGTGAGGACGGTGCGGTAGCCGTAGGCGCCGGCCCAGCCCGCCTCGGTGATCGTGCCGCCGTGGACGGCCTTGATGAGCGTGCCGGTGGGCGCGGCGAAGTCGAGGCCGGTGTGGTAGCCGGAGGACCACATGGAGCCGGGCTGACCGAAGGTGCCGGTGATGGTGTACGAGACGACCGGCAGCTTGAACTGCCGCGCCAGCGCGGCCAGGCGCTCCGCCTCGGCCTTCTTCCTGGCCTCGGCCTCCGCCTTCTCCTTCGCGGCGGCCGCCTTGGCGGCGGCCTCCTTCTTCGCCTTGGCGGCCGCGTCGGCGGCGGCCTTCTCGGCGGCGGCGGCCGCTGCCGCGGCGGCCTTGTCCTCGGCCCGGCTGTCGGCCTTGCTCTGCTGCTGCTCGGCCTGCGCCATGATCCGGTTGCGCAGGGCCTCGCCCGCGTCGGCGCCCTTCGCGCTGTCGGCGGAGGTCACGCCGACGTTGGTGAGGGAGGCGGTGGTGGCCTTGGGCGCGCCGGAGGAGTCGTCGAACAGGTGCTCGACGGAGTCCATGGAGGGCAGGTGGTCGGGCAGCGAGATGGACACCGGCGGCTTGCCGGTGTTCGCGCTGGCGATGCCGCCCGCACCGACGGCGGCGATGACACCGACGCCGAGGACGGTGGAGCTGCGGGCGAGTCCGCCGCGCTGCTTGGCGACGCGGTGCCGGCCGCGCACCGGGCGGATGGACTCCTCGGTGGGGTTCCACTCCTCCCAGGGACCCTCTTCGGGGCCGGGACCGCCGTAACCGAAGGTCTCGGGATCTCGCTGAGCGGGCACGAACGGGGCTTCTGGGGCAGGGCGGTTGGACGCCACGCGGGCGTACTCCTTTCCTTCCTTCGCCTACCGGGTTAGCTGACGGGTTCGGAGCAGGAAGGTCTCCTACGCGCGTATACCGGTCGTGAGTCAAGCAGTTCACGACGGCGTCCGCGTGATTCACCCCAAGGTGGTGGTTCCCCGGTTCCCTTGCGAGATTCGGCGTGTGCGCACGGAGCCGCCTCTTGTGACGGCTGGGACGACCGCGCTGCGTTATCGAACGTTAATAGACCCGGGCGCCAGATTCCAAGCCGTTCAAGCTGATCCTTAACACTCTCCGGGGTGGACGTACGCGTCAGGAACGGCGGAAAACGGGCGAGTTGGTCCACGTTCAGGAGTCACGCACTTTTTGATGGTGACTCAGATGTTATGCGGAGGGCTGCCACCCGATCACCGTGAGTGAGAGTCCGGCGAGGCCGTCGCCGTACGGCGGTCACGGTCGGCGGCGTGGTGCCGCGGGGGTCTTCGTACGGCCAGCAGCGCCATGTCGTCCGCCATCCCGCCGCCCGAATGCCGCCGCACCTCGGCGGCGAGCCGGCCGAGCAGGCTCCCCGGGTCCGGGCAGAGGCGTCCGGTGAGGCGGCGCGCGGGGTCGTAGAACCGGCCGTGGGCGTCCCGGGCCTCGGACAGGCCGTCGGTGTAGAACAGCAGGGTGGAGCCGCCCGGGAAATCGGTCTCGAACGCGCGGTCCGGCCACAGCCCCAGGTCGCTCATGCCGAGCGGCAGGGCGGGCTCGTGCACCGTGAGGGCGCGCAGGGTGCCGTCGGAGTGCAGCATCAGCGGCGGCGGGTGGCCGCGGTTGAGGATGCGGGCGACGCTGTCGTCGTGCGGGAGTTCGGCGAGCACGGCGGTGGTGAAGCCCTCGCAGGCGTCGGGCCCCTCCCGCCGGGTGTCCTCGCGGGCCAGCGCCCGCTCCAGCCGCGTGGCCACCGCCTCCAGCGTGGCCTCCTGCTCGGCGGCCTCCCGGAACGCCCCGATCACCACGGCCACGGCGGCGACCGCCCCCATGCCCTTGCCGCGCACGTCCCCGACGATCAGCCGTACGCCGTGCGGGCTGTCCTGCACCGCGTACAGGTCGCCGCCGATGAACGCGCCCTCCTGGGCCGCCTCGTATCGGGCCGCGATGTCGAATCCGCCGATCCGCGCGGCGGGTTCGGGCAGGACGGCGCGCTGAGCGGCCTCGGCGATCTGCCGGGCGGAGGCGAGCCGCTCGTCGCCACGGCGTACGACGCGGTTGATGACGAGGGCGAGGACGGCGACCGTGACGACGGTGACGGCCTCGGTGACGGCGCCGGCGTCCGTCAGGGCGTAGCGGGAGTGCACGAGGAGGGCGGCGAGCACGGTGGCGAGGCCGGTGAGGGCCGTGGTGCGCAGCGAGGACAGGGGCGCGGCGATCAGCGGGGCGGCCGTGAAGAACGGGACGGCGGTGAGGGCGGGCGGGGTGAACAGGTCGTAGACGATCCCGACGGTGATCAGGAGCGCGGGCAGGGCGCGGGCGAGCGTCCGCAGGGTGGGGCGGCACATCCGGTCCCGGGGCGCGGGTCCGGGGTCCTCGCCGGGGCCCGGGTCCGGGACGGGGTCCCCGGGGAGCCTGCCGCAGGCGCGGGCGTAGGTGTTCTCCTCCATCTCACCTGGGCCCACCGTTCGTCTCCCGTGTCATCGACGTAGATACAGCGTGGTGGGGCCGGGGGCGGCGGGCGACCGGTGTGGACCGAGCGGATGATCTGGTGTGAGGTACGCCACTACGGCGTGCACGGGGGGCGGCGGACGCCCGGAACCGGGGGGAAACACCGGGAAAACACTCAGGGCCGGTATCCATTGCTGGATACCGGCCCTGAGCCTTCAGTAGCGGGGACAGGATTTGAACCTGCGACCTCTGGGTTATGAGCCCAGCGAGCTACCGAGCTGCTCCACCCCGCGTCGTTGTGTCTCAAGCATACGTCATGTTCGGGGTGCTCAGCGCACGGGTTTGCGTGAGGTGGCCCTCAGGGCAGCAGGTGCGCGTTCGGCTCCTTCGCCGCGGCCTCGTGTTCCGGGAGCAGGACGACGTCCACACCCTCGCCCGCCAGGAGCCCGGCGCCGTCGGCCGCCGTCACGAAGGTGTCCGGCTCCCGCCAGGCCGTGACCACCCGGCGCACGCCCGCGCGCAGGATCAGCTCGGCGCACGGGGCGGGGCGGGAGGCGCGCCGGGAGCAGGGCTCCAGGCTGCTGTAGACGGTGGCTCCGGGCAGGCGCGGGTCGGCGGGGTCCAGCTTGGCGAGGGCCGCCTCCTCCGCGTGCACGACGGGGTCGCCGCCCTCGCGCGAGTGGCCGCGCGCCAGTTCGGTGCCGTCGGCCGCGACCACCACCGCGCCGACGCTGAAGGCCGTGGACGAGGGCGGGCACAGGGCCGCCAGCTCGCAGGCGGTGCGCAGCCAGTGGTGGTCGGCGGCGGTGGGCAGCGGGCCGGCGCCGGGGGCGGTGGGCTCGTAGCGCATCAGGACGACGTCCTCGATGCGGCGGGTCTCGACGAGGCGCAGCCGTCCGGCCTGGTACGCCCCCGGGCCGAACAGGCGTGGGGCCGCCGGGTCGCCGACGAACAGCGGTGCCAGGACCAGCTGGAGCTCGTCGGCGAGGCCCTGCCGCAGGAGCTGGGTGTGGACGGTGCCGCCGCCCTCCACCATCAGGCGCCGTACGCCGCGCACGTCGTAGAGGTGTTCCAGCAGGGCGCGCCAGTCGAGGTCCGGGCCGAGGGAGACCACGTCGGCGGTCCGGCCGAGGACGCGGGCGGCCCGCTCGGCCCCCTTGTCCGTCGTGCAGACGAGCTTGTCGCCGCCGGTGTGCCAGAACCTGGCGTCAGGGTCGAGGTCGCCGGAGGCGGTGACGGTGACCTTCAGCGGGTACTCCGGCTTGCCCTGCGCCCGCCGGGCCGCGCGGCGCTCGGGCGCGTTGACGAGGAGGCGGGGGTTGTCGGCGCGGATGGTGCCGGCGCCGATCAGGATCGCGTCCACCGAGGCCCGGACCTCGTCGACCCGGTCGAAGTCGGCCGGGCCGGAGAGCAGGAGGCGGTCGGGGCCGGTGTCGTCCAGGTAGCCGTCGAGGGAGACGGCGGCGGACAGGAGGACGTACGGGTACGGCATCGGCGCGGACTCCCCGGGAGTGATGAGGACGGGCGGCTTGGTTCAAGTTTGAAACAAACTTACACTGGCCGCATGACGACCCGCTGGCTCACCCCCGAGGAGCAGCGCGCCTGGCGCGCCTACATCGCCGCCTCCCAGCTCCTGGAGGACGCGATCGACCGGCAGCTCCAGCAGGACGCCGGCATGCCCCACCTGTTCTACTCCGTGCTGGCCAACCTCTCCGACGCGCCCGACCGGCGGCTGCGCATGACCGATCTCGCCGAGGCGCTGAAGATCACGCGCAGCAGGCTGACGTACGCGGTGACCAGGCTGGAGCGGGACGGACTGGTACGGCGGGAGGGATGCGACCAGGACAAGCGCAGCAGCATCGCGGCGCTGACCGGCGAGGGGATGGCCGTGCTGGAGCGTACGGCACCCGGGCACGTGGAGACGGTGCGCGCGACCCTCTTCGACCGGCTCACGCCGGAGCAGGTGGGTCAGCTGGAGGAGATCTGCACCAGCATCGCGGGGGCGCTGGAGGGCGAGGACGGTGCACGCAGCGCACCGGACGAGGTCCCCTGGCTCCGGCGCTCGTCCAGGGGCTGCTCGTAACTCACCCCACCGGCCAGTTGATTCAACTTTAAAGCAGAGGTAGTGTCTCCGCGGAAACCTGCTTCAAATCTGAAGCAGAGGCCTCGGCGGTCTTCCGTCCGCCCCGCCCCGCCCCGCCCCGGAGGGACCCGCATGCCCGACACCCCCGCCGCCACACAGCGCGCCCGCGTCCGGGTACCGCTGCACTTCCACGACGGCTACGGCGTCGACGCCGAACTCGTCACCTTCCACGGCCTCGCCGACGGGCTGGAGCATGTCGCCGTCGTCCTCGGCGACCCGGCGCCCGGAACCGTACCCCTGGTGCGCCTGCACTCCGAGTGCCTGACCGGGGACGTCTTCGGCTCGGCCCGCTGCGACTGCGGACCCCAGCTGCGCGAGGCGGTGGAGCGGATCGCCGAGCGCGGGGGCGTGCTGCTCTACCTGCGCCAGGAAGGGCGCGGCATCGGCCTGTACAACAAGCTCGACGCCTACGCCCTCCAGGACCAGGGCCTCGACACCTACGAGGCGAACGCCGCGCTGGGCCTCCCGGAGGACGCCCGCGACTACACTGCCGCCGCCCAGATGCTGCGCGCCCTCGGCGTC
This sequence comes from Streptomyces sp. NPDC002520, assembly GCF_053595235.1. Classification (NCBI taxonomy): domain Bacteria; kingdom Bacillati; phylum Actinomycetota; class Actinomycetes; order Kitasatosporales; family Streptomycetaceae; genus Streptomyces; species Streptomyces sp. NPDC002520. Next base: position 457,607 of record NZ_JBSFXG010000003.1, on the reverse strand, counting down.
ACCGAGCTGGATCTGCTGTCCAACAACCCCGACAAGGCGGAGCAGTTGCGCTCCCTCGGGGTGTCCGTGCGCGACCGGGTGCCGACCGGCGTCTTCACCACGGCCCACAACGTCCGTTACCTGCGCGCGAAGGTCCTCCAGACCCAGCACACCCTGCCCCTGGCGGAGTTGGCCGACCTGACCGGACGGAACGCGGGCTGACGCGGCCGGACCCCGGCCGGCTCACGCCGGCTCACGCCGCCGCACCCGGCGGACGCGACGAAGGACCGCCGGGCCGGGGCGTGCGGGAGGCGGGGACCGTCAGGAGAGCCACTCGGTGTAGCTGGTGGGGGCGAGGTGGGCGTTCTTGTCCGTGAGGACGTCGCCCTTGACGACGGCGAACATGCCGGCGGTGGGGTCGGTGACGACGGTGCGGTTGTCGCCCTTGTGGGACAGGGTGATCCGGCCCAGCTCGTCCAGGGTGTAGATGTCGGGGCCGGCGATGTTGCGGATGCCGTTCAGCGGAGCGCCGGCGGCGACCTCGGCCACCGCGGCGGCCACGTCCTTGGAGGCGATGGGCTGGATGGGTGTGGCGGGCAGCCGGACGGTGTCGGCGTCGGCGGTCCAGGAGATGACCGCGTCCATGAAGTCCATGAACTGTGTGGCGCGCACGATCGAGTAGGGGATCGGCCCGGCCGCGAGGATCTTCTCCTGGAGCGTCTTGGCGCGGTAGTAGTCCATCTCCGGCACCTGGTCCACGCCGACGATCGACAGGATGACGACGTGGCCGACGCCGCCCTTGTGGGCCGCCGCCAGGAGGTTGTCCATCGAGGTCTGGAAGAAGGCCGGGGAGGCTTCGTCGAAGGTCGGGGAGTTCGTCAGGTTCACGACGACGTCGGCCCCCGCCACCGCCTCGTCCAGTCCCTGGCCGCTGATGACGTCGACGCCACTGGACTTCGAGTGCGGTACCGCCTCGTGCCCGGCGGCGTTCAGGTTCTTGACGACCTGCGACCCGATCAGCCCGGTACCACCGATGACTGCGATCTTCATGGCACACCTTTCCTTGGCGTTTTGTGCGCAATATGGCATATGTGCGCCTATGTGGGCGCGGCAAGAAACGGCACCTCGACCGGCTGAGGCCGGACGCCGTCAGCGGCCGTCGACGAACGTGACCGTCTCGTCGAGCGGCGCCCGGGCCGTATGGGGGTCACTCACCGTGACGTCTTCGAACCCGATCGACATGCCGCAGAAGAGGACGAGACCGTCCGGGGGCGACAGGACCTCCGCGACGGTCCGGTGGAACTTCGCCCATGCCATCTGCGGGCAGCTGTGCAGCCCCTCGGCGCGCAGCAGCAGCATGACGGTCTGCAGATACATGCCGGCGTCGGCCCACTGGGGCGAACCCATCTCGCGGTCGATGTAGCAGAACAGGGCAGCGGGCGCGCCGAAGCAGTCCCAGTTCGCGGAAGCGGCCCGCTGGCGCCCCTCCAGGTCCCCGCGCGCAATGCCGAGCGCGCCGTAGCGCTGCTCCCCGAAGGCGGATCGGCGCTCACTTGAGTTCGGCAAGCGGTGCGCCGGTCAGCACGTAGACGTGCCACGGCTGGAGGTACGATCCGGACGGCGCCCAGGCCGCGGCGGACAGCACCCGTTCCAGCGCCCGCCGCGGGACGGGCCGGTCGGTGAACGCGCGTACCGCCCGTCGGCTCACGACCGCCTCATAGACGTCCATGATCGCCCATCTCCATCTGCTTCATGGGTCGACCTTCGTTACAGAGGAAATCCACTCGCGCGGCGCCTCGCCGCGTGACCCGCCGGGCCGTGGACGCCGTGTGACGCCCCGTCCCGGGAGGTCACACGGCGCCCGCGCAGTACTTACGCCTCGTCATCCGCCGGATGGGCAAGCCGGGTCAGCAGTTCCGTCAGCTTCTCGGGCTCGCCGGGCCCCAGTTCGGCGACCAGACGCTCGGCCAGCGGCTCCGCCGCCAGGTGGACCGCGTCGAAGAGCTCCAGCCCCTGAGGGGTGATCTCCACCGCCCGCACCCGCCGGTCCCCCGGAACGGACTTGCGTACGGCCAGCCCCTTCCGCTCCAGGTCGTCCACGACCCGCATGATTCCCGCCTTGTCCGACCCCGTCGCCGCCGCCAGATCCCGCTGCACCGTGGGCCCGTGATTGACCAGCTCGATCAGCACAGCGAAATGCCGCAACTCGATGCCGAGCGGCCGAAGGGCCTCCGTCATCACCGCGGCCGCGCGCCAGTGCGCCCGGCGCAGCAGCAGACCGAGAGCGAAGGGCGACGTGTCCCCGGGGCGGTCGGTCGCGTGCGAGGCGGTGGTTCGGTGGGGAGCGTCAGCGGCCATGGGACCAGACTACTTCGTTCGATACGGTATCGCTTGAAACTAAATGGCCGTCCGAGCGTGCTGGGAGGCGACAGGAGCCGGGCGATGCAGACCGTGCGAGGGCCCCAGACCCCTGTCAGTGCTTGCGCTTGCCGTGCTTGTCGGCCTCCTTGGGGCCTGGTTTGACGTCGGGCTCCCTCTCCGGCTTCTGCTCGGCAGGCTGTTCCGGGGGTGAGGAAGCAGTCTCGTACGACGTCGAGGGGGACGGCGTGGCGGGGCTCGTGCTCGCGGACGGGCTGATCTGCGGCCCCTGCGCCGAGCCGGTGCCGGGCGAGAACCACACCATGCCCACCACCAACGCCACGGTGAAGAGGCCGGCACCGCCCAGCACAGCCACCAGCCGGGAACGGCGGAGGAACGGCAGGTGTGAGCGGCGGGTCGCGGCACGGTGCACGCTCGTCTGCCACTCGGTGTCCGCCACCGGGGCGAAGGCGCCGTCGGAGCGGGCGGTGGGAGCGGAGACGGGGCGTGCGGGGGCGGCGGCCCTCGAGCCGGTGACGTGCGGCCGGTCCGGACGGCCGTGGTCCTGGTGTTCGCTCGGCAGTGGCTCCGTCACCCCGCGCCAGGCTCCGCGCCCGAACCAGTCCGCCACCTCCCCGGCCGTGGGCCGGCTCTCGGGCTCCTTGGCCAGCAGACCGAGCAGATAGCTCTCGAAGGCGGCCGGTAGATCGGCGCCGAGTTGCCGGGGTGGGACCGGGGCGGCATCGAGGTGCTGATGAAGCACCGCGAGCGCACTGTCCGCCTGGAACGGCGGCCGACCGATGAGGAGTTGGTAGAGCACGCAGCCCAGGGAGTACACGTCGGATGCCGGGCCGGCGGTGCGGCCCAGGGCCCGCTCGGGCGCGAGGTAAAGGCTGGTGCCGACGATCTGCCCGGTGGCGGTGAGCGCGGCACCGGGGTCGTCGAGGAAGCGGGCGATGCCGAAGTCGCCGATCTTCAGGGTGCCGTCGGCGTCCAGCAGGAGGTTGGCCGGCTTGATGTCCCGGTGCACGATGCCCTGCTGATGCGCGGCGGCCAGCCCGGCGGCGGCCTGCGCGGCGATACGGGCCACCCGCTCGGCGGACAACGGTCCGGAGTCGGTGAGCAGGTCGGCGAGGCTGTCACCGTCGACAAGCTCCATCACCAGGAACAGACGGTCTTCGTGCTCGCCGAAGTCCAGGACGCCGACCACATGCGGGTGACTGAGACGGCCGGCGGTCTGCGCCTCCAGCCGGAAGCGGGAGGGGGCGGTGGGGTCGGAGTTGTGCGGGAGCAGGAGTTTCAACGCAACCGGTCTGCCGAGCGTCTCGTCGAAGGCCCGCCAGACCTCCCCCATCGCGCCCCGTCCGATGGTGTCTCGCAGCCGGTACCGGCCCGCTATCAGCACTTGTTCTTCATCCTCATGCCCAAAGACGTCTTGATCGCCGCAAGCCATGACTCACCGTGGGGCGCGGATCAAGGTGCGGGGTGCCACAGCGGCCCCAGCGTACCGGCCCCGCGATCTTGTTCTTCCCGTCGGCGCGGAGACCGGCCACTACGGGCAGCCCCGCCAGAGGACGAGGATACGTGCATGGTTCCCGGCCGAGTCGTGACGGCTCCAAGTCGCTCTCTTCACACGAGCGTTGGATTCGTGACCATCTCTCACCACCAGTGACATTCCAGAGACACGATGCGCTGGAGGGAGTGACCCGATCATGAGGGTCGAGGCGCTCGCTCTCCTGGGGAGGTACGCGGGCGCCGACCGCAGGAGCGGGCTGGTTCCCCCCGTGCCGGCCCGCTCCTGCGCGCAAACGGCAGCCCGGGCGTCCCACGTGGCAGTGGCACCCGGGCTGCCGTATGGCCGACTTCGTCGCACGTTCTGGCTGCGTACCCGGCACATCCGCTCACGCAAGGGCCCGAAACCGAAGCAGCGCCCGAGTCGACCGAAGCCGACCCGAGCGCTGCACCGCAGGTCAGAGGGGGTAACCCCTCTTCCGCACCGGTAGGCCCTGTGGGACTCGAACCCACAACCAATGGATTAAAAGTCCACTGCTCTGCCAATTGAGCTAAGGGCCCAGGCGATGTTGCCTGTCCGAGCATAGCCGGACACGGCCGCGTCTCCGATCGGGTATCGGTGTCGCGGCCGCGTCGGGCGGTGGCGAAAGGGGGGTCAGGGGCTCGGCATGCCGGTGGGAGCCGTGCGGGACGCCTCGCGGGCCACGGTGCGGGCGTGGTCGGGGTTGAGGAACCAGTGGCGGGCCGAGGCCAGCCACCACGTCGCGGCGAAGCCCAGGACGACAAGGACCGCGACCGGCGCGTAGTTGAAGGTCTCCCAGGTGACCGGGGAGACCTGCGGAAGCATGAACAGGATCGTGATCACACCGACCCAGATCACCGACACGATGCCGATCGGCTGGGACCAGCGGCCCAGATGCCACGGACCGCGTTCGAACGCGTCGCCCTTGCGCACCCTCAGCAGCGTCGGGACGACGTACGCGATGTACAGGCCGATCACCGCGATCGACGTCACCGCCGCGTACGCCGTCACGTTGATCAGATACGGCAGCCCCAGCACCAGCGCACCCCCCGCCGCCAGCCACACCGCCGCGACCGGGGTGCGTGTGCGCGGGCTGACCGTGTGCCAGACGTGCGAGAAGGGCAGCGCGCCGTCGCGGGAAAAGGCGTAGATCATGCGGCTGTTGGCCGTCACCGACGCCATCCCGCAGAAGAGCTGTGCGCCGATCACGACGAGCAGGAGCAGCTTGCCGGCCGTCGCGCCCAGCGCGTCCAGGAGGATCTGCGCCGGGGGAGCGCCGGTCGGGGACGCCAGCTCCTTGTCGTACGACTGGATGGCGAAGGTGAAGCCCAGAAGGAGTACGAAGCCGGCGATCCAGGACGTCCAGATCGATCGGACGATGCCCTTCGGGCCCGCCGTCGACGCGTCGCGCGTCTCCTCGGTCATGTGGGCCGAGGCGTCGTACCCCGTGAAGGTGTACTGGGCCATCAGAAGGCCGAGCAGCACCACGTACACGCCGCTGCCCCAACCCGTGTTGTTCACGAAGTGGGTGAACACGAAGGACGCCGACTGGTGGTGGTCCGGCACGAAGGCCAGCGCGCCGACGATCACGGCGACACCCAGCACGTGCCACCACACGCTCACGCTGTTGAGGAGCGCGACGATGCGGACGCCGAAGGTGTTCAGCAAGCCGTGCAGGAGGAGGATCGCCGCGAAGAGGAGGACCGTACGGCCCGGGGTCACCTCGAAGTCGAACTGCAGGTTCAGATAGGCGCCCAGGAAGGACGCGGCGCCGAAGTCGATGCCCGCGGTCACCGCGACCTGGCCGAGGACGTTGAACCAGCCCGTGAACCAGGCCCACGCCGCCGCCGAACGGGGCGGCGCGAGACGGTGCGCCCAGAAGTACAGGCCCGCCGACGTCGGGTACGCCGAACAGATCTCGGCCATCGAGAGACCGACGAACAGCGTCATCAGACCGACCCCGACCCAGCCCCAGGTGATCACGGCGGGACCGCCGGTGTTCATCCCGAACAGGTAGAGGGTCAGACATCCGGACAGGACCGAGATGATCGTGAAGGAGACGGCGTAGTTGGAGAACGCCGACATACGGCGGGCGAGGACCTGGGTGTAACCGAGCTGGGCCAGCCGTTCCTCGTCCGACAGCCCGGTGGCCCCACGGACTCTCGCATCATCTGTCATGCCCCCAGCAATTCCCCGGCCGGGGGCGTGACATGCATCACAGGTTGGCCAAAACGGGACGGTCAGAAGAGGCCCTTGTAGCCCTGCCAGCCCGTCGCGATCCGCGTCCGCGCCCCGAACGAGCCCTTGCCGTCACCGTTGTTGCGGTACAGGTTGCCCGCCGTGTCCCGCTCGACCAGGTCGCTCTTCCCGTCCCCGGTGATGTCACCGACGCCGACGATCGCGTTGTAGGAGCCGCCCCAGTTCGAGAACACCTTCACACGGTCCTTCAGCAGGCCGTTGCCGAGCCCGTTGTAGCGGTAGAGCGTCCCGGACTTGTCCCGGGCGAGGACGTCACCGATGCCGTCGCCGTTCAGATCACCGGCGCCGACGACCTTCGTGTACCCCGTCCACGCGGACCGGATCTTCTTCGCCGCCGCCAGCGTGCCGTCGCTCTTCGCGGCGAAGAGGTACACGTCCCCGGTCGACGCCTTGCGCGCCAGCAGGTCCGCCCGCCCGTCACCGGTCAGGTCACCTGGTGAGGTGAGCACGTTGTAGGCGTTCCAGCCGGTGCCGAGCTTCGTGTACGGCGTGGACGTGGTGAGCGCGCCGCCGCACGGCACCTTGTAGCCGCGCAGCGAACCGTCGCTCATCCGCACCAGCACGTCGTTGCAGCGGTCCTTGTTCAGGTCGCCGAACGGCACGGCCACCGCCTTCGTGGACCAGCCACCGCCCGAGACCTTCCCGGAGAACGTGCCCTTGCCCGTGCCCTGCTGGAAGGTGAAGGCGCCCGAGGCGTTCAGGGTGAGGAGATCACCGGTGCCGTCGGGCAGGCCCGGGGAGCCGACGTGGTCGTGGCGCACGGCGCTGCCGTACTCCAGCTGGACCGTGCCGCGCACCTGAAGCGGAGCGCCCGCGCCGTCCGCGGGCGTGACGGTCAGGGTCCAGTCGTAGGTGCCGTTCGGCACGAACGCGTCCCCGGTCTTCGTAGGGTCGTCACCGTGCCATCCGACGGTCAGCTCGCCCCGCGCCGGCCCGCCGTCGCGGCCGTCGTCGTAGACCTTGCCGGTCGCGCGGTTGCGGACCGTCAGGTCCCAGCCCGAGGACGGCTTCGACAGGAGCACGGTGGCCAGGGTGTCGGGCGTGGTGTCGACCTCGTGCCCCCAGACGTACGACGTCTTCTCGACCGGTGCGAGCAGGCGCAGCGGCTGCTGCGGCACTCCCGACGGTACGAGGTGGACGCGCTCCTGGTCGTCGACGTACGCGACGTTGCCGCCGGACTCGTCCACCGTCCAGCGGACGTCCCGCTGGGAGACGCCGGTGTCGGGCAGCTCGCCGATCACCCGGCTCGCCGGGGTGCCGTCGGCGAAGGTGGTGAGGACGAGCTCGCCGGCCTGCTTGTCGTGCGTGACGACGTAGCCGTCGCCGAGCTCGGCCTCGTCGGTGGGGACGGGCACGGACTTCTTCAGCGTGCGGTCGTAGACTCCCGCCTTCCCGTCACAGGCCCAGTAGATCCAGCGGCCGAGCGCCTGCAGTTCGGACGGTGTGCAGCCGACGTCGGTGGTGACGGTCTCGGTGGTCTCCTTCGTCGACAGGTTGTACGCCGTGAGGGTGCCGGGGGACGCGGCCGGCGTCCACAGAAGGTCACCGGACAGGGCGGCGGCGCCCGGGGTCCGGCTGACGGTCGGGATACCGGCATTACCGATCTTGTAGACGTACTGGTGGGTCCGGCCCGTGTAGAGGAGGTAGTGGCCGGAGACGTCCGTGATCCGGCCGCCGTCGGTCACCCCCCGCTGCCAGATCGGGCCGTGCGGGCCCGTACCCATGACCCTGATCTGGTCGGAGTACCCCGACGTGCCGCGCTCCAGCCAGGCGATCTGCCCGTCGGGGGTGCCGTGCAGCGACGCGCAGGCGATGTCGGAGGACGCGCAGTGCGCGACGACAACACTTGAGTCGAGGGACGAGTAGGGCTCGCCGAACTCGGGGGTGCCGGCCGGGGCGACGGTCCGCACGCGGCTGACGCGACCACCGCTGGTTCCGTAGCTGGTCCCGTAGTCCGTGACGACCAGCCGCCCCTGGTCCAGGGAGATCCCCTGGATCCGGTACGGCGGCTTCGGCAGCGGCTTGACCATGTCGACGACGGGCCCGCCGTCCGCTCCGGCGCGGATGCGCCGGATTCCCCAGTCGTCCGCGCCGGTGCGGCCGACGACGAGGGCGCTGCCGTCGGGGGCGGCTGAGATCCCTCCGCGGTTGGAGGCGGCGACCACGGCGACCGGATCGCCTCCCGCGATCGGTACGGCCGTCACCCGGGCTCCGGCACCAGGGCTGTGGACGAGCCAGTCACCGACGACGGTGAGGTCGGTGGCCGTGGCGGCGCCGGTCGTGCTGTCCAGGGTGACCTCGGCCGGGGTGGCCGACAGATCGGCGCGGGAGTACACGTACGCCTGGGTGGCGCCCGTGCCGGCGTACATGACGAGATGGTCGGGCGAGAGCAGGGCGTAGGAGTTGCCGGACGGCAGTACCGGGGTCCAGCCGCGGACCTGACCGGTGCCCGGGTCGACCTCGGCCATGCGCATCCCGTCCAGGTCCGCCCGGAACACGATCCCCGAGGCGTCGCCGCGCAGCGGCGTGCCGACCGTCATGCCCGCCGGCGCGTGGACGGTCACGTCACGCGTGGTGCCGTCGGGCCCGGCGCTCAGCAGGTGGTGGATCGTGAAGTCGCGGCTGCCGTCCGGGGAGGAGACGTCCTCCGCCGCGGCGATCGTGCTGCCGTAGATGCCGAGGAACCTCTGTCCCGCCGGGACGTGCACCGTGCTCGTCGTACCGTCGACCGCGTTCCAGAGGTCGATCCGGCCGTCGTTGTAGCGGTAGGCGAGGACGTCGCTGCCCGTGCTGCTCATGAACGACGCGGCGCCGAGCGGCGGCGTGTCGAAGGTCCGGCCGTCCGAGTACCGCGTCCACACGACGCCGGCACGGCCTTCCAGCCGGTGGAAGACACCCTGCGCACCGGCGCCGTCGCCGCCGCTCGTGGTGGAGGCGTAGAAGAACGAGGCCACGGTGTACGTACCGCGGTAGGTGGCCGGTACGACGGTCTCCTGCGCACCATCGGCCGCGACGGCGGGCAGCGGCCCGAAAGCCGAGACCAGGGCGGCCGAGGCCACGACGGCCAGCGCGGCGCGTCTCGCGCGGGATCGGCGTACAAGGGCATCGTGAGCCACGGTTGGGTCCTCCCCGAGGATCGATCGGAGGACGTGCGCCGTGCGCGAACTCCCCTGCCCCGCCCGGCACTTCCCCCACAGAAGTCGCCCGATATTACAAGAACTTCAGACGCTCGTGGGAAGTCCTTCACCCTGGTCCGAGCACCGGCCATGACAGGCAAGGGCCCGTACGACCGAAGTCGTACGGGCCCTTGTCAGAACGTCAGCCGGCGTCAGCCGTTGCGCTTCCAGCGCGGCTTGTCGTCGCGGCGGCCGAAGGAGCCGCTGCCGCCACGGTGGTCGTCACGGCGGCCGGAGGGACGCTCGTGACCGCCGGACCGGAAGCCCGGGCGGTCGTCGCGACGGTCGCGGTTGAACGGGCGGTCGCTGCCCCGGTGGCCGGCGCGGTCGTCACGGCGCTCGAAGGAGCGGCCGCCACGGTCGTCACGACGATCGAAGGATCGGCCACCACGGTCGTCACGACGGTCACGGTCACCGCCGAAGCCACCACGCTCGCCACGGTCGTCGCGACGGAAGCCACCCCGGTCGTCACGGCGCTCGTCGCGACGCTCGAAGGAACGGCCACCACGGTCGTCACGGCGCTCGAAGCCACGGCCACCACGGTCGTCACGACGCTCGGTGCGGTCGAAGGGACGACGCTCGTCGCGACGGAAGCCGCCACGGTCGTCACGGCGCTCGAAGGAGCGGCCACCACGGTCGTCACGACGGTCACGGTCACCGCCGAAGCCACCACGCTCGCCACGGTCGTCGCGACGGAAGCCACCCCGGTCGTCACGGCGGTCGTCGCGGCGCTCGAAGGAGCGGCCACCACGGTCGTCACGGCGCTCGAAGCCACGGCCACCGCGGTCGTCACGACGCTCGGTGCGGTCGACGTCCGCCGCGGCCGGCTGCTCCGGCACGGACGCCTCGGCCACGGCCTCGGCAGCCGTCGCCTGGGCCTCCGCCACCGCGGCCTCCGGGTCCTCGCCGCGCTCGCGGGCGACACGGGCGACCAGGCGGTCGGCCTCCTCGCGCAGCTCGGTGGCGCGGCGCTGGGCGCGCTCCAGCTGCTTGGTGAGGTGGGAGACCTCGCGCTCGGCCTGCTGGGCGGCGTTGCCCGCGGACTCGGCCTGGACCTCGGTCATCGAGCGGGCGCCGGTGATCTCGGCGACCTCCGGGTCGAAGGCGCCGGCGCCCTGGATGATGTGGCGCGCGGCGTCGACGCCGGCGTCCTCCATGAGGCGGAAGATCTGGCGGCGCTGGTGCGGCAGGGACAGGGAGACGACCGTGCCGGTGCGGCCGGCACGCGCGGTGCGGCCGGCGCGGTGCAGGTAGTCCTTGTGGTCGCCGGCCGGGTCCACGTTCAGGACCAGGTCGATGCCGTCGACGTGGATACCGCGGGCGGCGACGTCGGTGGCGACCAGGACGTTGACGTAACCGTCCTTGAAGTCGGCCAGCGTGCGGGTGCGCGCGCCCTGGGTCATGCCGCCGTGCAGCGCGTCGGCCTTCACGCCCGCCTCGCGCAGCTGCTCGGCGACGCGGTCGGCGCCCAGCTGGGTGCGGACGAAGATGATCGTGCGGCCCTTGCGGGAGGCGATCGCGGCGGTGACCGGCGCCTTGTCCTTGGGCTTCACGATGAGGATGTGGTGCGACATGGTCGTCACCGCGCCCTGGGCCGCGTCCACCTCATGGGAGACGGGGTTGTTCAGGTAGCGGTCGACGAGGGTCTGGATCTCGTTCTCCATCGTGGCGGAGAAGAGCATGCGCTGGCCGCCGGCCGGGACCTGGTCGAGCAGCTCGGTGACCTCGGGCAGGAAGCCCAGGTCGGACATCTGGTCGGCCTCGTCCAGGACGGCGATCTGCACGTCCTCGAGGGAGCAGGCGCCGCGGTTGATGATGTCGCGCAGGCGGCCCGGGGTGGCGACGAGGATGTCGACGCCGCGCTCCAGGGCGTAGATCTGGTTGCCCATCGAGGTGCCGCCGCAGACGACCTTCATCTTCAGGCCGAGGACGTCGCCGTACGGCTGGAGGGCGTCGGCGACCTGCATGGCCAGCTCGCGGGTCGGGGTCATGATGACCGCGCGGGGGCGCTTCTTCTCCGTGCGGCCGCCGGCCAGCGTGGCCAGGGTGGGCAGACCGAAGGAGAGGGTCTTGCCGGAGCCGGTGCGGCCACGGCCGAGGATGTCCTTGCCGGTCAGGGCGTCCGGGATGGTCGCGGCCTGGATCGGGAAGGGGGTGGTCACGCCGTTCTGCGCGAGCTTGCGCACGATGCCCTCGGGGAGGCCGAGGTCGGCGAAGGTGGTCTGGGGGGTGGTGTCTGCGGCCTCGACGGCCTCGGTGACCTCGGTCGTCACGTCCACGAGCTCGTTGTCGTTCTCGGGCATGACGATCTGATCAGTACTGGACACGGACATGCGAATGCGAAACCTTCCGGAGTCTCTTCGGCACGCGCCCGTCAACTCCGTGATTCGCTCACGACCGCCTCTATGCGGTCCGCCACGGCAAGGGAGAGTACGCGCCACACGGCGCGCTCTTTGATGGCGCCGGGCAAATGGGATCAAACGATCTACCACCATACGCACCCCTGCCCCCTCAAGGCAAACAGAGCCGCGTCACATCGGTTAGAGCTGCGTCACACTCCGGTCGCCCCGGCCCCGCGAGCTGCACCGGACCCGGCGAGAGTGGCACTCGTCACGCCGCGGCCCCCGCCACGGGCGCCGGCTCCCGGTCGACCAGCTGCGGGCCGGGATCCTCGTGCGCCGAGGACGACGGCTCTGCCGACGGCGGCTCCGAGACCGGCGGCGGCGGGGTGGAGGCCGGGGGCTCGGGAGGCACGGAGGTCTCCGGGGGCGTCGGCGGGACCTTGGTCGGCGGCGGGTCGCCGGGCACCGTGGGCCTGCCCGGCTTCGGCGGCGCGGGCGGCGCGCTGTCCGCCCCGGACGGGGAGGCGGAGGCCGAGGACGACTCCCCCGGCTTCGCCTTGTGACCGCGTCCGCGCTTGCCGTCGACGGGTTCCTCGCCGTACCCCTGCGCACCGCCGCCGGCCGCCGGGCCGCCGTCGGGGGCGTCGTCGCCGCGCTGCGCCGTCGAGTGGGAGGGCCGGGCCCGGCCCGCGCCGTCGCCCACGTTCACACAGCCGGCCGCGGTGGCGACGGCCAGCACCGCGACGGCCAGACGGACGGGTACGTACAAGGAGCGCACGACGGCCACCTCCGGGGACAGGGGAAGGAGTCACCTCCCCAACTCCCGCCGCCCGCGCAAGGACACGCCCGGTGTTCGAACCGGTTCACCCGTAGCCGAGGGCGTGCAGGCGGGCGTCGTCGATGCCGAAGTGGTGGGCGATCTCATGGACCACGGTGACCTCGGTCTCCGCGACGACGTCCTCGCGGCTGTCGCACATCCTGAGCGTCGGCCCCCGGTAGACGGTGATCCGGTCGGGCAGGACGCCCGCGTACCACTCGCCGCGCTCGGTGAGCGGGGTGCCCTCGTACAGGCCGAGCAGGTCGGGATCCCCGGCGGGCGGTTCGTCCTCGACGAACACCGCGACGTTGTCCATCAGCCTCGTCAGCTCCGGCGGGATCCGGTCGAGCGCCTCGGCGACCAGTTCCTCGAACTCCTCGCGCGTCATCTCCAGCACACGGTCATTGTCCGGCACGACGCGCGCGTACGGGACGTGCGTGCGGCGCGAGGCGCGCGAGAGTGGCGGACCGTCGCATATCCGCTTCCGGGGCTGGGCATACGGCCCCAATGGCCCGCGTCGCCGTCGCAGCCCTCAAGCGCCTGCCGGACCGGATCCCGGGGCGGGTCCGCCGTCCGCGCGGGCGGCGGCGGACGTCCGGGCACCCGCTGCCCGTCCTCGAACTCGGTGCGCGGCCCCGCTCCTGGCCGGGCGTCCTGGGACTGGTCGCGGTCGTGCTCGCCGGGGCCTGGCTGGGATTGCTGATCGTCGGGAACGTACGGGCGCCGGTCGGGCCGATGGACACCACGATGGCGCTGCGCCCCTCGCTCAGCGGGGGCACGAAGATCAACGTCTCGCCGCTGGGCTCACTGACCCTGGACAGCCACGTCGCGCCCGTCCGCCTGGACGTCAACGTCGACCAGCTCGACCCGGTGCGCTCCCAGGCGCTGGTCGACCACCCGGAGCGGCTGTCCGGGCTGCAGGACGAGGTCGCCCACGACGTGCGGCACGGCACGTTCGACCTGGCGGTGCGCTCGTGCGTCGCCGTGGTGTCCGGGGCGACGGCCCTCGGCCTCGCCGTCTACCGCCGGCCGCGCCGCGCCCTGGCGGCCGGCGGGCTGGCGCTCGCCCTGCTCGCGGCCTCGGGGGCGTCGGCGTACGCGACGTGGAACAAGAACTCGGTGCTGGAGCCGCGGTTCTCCGGACTGCTGTCCTCGGCGCCGTCCGTGGTGGGCAACGCGCGCAGCATCGTCACCGAGTTCGACGTCTACCAGAAGGAACTGGCCCGACTGGTGACGAACGTGACGAAGCTGTACGACGTGACGTCCACGCTCCCGGTCTACCAGCCGGACCCCTCCACCATCCGGGTCCTGCACGTGTCGGACATCCATCTCAACCCGGCGAGCTGGAAGATCATCGGCTCGCTGGTGGAGCAGTACGAGGTGAACGTGATCGTCGACTCCGGCGACACGATGGACCACGGCACGGCGGCGGAGAACGGCTTCCTGGATCCGGTCGCCGATCTCGGCGTGCCCTATGTGTGGGTGCGGGGCAACCACGACTCCCGGATAACCCAGCGGTACCTGGAGCGGTTCAAGAACGTGCACGTGCTGGACGACGGGCGGGCCGAGACCGTCGCCGGTCTGCGCTTCGCGGGCATCGGCGACCCGCAGTTCACCCCGGACCGCGCCGTCGTGCCGGGCGGCGACGCGGCGGAGGATCTGGCGGGCGCGCGGCTGGCGTCGGCGCTGGAGGACCAGCGGGCCGCGAGGACCCCGGTGGACGTCGCCGTCGCGCACGAGCCTGCGGCGGCCCGCGAGACGGACGGCACGGTCCCGCTCGTGCTGTGCGGGCATCTGCACCACGAGGGGACGGAGATCCTGCCGTACGGCACCCGGCTGCGCATGGAGGGCTCGACGGGGGGCAGCGGGCTGCGCGCGGTGGAGCGCCGGTACCCGGCGCCGATCGAGGCGTCGATCCTGTACTTCGACCGGGACACCCGGCGGCTCCAGGCGTGGGACGAGATCAGACTGGGCGGCCTCGGGCAGACGACGGCCGAGGTCAGCCGCCATCTGCCGAAGGAGAACAAGCCGGGCGCCGCACCGGGCCCGGCGGCGCCCTCGGGGCCGTCCGCCTCCGCGCCGGCCGGCCCGCTGACCTCCCCGTCGGCAGGTTCGTCCGCGCCGTGAATCCGTTTTGGCGATCGTCCCCGCCATCCGGTACGTTGTTCTAGCCCCGCAAGGGGTTGGCTCATACTGCCCTCATCGTCTAGCGGCCCAGGACGCCGCCCTTTCAAGGCGGTAGCACGGGTTCGAATCCCGTTGGGGGCACCAGACCAGCAGTGCGCTTCAGCCCGCCTCGACGAAGGCGGGCTTTCGCGTTCGTGGCGTCGGCGGTCAGCCGGGCGCAGGTCTCCGCGCAGTCGCCGCCCCGCGGCGGGATCGCCTCGCCGCGGGCGAGCCGGGCCCAGGCGTGCGGGCCGGACCCAGGCGTGCGGGCCGGCGACCGGGCCGAGTGAGAACCGCCCCCGCCCCCATCTGCCCGGGGCAGGGACGACGGGGGACGGGTTCTCAGGGCCAGTACTCGTCGTTCTGGGTCTGGGTGGCTCGGCGTACGGCGATGTCGCCGATGATCGCGTGGGCGTGGACACGCACCGCGTCGGGGCTGTCGGAGCAGACCTCGGGGGCGAGGAGGTCGAGGGCGCGGTAGACCGTGCCGACATGGGAGTCGAGGTCGAGCAGGGCCGGCATGCCGACGGTGATGCCGATGTCGACCTTGCCGCATGCGGTCTCCAGGACGAGGGGACCGCGGACCGCCTCGTCGACACGGATGTCCCCCTGCGAGGCCCGCGCCTCCACGGACCCGTGCGCCTTCCCGATGTGGAGGTCACCGCTGTCCGCGTGCACGTGCACGTCACCCTTGGCTTCCCCGATCCGTGCGTCGCCCTTGGTCCGGTTGAGCCGGACGGTCCCGTCGACCACGCGTATGCGGACGTCACCGCCCTCGGCGAACGCCTCCACGTCCCCGACGGCATGCCCCACACCGACGTTCCCGAGGATCGAGGTCAGGTGAAGCGGCCCGGCCTCCTCCAGGTCGATGTGCCCGCAGTCCGTGGTGAGCCGGCACTCCCCCAGGCGCCCCACGCAGTGGAAGTCCGCGGCCAGCGCGTCCCCCCGTATCCGCGAGCCGGAGGGCACCTCGATGTCGATGATCACCGCCCCGCCGCCCCGCGGAAACCCGCGCGGCTTGGGCGCGGCCACCACGAGTTCTCCGGCGGCGAAGGCGATACGGGCCTGTTCCGCGGTCGCCACGTCGCACGGGTCGGAGCGATCGCCCGGGCGCACCTCGACGACCGTGTCGGTGCGGTCGCTCGCGGCGATCCGGACGCTGCCGACGTTCAGTTCGATGGTGGCGAGGATCGGTTGAGGAGTGTCGAATTCCGGCATGGCGAACCCTCTGGGGATGGCGAGCAGCCCGTGGATACGCGGGGTGTCACGGGCTGCGGAGGTGTGTGGGGCTTCGCTGACGTACCCGCCGCCGTCAGTTGGTGCGGTCCTTGTTGAAGTGCTTCATGGCCCAGGTGAAGCCGAGGAGGGTGAGGCCGACGCACCAGGCGAGGGCGATGTAGGCATTGTTGCCGATCCCGGTGCCGAGGAGGAGGCCGTCAGCAGCGTCGAGACACTCGTCATCACAGTCCTCCTCACTACAATCCCCCTCACCGACTTGCACATCGTTCAAGTCCATACCGTAGGGGCGACTCGCACGCTGTGCAAGCGCTGGCTTGAACTTTGTGCAATCCGAATTTCTGATCTAGCCTGAGCCCATGCCCCGTGACACGTTGACCCGCGAGCAGATCGTGCGTGCCGCCATCGAGCTGCTGGACGCCGAGGGCCTCGAGGGCTTGAACATGCGCAGTCTCGGCAAGCGGCTCGACTCGGCGGCCACCGCCGTCTACTGGCATGTGAAGAACAAGGACAACCTCGTCATACTCGCCAGCAACGAGGTGTGGAACGAGGTCGGACTACCCGACCTGGACACCGTCGACTGGCGTACGGCGGCGACCACCATGGCGACCGACCTCTACCGGATGGTCACCGCACATCCGTGGCTGGTGATGGCCTTCGCGTCGCAGCCGCTGTACGGGGAGAACAAGGCCCGCCATGACGACCACAGTCTCGCGGTCTTCGAGAAAGCCGGCTTCGTCGGTGCGGAGGCCGACCAGGCGGCCACCGCGGTCTTCACGTTCGTACTCGGACACGCCCTGGGTCTTTCGGCCACCGTGTCGGTGAACCGGCGTCTGACCAATGCCGGCCGGAACGCCCAGGAGACCATCCGGGAGGCCATGACGCAGGCGACGGAGATCGCGATGCGGTTCCCGCATCTGCGGGAGCGCGTCGGCTCCTTCGCCGCCGGCGACTACGGAGCGGCACCCGAGCACAGCTTCGAGTTCGGGCTCCAGGCCATCCTGGACGGAATCGAGCACCGGCTCGACGCCCGGTCGCTGCCGCTGCCGGACCGGACCGGAGGACCTGGACAGCGTCCATCGGTGAACTCCCGTCGGTAGGTGAGAGGTTCATTCCCCTCGGTTCGCCTACGACGTTACGGAGTCCCCTTGTCGCCGGGTTATTGACGCGCTATCGCGTCCGGACATGAGGACCGGACCGCCAGGGAGCGGACGCCGGTGCATGGAGTCCCTGGCCGAACTCTTCGACCAGACTCCACGGCTCACCACACAAGGCGCCCGTCCCTGGACGACCCGGGTTGGGGGTACCTTCCCGTGCAAAACCAGGCCGCCCACCGTGAATTGAACCCGCTGGCCCTCTTCACCCGCTGCCACGCCGCCCAGCCACAACGGCGGCACCCGGCGGTGCTGAACCGGCCTCCATCCATGCCGGTCCGCACCGGGACGGGCCCAAGACGGGCCTCACTGCTCGGCACCGGTCCGGAGTCGATCCGTTTCCACACGCAGTGCCCCGACTGCGGCGGCCCGCACGGCAAACCGCACGTCGTCGGACCCGGCGCGGGCTGGGAACCGGCCATCTCGCACTCGGGCGACGTCGTGGCGGTGCCGATCGGGGCCGGCCGGCCCCTCGGCCTGGACGTCGAGAAACCCGAACCGCGGAAAGGACCCGGCCTGCCGCCGGAGTACGAACTCGGCCACACCCACGACACCGAACCGACCCTCGTCGGCGACGACCCCGGCTCCTCCTCCGTCCTGCTCTTCCTCGACGACGACCTGATCGCCGTGGAATCCGTCAACCGCCCCGCCGACCACATGGCCGCCCGCCGCCTCCTGGCAGCCGGCATCCCCCTCACCCCGGCCCAGGCAGCCGACCCCGGCTTCACCCTCCGCGCCCACCTCAAGACCCACACCGCCCCCCGCGTCCCGGCAGCCCCATGACCCACCTGAGCCCATTCCCTCCACCCAGGGGCGCCACATGCCCCACCCGCACCCGGCGACCGCGGCCCACCCCCGCCCGGACCGCCACCCCCTCCGCCTGGCAGAGCCGGCCCCGACCGGACCGCCCCGTGCGGCCCGCGGAACCTCGGCCAGCTCGTTTTCAGGGCACACCCCGTCCTCTGATACGCTGCTCCAGCGACGTCACCCCAGCTGATGGCCATCTCACCGCAGGTGAAAATCACGTTGGGAGCACACGTAACACTGTGCGAGACTGTCGTACGAAGCACCTGGTCCTGTGGAGCAGTTTGGAGTGCTCGCCACCCTGTCAAGGTGGAGGCCGCGGGTTCAAATCCCGTCAGGACCGCCAAGGTTTTGCAAAAGACCTTGACGGCTGGGTAGCTCAGTTGGTACGAGCGTCCGCCTGAAAAGCGGAAGGTCGCCGGTTCGACCCCGGCCCCAGCCACAGCTAAGGCCCCGATCTCAGATCGGGGCCTTGTTGTATGTCCTAGTTGGTTGTGTGTCCTGTTGATCCCGCCCGTGCGGTACGAGCGATCGCGTCCGCTACCGGAAACCACGTTCCCGGCTTGCAGCTCGCCCCCGTCGATGGCTTCGGCGGTGGCGGCGCATCCAGCCCTACGCGGTGAGCGTGAGGGCAGGGGCCTGCGACTCGGCCCCGCGGACCCACGCCCACCAGCCTCGCCGGCCGATGACATGGGACGCGTTGAGGTCTGCGTGCTCAACGAAGCCGCAGGACCTGCAGGCGAACACGGCCTGGCTGGGCCGGTTGCGCTTGTCGACGTGGTGGCAGCGGGAGCACTCCTGGCTGGTGAACGCCGGCGAGACGTGTACCAGCGGGACGCCTGCTCGGCGCGCCTTGTAGGCGATGAAATCGCCGAGTTGGGCGAAGGCCCAGGAGTTGATCGTGACGCGTTGGGGCTTTTTCAGCCGGGCCCGTTCGCGGATGCCGCCGAGGTCTTCCAGGGCGATTCCGCGGCCGGTGCGTTCAGCCTCCGCCACGATGTGCTTGCTGATCTTGTGGTTGATGTCGCGTGTGCGCCGGGCTTCCTTGCCCGCGCGGCGCTTGGCCCGTCGCTTCGCGGACCGTGTCCCCTTCTTCTGCAGCCGGGTGCGCAGGGTGCGGTCGTTCTCACGTCTGCGGTTGAGTCGGCGTCCGCTGTGGCGGTGGCCGGTGGACGTGGTGGCGATGTTGGCGATGCCCAGGTCGACGCCGATGAAGGCGTGGGGGTCCGGGTTCGGCGGGGTTTCCGGGATGTCCAGTGTGGCCAGCAGGTACCAGGCGTTGTTCTGCCTGATGAGGTCGGACTCTCCCTGGCGGTACTGCGCGAGGAGGCGTAGCTGCTGCTCCTGCCCGGTGAAGGCGAGCCCTTTCTTGCGGCCGACGACGGTCCAGATGGAGACGGTGCGTTGCTGTGTCTGCCAGGAGAGCATGCGGTCGTCGTAGGGCTGGGCGGCGTCGTCGCGGAAGGTGATCTGCTTGCTGGTGGCCTTGTGGTGGCGTGGGGTTCCGGGGCGTCCGGGGTTTCCGGCTCTGCGGTTGTTCTTGAGGGTTGCGTAGGCGTCGCTGGCCTTCTTGATGGCGTGCTGGGCGGCCTGGGCGCCCAGGCCCCACTTCTGCTTGATGCCCGTGTAGGTGAGGGACCGGAGTTCGCGGTTGCGGGTGACGCCGGTGGTGAAAGCGACGGCAGACGCCTCGTTGGCGGCCGCGTTGCAGGCGTGCAGGGTCGCTTCCAGCGCCGAGGCCTGTTCCGGCGTCGGCAGTAGTTTGACCCGCACCACGATCTTCACGAACAAGGAATCTAGGTTCGTGCTGTCGTCCTGTCGGACATATGGCGACTGATCACTGGATCAGGTGATGGAGTCGATCACGCGTTCGTCGATCGCGCGGGCCTGTCGGCGCGTGGCCGTCGGTCGTGCGCGGCGCTGCCTTGTGGCCGCCGGTGCTGGACCATGGGAACGGGGGACGTCGAAGTGGCGCGTGGGGACGGTAAGGCCGGGGAGGTTGAGCGGCAGCGGGCTCGGTACGGGGTGCAGGCCGTGCTGGGGAGCAATCTGGCGATCGTCGCCGCCGCGTGCTTCGGGTGGTGGCGGATCGACGGGGACCAGGCCGTGAAGGTGGGGGTGCTGACGACCGCGTTCACCGCGATCAGTGGGGTGGCGACGGCGTATCTGGGGATCAAGGCCGTGTAGGACACCGCGCAGAACATCGCCATGGCCGGGACCACGCCGCGGCCGACGCGGGAGTCCGCGCAGGCCGGGCCGCCGGGGCACGTGCCTCCGAGGGAGCTGGGGCTGAGCCCGGCCCCGGGCAAAAGGGTTCGCTCCTTCTTCGTCGGAGGTGCGATCCTGGATCGCGTATGTCTACGCACCCTGCCCCCGCCCTCGGTACCCTCGCCCCGCGCCTGGCCGAACTGACGCTGCGCGACGCGCACCGGCTCGGCCGGCGGCTCGAGGGCGCGCGCAAGATCCGCAAGCCGGAAGCCCGTGACGCCGTTCTCGCCGAGATCGAGGCGGAGATCGGCAAGGCCGAGACCCGGATCGGTGAACGGCGTGCCCGCGTACCCGCCGTCACGTATCCCGAGCAGCTGCCCGTCAGCCAGAAGAAGGACGAGATCGCGGCGGCCATCCGCGATCACCAGGTCGTCATCGTCGCCGGTGAGACCGGGTCCGGAAAGACCACGCAGATCCCGAAGATCTGTATGGAGCTGGGGCGGGGCGTGCGCGGCATGATCGGGCACACCCAGCCCCGTCGCATCGCCGCGCGCACCGTCGCCGAGCGGGTGGCGGAGGAGCTGCACACCCCTCTCGGGGAGACCGTCGGCTGGAAGGTCCGCTTCACCGACCAGGTCGATCCGGACGCCACCTTCGTCAAGCTGATGACGGACGGCATCCTGCTCGCCGAGATCCAGACCGACCGCGAGCTGCGCGCCTACGACACGATCATCATCGACGAGGCGCACGAGCGGTCCCTCAACATCGACTTCCTGCTCGGATACCTGGCACAGCTGCTGCCGAAGCGTCCTGACCTCAAGGTCGTCATCACGTCCGCGACCATCGACCCCGAGCGCTTCTCGCGGCATTTCGGCGACGCGCCGATCGTCGAGGTCAGCGGTCGGACGTATCCGGTGGAGGTGCGGTACCGGCCGCTGCTGGAGGAGCCCACCGAGGACGCGGCGGACGCCGCCGACGCGGACCGGGACCAGATCACCGCGATCTGCGACGCGGTCGAGGAGCTCCAGACCGAGGGCAAGGGCGACATCCTCGTCTTCCTCTCCGGCGAGCGGGAGATCCGCGACACGGCGGACGCGCTGGAGAAGAAGAAGTACAGATTCACCGAGGTGCTGCCCCTGTACGCCCGGCTGTCGCACGCCGAGCAGCACCGGGTCTTCCAGCCGCACACCGGCCGCCGGATCGTTCTCGCGACCAACGTCGCCGAGACCTCGCTGACCGTGCCGGGCATCAAGTACGTCATCGACCCCGGTTTCGCCCGGATCAGCCGGTACAGCCACCGCACGAAGGTCCAGCGGCTGCCGATCGAGGCGATCTCGCAGGCCAGCGCGAATCAGCGCAAGGGCCGCTGCGGTCGTACGTCCGACGGTATCTGCATCCGTCTGTACTCCGAGGACGACTTCGACGGGCGCCCGGAGTTCACGGACGCCGAGATCCTGCGTACGAACCTCGCCTCGGTCATCCTGCAGATGACGGCGGCCGGCCTCGGCGACATCGAGAAGTTCCCCTTCATCGACCCGCCGGACCACCGCAACATCCGCGACGGCGTCCAGCTGCTCCAGGAGCTGCACGCGCTGGACCCGGCCCAGAAGGATCCGCGCAAGCGGCTCACCGACACCGGCCGCAAGCTGGCCCAGCTGCCCGTCGACCCCCGCCTCGCGCGCATGGTGCTGGAGGCCGACCGGAACGGCTGTGTCCGCGAGGTCATGGTGATCGCGGCCGCGCTGTCCATCCAGGACCCGCGCGAGCGCCCCGCCGAGAAGCAGGCGCAGGCCGACCAGCAGCACGCCCGCTTCAAGGACGAGACCAGCGACTTCCTCGCGTACCTGAACCTGTGGCGGTACGTCCGCGAGCAGCAGAAGGAGCGCGGCTCCAGCTCGTTCCGCCGGATGTGCAAGCAGGAGTACCTGAACTTCCTGCGGATCCGCGAGTGGCAGGACATCTACACGCAGCTGCGCACGGTCGCCAAGCAGATGGGCATCCACCTCAACGAGGACGACGCCCCCGCCGACCGCGTCCATGTCTCCCTCCTGGCCGGCCTGCTCTCCCACATCGGGATGAAGGACGTGAAGGACGGCAACAAGAACGAGTACCTGGGTGCCCGCAGCGCCAAGTTCGCGATCTTCCCGGGCTCGGCGCTGTTCCGGAAGCAGCCGAAGTTCGTGATGTCGGCCGAGCTGGTGGAGACGAGCCGGCTGTGGGCGCGGGTCAACGCCAAGGTCGAGCCGGAGTGGGTCGAGCCGCTCGCCGAGCGCCTGCTGAAGCGCACGTACAGCGAGCCGCACTGGGAGAAGGACCAGGCGGCGGTGATGGCGTACGAGAAGGTGACGCTGTACGGCGTCCCGATCGTCGCCCAGCGCAAGGTGAACTACGGCCGTATCGACCCCGAGGTCTCCCGCGAGCTGTTCATCCGCAACGCGCTGGTCGAGGGCGACTGGCGCACGCACCACAAGTTCTACGCGGACAACCGCAAGCTCCTCAGCGAGGTCGAGGAGCTGGAGCACCGGGCCCGGCGCCGGGACATCGTCGTGGACGACGAGACGCTGTTCGACTTCTACGACCAGCGGGTGCCCGAACACGTCGTCTCCGGTGCCCACTTCGACTCCTGGTGGAAGCGGAAGCGGCACGAGCGGCCGGAGTTCCTGGACTTCGAGCGGGAGATGCTCGTCCGGGAGTCGGCGGAGGCGGTCACGAAGGCCGACTATCCGGACTCCTGGCGGCAGGGCGACCTCAAGTTCCGGGTGACGTACCAGTTCGAGCCGGGGGCGGACGCCGACGGCGTGACGGTCCACGTCCCGCTCCAGGTCCTCAACCAGGTCACGGACGAGGGCTTCGACTGGCAGATCCCGGGTCTGCGCGAGGAGGTCGTGACGGAGCTGATCCGCTCCCTGCCGAAGCCGATCCGCCGCCACTACGTGCCGGCGCCGAACTACGCGAAGGCGTTCCTGGAGAAGGCGGTGCCCCTGCAGGAGCCGCTCACCGTGACGATGGCGCGCGAGCTGAAGCGGATGGTCGGCGTGCCCTTCGAGGCGGAGGACTTCGACTGGGCGAGGGTCCCCGACCATCTGAAGATCACCTTCCGTATCGTCGACGAGCGGCGCCGGAAGCTGGCCGAGGACAAGGACCTGGAGGCGCTCAGGCTCCAGCTCAAGCCGAAGGCCCGCCAGGCCCTCTCCCAGGCCGCGGCGGCGACCGCGTCCCGGCACGGCGGCGAGTCCCTGGAGCGCAAGGGCCTCACGGACTGGACGATCGGCACGCTCACGCCGGTCTTCGAGACCCGCCGCGCCGGCCAGCCGGTCAAGGCGTACCCGGCGCTGGTGGACGACGGCGACACGGTCTCGGTGCGGCTGTTCGACACGGAGGCCGAGCAGGCGGAGGCCATGTGGAAGGGCACCCGGCGGCTCATCCTGCGCAACATCCCGGTGAACCCGGCGAAGTTCGCGTCCGAGAAGCTGACCAACCAGCAGAAGCTGGGCCTGTCCGCGAACCCGCACGGCTCGATCCAGGCCCTGTTCGACGACTGCGCGATGGCCGCGGCCGACAAGCTGATCGCGGACTTCGGCGGGCCGGTGTGGGACGAGGAGTCGTACCGGAAGCTGTACGACAAGGTGCGCGCGGAGATCGTCGACACGACGGTCCGCACGGTCGGCCAGGTGCAGCAGGTCCTCGCCGCCTGGCAGGCCTGTGAGCGCCGTCTGAAGGGCGTGCGCAGTCCCACCCTGCTGGCGAACCTGACGGACGTTCGGGGGCAGCTGGACGCCCTCGTGAAGCCCGGTTTCGTGACCTGGGCGGGGATACGCCGGCTGCCCGACCTCGTGCGCTATCTGGTGGCCGCCGACCGGCGTCTGCAGCAGATGCCGACGAACGTCCAGCGGGACACCACCCGCATGGAGAAGGTCCACGAGATGCGGGACGAGTACGCCTGGCTCCTGGAACAGCTCCCGAAGGGCCGCCCGGTGCCGCAGCAGGTCCTGGACATCCGCTGGATGATCGAGGAGCTCCGGGTCAGCTACTTCGCACACGCTCTGGGCACGGCGTACCCCGTCTCCGACAAGCGCATCGTGAAGGCGATCGACGCGGCCGTTCCGTAACCGGTCGACCGCACACAGTGAGTTCGACCAGGACCCCACCCCTCCTGTACAGTCTGTTCTCGCAGCGCAACGCACCAAAAAGCGCCGCGAAACCTGGTCCTGTGGAGCAGTTTGGAGTGCTCGCCACCCTGTCAAGGTGGAGGCCGCGGGTTCAAATCCCGTCAGGACCGCATCGAAGAAGGGCCCGCATCCGGCAACGGAAGCGGGCCCTTCAACCATCCCCACCCGCCGACACCCACACCGCGCCCGCGGCGGAGCCGCGATCGAACACGGCGGATCCCGTCAGGAGCGCGTCGGAGAAGGGTCCCGGACGGGGGCCCTTCTCGCGTCGCCCCTCGCGGCCGGCGGGGATCCCGCGGCCTTGACGGCGTCACTTTCCGCCGGTACCCAGAGACCAGGCCCCGCTTCCCCTGTGCGGCCTCCGGAGGTGGCGTATGGCGGCATCGGCCAGGCACGAGACGCGGGCGCTCCTGAGGGCGCATCTGTCGGCCGCCTCGCCGTACCGGCATCTGACCCGCCACTGTCCGATCTGCCATCACCTGCTGCGGCTGGCCATGAGCGCCGACCCGCTTCCCCTGGAGGCGAGCGACGACGTCGTGGAGGAGGAGGAGAGCGCGCAGAGCGCATGACCAGCTCCCGGCCCAACACCCGTACACACGTGGGGCGATGGAACGCGAGGCTCCACTAGCGCACACATGCCGACGGCAACAAGCGCCCTGGCATGTGACGGGAGTCACCGCGCGAGTTTCTGAAACGGGTGCACTTACCCCCCTCCTACAACTAGTCGATTTAATATGTGCAATTGCACCACCCTCGGGAGGTCCCGCGCGGCCGTTCCGACAGCCCTCCCCAGACTCCGACAAGCCCGCTCACGGAGACCCGCGTAGACCGCACGCCACCCCCGACCAGCGCACAAAAAAGATCGCGCTGGACTCGGCGGAGTCCAGCGCGATCTACGACGCACCCTGTGTCGCTTGCCTACAACGTTCTCTTCGGCTTGGGCGTGGGCCCTGTTGGGGCAGGTCCCGCGTCGCTCGGAGCTAGGGTTCCGGGCGCCTCGACTGGTTGGGGGATCAGCCGTTCTGCCCGGCTATGGAGTTGTTCAGGCCTCGCTGCGCTGCTGCGGGATACCCGCCAGCAGAGCGCGAACCTCGGCCTCGCGATAGCGGCGGTGCCCGCCGAGCGTACGAATGGACGTGAGCTTGCCGGCCTTCGCCCACCGCGTGACCGTCTTGGGGTCGACACGGAACATGGTGGCGACCTCAGCCGGGGTCAGCAGCGGCTCGGCATCAGGGGTGCGAGCGGTCATGAGCGGCCTCCTCGGGAGAACCGAACCTTCTCGGTTCTTTCCTCTAAATTCTGCACCTTGACCCGCGTTGCCCGAAATGGCGGACGCGAGTCGAGTCGGTTATAGGACGAACGGCTTGTCCTCGGCACTACAACTACACCATCCGTCCAGCCGCGTCGGCCAAACCGATGGAATTGCCCTCCCAGGTGTTCATCAGCGACGGAAGCCGATGGACCATGCCATAGCGGACAGTCACGCCACTGTGACGATCAGTCACAGTGGCGATCAGGAGGCACCAGACCCCCCAAAGCACGCAATGCGGAGATTCCGCCCATAGTGGAGCACAGTTGGACGGAAGGAGCCCTCCCCGGACTCCTTGTCCTATTTTGGCATGAGGGGCGGCAAGGGGCGCAAGGGCCCCGTACGTGCCGTCCGTCACCCTTGGGAACAAAAGCCCGGATCGGGACCAACGTCCCGTCAGGTGGTCTAAGTGCCGTTGACCGTACGCTGTTCGAGGGCATTTCGACCGTGACGTGCGTCACTCAGTTCGCGGAGCGCAACTCCCGCACCGCACGCCACCGGTCCACCAGCCGCGCGTAGGCCTCGCCGGCGGCCGAACCGTCGCCCCGGCGCAGCGCCTCGACCCCTTCGGCCACGTCAGCGGCCGAGCGGTCGTCCTCCAGCTCGCCGGGCGGCACCACGTGCACCAGGCCGCCGTAGTCCAGTTCCACCAGCGAACGCGGGTGGAACTCCTCCAGCCAGCGGCCGACATCGATCAAACCGTCGATCAACGGCCCTTCCTCGACAGCGTCCTTGAGGGTGCGCAGCGCCCGCGCCACCCGTCGCCGGGCCTGCACCATCGGCGTGCGGTAGCGCAGCATCGGGGGCACCTCCGCGCTCCCCTTGTCGTACCGCCGCTCCTCGTCGGAGACCAGTACGAACCAGTTCAGCGGGACCTGCCAGGTCGCGGTGCGGATCCAGGGGCGGGCGTCGGGGTTGCGGGCGAGCCAGCGCTCGTAGTCCTGGGCGGCCTGGTGGCGCACCACCGGCGGCAGCACCGCGTCCAGCACCGGCGCGGGCAGCTCGGACGCGAAGTCCGCCAGGGCCTGCCAGCCGCGCAGCCGGGTCCGCCAGGGACAGACGCACAGGACGCCGTCGACGTCCAGCACGAAGGCGTCGCCGCTCTCGTGCACCGGCACGGCGACGGGCGGGGTGGGCAGCAGGTCGGCCAGCGAGCGGCGCAGCTCGTCCTGGTAGGAGGGGCGCTCCGGGCGGCGGGCGTAGCGCTCCCAGTGGGTGCGCTCGGGCTCCGGGAAGGCGGCCAGCGGCTCGTAGACGCGCAGGTACGCGGCGTAGGGGACGACCACGGAGGACACCTTCGGCACGCCTGCTCCCTCCCCATCGGGCCCGGCTCGAAACCACAGCAAATCGTCCCACGGTCATGCGTGCACAGAGGGCGCGGGAGAGTGATCCTGAACACTGCACGGATGGTGAATCGGCCGAGGCTCTACGCTCATGCCACGGCACCCGCCACCCGTACGGGAGCCAAACCCCACTCGCCGCTACTTACACAGGAGTCACCACAGTGACCGACGTAACCGGCGCACCCGCTGATGTCCTGCACACCCTGTTCCACTCGGACCAGGCAGGCCATGAGCAGGTCGTGCTCTGCCAGGACCGCGCCAGCGGCCTCAAGGCCGTGATCGCCATCCACTCCACCGCCCTGGGCCCCGCGCTCGGCGGTACGCGCTTCTATCCCTACGCGACCGAGGCCGAGGCCGTCGCCGACGCTCTCAACCTCGCGCGCGGGATGTCGTACAAGAACGCCATGGCCGGTCTGGACCACGGCGGCGGGAAGGCCGTGATCATCGGCGACCCGCAGCGCGACAAGACCGAGGAGCTGCTGCTCGCCTACGGGCGCATGGTCGCCTCCCTCGGCGGGCGTTACGTCACCGCGTGCGACGTCGGCACGTACGTCGCCGACATGGACGTCGTCGCCCGCGAGTGCCACTGGACCACCGGCCGTTCCCCCGAGAACGGCGGCGCCGGCGACTCCTCCGTGCTCACCGCCTTCGGTGTCTACCAGGGCATGCGCGCCTCCGCCCAGCACCTGTGGGGCGACCCCTCGCTGCGCGGCCGCAAGGTCGGCATCGCGGGCGTCGGCAAGGTGGGCCACCACCTGGTGCGGCACCTGCTCGACGAAGGCGCCGAGGTCGTCATCACCGACGTGCGCGCGGACGCCGTCCAGCGCATCCTCGACCAGCACCCCGAGGGTGTCTCGGCCGTGGCCGACACCGAGGCGCTGATCCGGTTCGAGGGACTCGACGTCTACGCGCCCTGCGCCCTCGGCGGCGCCCTGAACGACGCCACCGTGCCGGTGCTCACCGCCCAGGTGGTGTGCGGTGCCGCCAACAACCAGCTCGCCCATCCGGGGGTGGAGAAGGACCTCGCCGACCGCGGGATCCTCTACGCACCGGACTACGTGGTGAACGCGGGCGGCGTCATCCAGGTGGCCGACGAGCTGCACGGGTTCGACTTCGACCGGTGCAAGGCGAAGGCCGCGAAGATCTTCGACACCACTCTGGCGATCTTCGCACGCGCGAAGGACGACGGGATTCCGCCGGCCGCCGCGGCCGACCGGATCGCCGAGCAGCGGATGGCCGAGGCCCGCGCGGCTCGCTGAGTCACCCGGCGCAAACCGTGAGGGAAGCGCCAAAGAGCCGTAAATGACCCGCGATCGGGTGTCCGATCGCACACATGAGCGGTACCCGCCGGCGGGAACTTCGAGAGAACTCTCACTTCCACCGGCGGGTCGTACCCCGATAAGTGGTTAAAATCGCCACTGACCAGCGAGGACGGGGCGCCTCGAGGGTCCTGTGCACACGCGCGTGGTGCGGGCGACGTACCGTATGGGCGCGGGCTCAGGTACCGTGGAAGCCCTACGGACCGGCCTCTCTGCGGAGGGTCCGTTCCGGATCATGAACGCGTGTCAGACTCTGGGGCCGTCGAGCCCTGTCACCGAGGGGGTCGAGCCATGGGGCGCGGCCGGGCCAAGGCCAAGCAGACAAAGGTCGCCCGCCAGCTGAAGTACAACAGCGGCGGGACTGACCTGTCGCGTCTGGCCAACGAGCTGGGCGCATCGACGTCGAACCCGACTTCGAGCCAGCCGCCGAACGGCGAGCCGTTCGAGGACGACGAGAACGACGAGGATGATCTCTACTCTCGCTACGCCGACCTCTATGAGGACGACGAGGACGAGGACGAGGGTCCCTCACAGCACCGTCGCGGCGCTTGACCTCGCTTTGAGCACCTGCCCGGTCGGTGGCATCGCCACCGACCGGCTTCTGTGCTACCCGCAGGTCGGCCCGCGGCGCCTCTAGGCCGAATACGTCCCGACCAGCTCGGCGCCGGTCTCCTGGTCGCCCCGGTCGGTGATCTCACCGGCGACCCATGCCTCGACACCCCGGTCGGCCAGCGTCGCGAGGGCCACCTCGGCGGACTCCTGCGGGACGATCGCCATCATGCCGACGCCCATGTTCAGGGTCTTCTCCAGTTCCAGGCGCTCGACCTTTCCGGTCCTGCCGACCAGGTCGAAGATCGCGCCCGGGGTCCAGGTGGAGCGGTCCACGGTGGCGTGCAGCTCGTCGGGGATGACGCGGGCCAGGTTGGCCGCGAGTCCACCGCCGGTGATGTGGCTGAACGCGTGCACGTCGGTGGTGCGGGTCAGCGCCAGGCAGTCCAGCGAGTAGATCTTGGTGGGCTCCAGCAGCTCCTCACCGAGGGTGCGGCCGAGCTCCGCGATCTCCGCCTCCAGGGCCAGGCCGGCCGTGTTCAGCAGGACGTGGCGGACCAGGGAGTACCCGTTCGAGTGAAGCCCGGAGGACGCCATGGCGATCACCGCGTCACCCTTACGGATACGATCCGCGCCCAGCAGCCGGTCGGCCTCCACGACGCCCGTACCGGCGCCGGCGACGTCGAAGTCGTCCGCGCCCAGCAGACCCGGGTGCTCGGCCGTCTCGCCGCCCACCAGGGCGCAGCCGGCGAGCACGCAGCCCTCGGCGATGCCCTTGACGATCGCGGCGACCCGCTCGGGGTGGACCTTGCCGACGCAGATGTAGTCGGTCATGAACAGCGGCTCGGCGCCGCACACGACGATGTCGTCCATGACCATGGCGACCAGGTCGTGGCCGATGGTGTCGTAGACGCCCATGCGGCGCGCGACGTCGACCTTCGTGCCGACGCCGTCCGTCGCGGAGGCGAGCAGCGGGCGCTCGTAGCGCTTGAGGGCGGAGGCGTCGAAGAGGCCGGCGAAGCCGCCGAGGCCGCCGAGGACCTCGGGGCGCTGGGTCTTCTTCACCCACTCCTTCATCAGCTCTACGGCGCGGTCGCCCGCCTCGATGTCGACTCCGGCAGCCGCGTAGGAAGCACCGGGAACAGCAGTCTCAGACATTGCCTGGGATCTTTCGGGTTGGTTTCTACGAGGCTTACGGGCGACGGATCGCGTCGGCCGCGGCCGTGGCGGCGGGCCCGGCTGCCAGCTCGGTCTCCAGGAGCTGCTTGCCGAGCAGCTCGGGGTCCGGGAGCTCCATCGGGTACTCGCCGTCGAAGCAGGCGCGGCACAGGTTCGGCTTGGCGATGGTGGTCGCGTCGATCATGCCGTCGATGGAGATGTAGGCCAGGGAGTCGGCGCCGAGCGAGGTGCCGATCTCGTCGATGCTCATGCCGTTGGCGATCAGCTCCGCGCGGGTGGCGAAGTCGATGCCGAAGAAGCAGGGCCACTTCACGGGCGGCGAGGAGATCCGGATGTGGACCTCGGCGGCGCCCGCCTCGCGCAGCATGCGCACCAGGGCCCGCTGGGTGTTGCCGCGCACGATCGAGTCGTCCACGACGACCAGGCGCTTGCCCTTGATGACTTCCTTCAGCGGATTCAGCTTGAGCCGGATACCGATCTGGCGGATGGTCTGCGAGGGCTGGATGAAGGTACGGCCGACGTAGGCGTTCTTGACCAGACCGGCGCCGAAGGGGATGCCGGAGGCCTCCGCGTAGCCGATGGCGGCCGGCGTGCCGGACTCCGGGGTCGCTATGACCAGGTCGGCCTCGACCGGGGCCTCCTTCGCGAGCCGGCGGCCCATCTCCACGCGGGAGAGGTACACGTTCCGGCCGGCGATGTCGGTGTCCGGGCGGGCCAGGTACACGTACTCGAAGACACAGCCCTTGGGCTTCGCTTCGGCGAAGCGGGAGGTGCGCAGGCCCTTTTCGTCGATGGCGACGAACTCGCCGGGCTCGATCTCCCGCACGAAGCTGGCGCCGCAGATGTCCAGGGCGGCGGTCTCGGAGGCGACCACCCAGCCGCGCTCCAGGCGGCCGAGGACCAGCGGGCGGATGCCCTGCGGGTCACGGCCGGCGTAGAGGGTCTGCTCGTCCATGAAGACGAGGGAGAAGGCGCCCTTGACCTTCGGGAGGACCGCGTGGGCGGCCTCCTCGATGGTCAGCGGCTTGCCGTCCTCGTCGACCTGGGCGGCCAGCAGGGCCGTCAGCAGGTCGGTGTCGTTGGTGGCCGCGACCCGGGTGGAGCGGCCGTTGCCGTCCTTGGGGAGCTTGGCGACCATCTCGGCGAGTTCGGCCGTGTTGACCAGGTTTCCGTTGTGGCCGAGCGCGATCGAACCGTGCGCGGTGGCGCGGAACGTCGGCTGGGCGTTCTCCCACACGGAGGCACCGGTGGTCGAGTAGCGGGCGTGTCCGACCGCGATATGACCTTGGAGCGAACCGAGGGAGGTCTCGTCGAAGACCTGGGACACGAGGCCCATGTCCTTGAAGACAAGGATCTGAGAGCCGTTGCTGACCGCGATTCCCGCGGATTCCTGGCCTCGATGCTGGAGGGCGTAGAGCCCGAAGTACGTGAGCTTTGCGACCTCTTCACCAGGAGCCCAGACACCGAAGACGCCGCAAGCGTCCTGGGGGCCTTTTTCGCCGGGAAGCAGATCGTGATTGAGTCGACCGTCACCACGTGGCACGCCACCGAGTGTAGGCGAGGTCGACCACTGGTCCGAATTGGGGATGCGCGACCGTAACGCCGGCCGCCTTGGTGATCACTTTGGCGGTTTCTTCGTTTCCGCAGGTCAACGGCTATGCGCCCTTGAAGTTTCGCGCCGCGGGACGGCTTGGCGGGTGGGGTCGCGGGCCTCTTCACCGTGTGCGTGAGTGAGGCGTCGCACATCATTGGGGGGCGCTGCGGCTGAGTTGCACCCGGTCGCCGTCGCCATTGGTGAGGGTCAGCCTCCCGTCGTCGGTGCGGGCGGTGAGCGTGCCGGTGGTGAGGGTGCGGGCGAGGGTCCGCTCGAAGGTCATGCGGGGTTCGGCGCAGGCCATCCGGGTCGTCCGGACGTTCCCGAACGTGATCCGGTCGCCGTGCACGGTGGCGCTGGCGCTGAAGTGGTTGCAGCCGAGGTTGCCGCCCGCCTTGCCGTCCTCGTCGATGCGCAGGTGCGCGGTGGCGGGCGCGTGCAGGGACTCTCCGCCGGCGGTGAGGCCGTCGACGCGCCAGTCGATCCCGGTCACGGGCTGTCGAGCACTCACGGAACCACTCTCCGCCCGCGCGC
This sequence comes from Streptomyces sp. NPDC002520, assembly GCF_053595235.1. Classification (NCBI taxonomy): domain Bacteria; kingdom Bacillati; phylum Actinomycetota; class Actinomycetes; order Kitasatosporales; family Streptomycetaceae; genus Streptomyces; species Streptomyces sp. NPDC002520. The sequence continues at coordinate 425,578 of NZ_JBSFXG010000003.1, read as the reverse complement.
CGCCGCAGGCCAGTGTGAGCGGGACGAGCACGCCCGCCACCGCCAGGGTCATGTGCTGCTTGTACCGGTTCATACGCATTCGACGGTCCGCCCGCGCCACCGGTTCCGTCAAACCGACGGATGCCGGCCCGTCAGGACATGACCGGCAGCAGTCCGCCGATGTCCGCCCGCTCCCCGCCGGCGCTGACCTTCGCGTCCTCCAGCGCGTCCGTCCAGGCCAGCCGCCCGGTGGCGAGCCGGATCCAGGTCAGCGGGTCGGTCTCCACGACGTTGGGCGGGGTGCCGCGGGTGTGCCGGGGCCCCTCGACGCACTGCACGACCGCGAACGGCGGCACGCGCACCTCGGTGGAACCGCCGGGCGCCTTCACGGCGAGGGCGTCGGCGAGCAGCCGGGTGGCGGTGGCCAGGGCCTGCCGGTCGTACGGCACCTCGAGGCCGGGCACGGCCGCGTTGAGGTCGTCGGTGTGTACGACGAGTTCGACGGTGCGGGTGACCAGGTAGTCGTCCAGGGACATCGCGCCGGCGCTGGTCTGCAGGAGCCGGGTGCCCGGATGCGTGTCGAGCAGCTCGCGCAGGGTGCGCTCGACGTCGGCGAGGTAGGTGTCGAGGTCGGTCCGCTCGGCGGCCAGGGTGCGGGTGAAGTCGTCGATGACGGCGGAGTCGGCGGCGGTGGCGAAGGGCCACCGGACGACCGTCGTGTCCGCCTTGGCCGGGGCCGGCAGGTCCACGGCGCGGTGCACTGCGGTGACCGCCATCCCGAGGTGCGCGACCAGCTCCCGCACCGTCCACGCGCCGAGCCGGGTCGGCAGGGCCAGTTGCCCGGGGTCGAGACCGCGCACGGCGTCGTGCACATGGCCGAGCTGGGCGAGGACCGCGGCACGGGTCCGGGAGGGGTCGTAGCTGCGCGCGCGCTTCTTGGCCGGGGGCATGGCGGTGAGCCTATGCCCTGACCGCGTAGCCCTTCAGTCCGTTCTCCACCAGCCCGAAGGCCACCCGCGCCCGCTCGGCGACGTCGGCTTCCTCGCGGCCCTGCGCGGTGTTCCTGTGCGGCGCCGGAGTGCTGGTGCTGTGCCTGCTGCCGGCGTCGCGCCTGCCGAAAACCGGCCCGACGGAGGCCGGGCCGAGCCGGTCCGGGAGGTGGCGGCTGCGTGAGGAGTCAGTCCTCGGCGGCGAAGTCGGAGGCGGAGGGGAACTTCAGGTGGGTGCAGTGGCGGCGGGTGGCGACGTCGTGGACGTAGGCCTGGAGGAGGGCGCGCAGCCGCTTCTGGACGACGCGGTTGTACGGGTAGTCGATGCTCAGGGTGTGGACGGCCGGCCGGCCTTCGCAGGTGGAGGATGCCCACCACACGAATTCGTCACCGTCGCGGCCGGCGGTGCCGGGACGCAGCTTCGTCTGGCCGCCGCCGAAGTGATCCGGCTCGACCTCGCCCGCCTCGTCACCGAAGTAGGACTCGGTGCGCAACCAGAAGGGGGCCACGTGCAGGACGTCGTCCAGGCTGTCGCTGCTGACCTCGTCCTTGCTGAGAGAGGGCCACAGCCTGCGCACCTCCTTGTCGCTCATCCCGAGCAGGCAGCTCTCCTCCTGGGCGTGGGCGGCAGGGGCGGCCAGGGCGCGGTCAGGGAAGCGCCCCCGGCCCTCGGCCGCGATGAAGTCGGCGTACCAGCCGCAGGTCCCGCCGGCCGACTCCGCGTTCACCAGCCGCTTGCTCGGGGTGGGCAGCTCGGCCGGGACCGCGGGCAGCGTGGCCTTGCAGCCGAGCTTCTTCGCGGCCCGCCCGGCGGCGGTGCGGGCCAGCTCGGCGAGGGTTCCGCGGTCGGTGTCCGTGACCGGGTCGTCCTCGAAGTACTTGGCCACGGTCATGGTGTTGACGGAGGTCGTCTCGCCCAGTTTGTTGGTGCACCTGGCCTTCACCACGGCGGCGTTGTCGTCGTACACACCGAGCCGCCCGACGCCGAGCGGGTACGGAATCGCCGCGTCCGCCTCCCGCGTGATGTCGCCGTCGGGATCCCTCTCCCAGTTCTGGAACGGATCGTCCCAGCCGCTGACGAGCTGCGCCCGGCGGTCGTTCGGGTTCACCCAGACCGAGAGCAGGAAGTGGTCGTACGTGGTGCCCGGCTTCCCGACCCGGTAGATCACGCAGTCCGTCGGGGTGGAGACCAGCGCGTTCGGTGAGTCGAGGTCGTACATCGAGTCGTCCTCGCCACTGCCGGCGGTCGCCCGAAGGGTCCCACCGCCCAGCCCGAGCACCAGGTCGGGGTCGACGAGCCCCTCACAGGCCTTGGTGATCCGGTCGCGGCTCTCGGCCCGGTCGAGCCGGTCCCTCGTCTCCAGCCACAGCCCCCAACCGCCCGCCAGAATGCCGAAGACACCGGTCGTCGCGACAAGTTGGTTGACGACGTTCCGCCTACGACTCCCCCGGTCCGGTGTCAGCCACCGCGACCGCGGAAGAGGCACGCGGGCCAGTTCCGATGGATCAGGTATGTGTTCGCTCCGGAAACTGCTCACCGCTCCCCCGTAACAGCCGACTGCCCGACCGAAGTTAGCACGAGCGAAGGCCCCGCCCGGAGTCCGGGCGGGGCCTTCGCAGGGGCTGTGACCGCTTACGCCAGCAGCGCCGGGATGGTGCCCTCGTGCGCCTCGCGCAGCTCGTCCAGCGGGAGCGTGAACTCGCCCTGGATCTCGACCGCGTCGCCGTCGACGACACCGATGCGGGTGACGGGCAGGCCCCGCGCACCGCACATGTCGTTGAAGCGGACCTCTTCGGAGCGCGGCACGGCGACGATCGCGCGGCCGGCCGACTCGGAGAAGAGGAAGGTGAAGGCGTCCAGGCCGTCGGGGACGACCAGGCGGGCGCCCTTGCCGCCGAGCAGGGCCGACTCGACGACCGCCTGGACCAGACCGCCGTCGGACAGGTCGTGCGCGGAGTCGATCATGCCGTCGCGGGAGGCGGAGATCAGGATCTCGGCCAGCAGCCGCTCCCGCTCCAGGTCGACCTGCGGGGGCAGACCGCCGAGGTGGTCGTGGACGACCTGGGACCAGGCCGAGCCGCCGAACTCCTCACGGGTGTCGCCGAGGAGGTAGAGCAGCTGGCCCTCCTCCTGGAAGGCGACCGGCGTGCGGCGGGCGACGTCGTCGATGACGCCCAGGACCGCCACGACCGGGGTGGGGTGGATGGCCGCCTCGCCCGTCTGGTTGTAGAGGGAGACGTTGCCGCCCGTCACCGGGGTGCCGAGCTGCTGGCAGCCGTCCGCCAGACCGCGCACGGCCTCCGCGAACTGCCACATCACCGCCGGGTCCTCGGGGGAGCCGAAGTTCAGGCAGTCCGACACCGCGAGCGGCTTGGCACCCGTGGTCGCCACGTTCCGGTAGGCCTCGGCCAGGGCCAGCTGGGCGCCCGTGTACGGGTCCAGCTTGGCGTAGCGGCCGTTGCCGTCCGTCGCGATCGCGACGCCGAGGCCGCTCTCCTCGTCGACCCGGATCATGCCGGAGTCCTCGGGCTGGGCGAGGACGGTGTTGCCCTGCACGAAGTGGTCGTACTGCGAGGTGATCCACTTCTTCGACGCCTGGTTCGGCGACGCCACCAGCTTCAGGACCTGCTCGCGCAGCTCCTCCGCCGTGGCCGGGCGCGGCAGCTTGTTCGCGTCGTCGGCCTGGAGGGCGTCCTGCCAGTCCGGGCGGGCGTACGGGCGCTCGTAGACCGGGCCGTCGTGCGCGACCGTGCGCGGGTCGACGTCCACGATCTTCTCGCCGTGCCAGAAGATCTCCAGGCGGTCGCCGTCGGTCACCTCACCGATGACGACGGCGATGACGTCCCACTTCTCGCAGATCTCCAGGAAGCGGTCGACCTTCTCCGGCTCGACCACGGCGCACATGCGTTCCTGCGACTCGCTCATGAGGATTTCCTCGGGCGAGAGAGTCGAGTCGCGCAGCGGCACGTCGTCCAGGGTCACGCTCATGCCGCCGGAGCCGTTCGAGGCCAGCTCGGAGGTGGCGCAGGACAGGCCCGCCGCACCCAGGTCCTGGATGCCGACGACGAGCTTCTCCTTGAAGGCCTCCAGGGTGCACTCGATGAGGAGCTTCTCCTGGAAGGGGTCGCCGACCTGGACGGCGGGACGCTTCGAGGGCTTCGCGTCGTCGAAGGTCTCCGAGGCGAGGATCGAGGCGCCGCCGATGCCGTCGCCGCCGGTCCGGGCCCCGTACAGGATGACCTTGTTGCCGGCGCCGGAGGCCTTCGCGAGGTGGATGTCCTCGTGCTTCATGACGCCGATGGCGCCGGCGTTGACCAGCGGGTTGCCCTGGTAGCAGGAGTCGAAGACGACCTCGCCGCCGATGTTGGGCAGGCCCAGGCAGTTGCCGTAGCCGCCGATTCCGGCGACGACGCCGGGCAGGACGCGCTTGGTGTCGGGGTGGTCGGCCGCGCCGAAGCGCAGCGGGTCCACGACCGCCACCGGGCGGGCGCCCATCGCGATGATGTCGCGGACGATGCCGCCGACACCCGTGGCCGCGCCCTGGTAGGGCTCGACGTAGGAGGGGTGGTTGTGCGACTCGACCTTGAAGGTCACGGCGTAACCCTGGCCGACGTCGACGACACCCGCGTTCTCGCCGATGCCGACGAGGAGGGCGTCGTTCTCGGGTGCCTTCTCGCCGAACTGGCGCAGGTGCACCTTGGAGGACTTGTACGAGCAGTGCTCGGACCACATGACCGAGTACATGGCGAGTTCGGCGCCGGTCGGGCGGCGGCCGAGGATCTCCACCACCCGCTCGTACTCGTCCTTCTTCAGACCGAGTTCGGCCCAGGGCAGCTCGACGTCGGGGGTCGCGGCCGCGTGCTCGACCGTGTCCAGAGGCGTCCGGCTCATGCGCCCACCAGCTTCTTGAGGATCGAGGTGAAGAACGGGAGGCCGTCGGTACGGCCCGTACCGATCAGCGGCTCGACGGCGTGCTCCGGGTGCGGCATGAGGCCGACGACGTTCCCGGCCTCGTTGGTGATGCCGGCGATGTCCCGCAGCGAGCCGTTCGGGTTGAAGTCCACGTAGCGGAAGACGACCCGGCCCTCCGCCTCCAGCTTGTCGAGCGTGTACTCGTCGGCGACGTACCGGCCGTCCATGTTCTTCAGCGGAATGAGGATCTCCTGGCCCTGGCGGTAGTCGCCGGTCCAGGCCGTCCCCGCGTTCTCCACCCGCAGCTTCTGGTCGCGGCAGATGAAGTGGAGGTGGTCGTTGCCGAGCATGCCGCCCGGGAGGAGGTGGGCCTCGGTGAGGACCTGGAATCCGTTGCAGATACCGAGGACCGGCAGGCCGGCCTTCGCCTGCTCGATGACGGTCGCCATCACCGGCGAGAACCGGGAGATGGCCCCGGCCCGCAGATAGTCGCCGTAGGAGAAACCGCCGGGCAGCACCACGGCGTCGACCTGCCCCAGGTCCTTGTCCTTGTGCCACAGGGCGACGGGTTCGGCGCCCGCGAGGCGGATCGCGCGCTGGGTGTCCCGGTCGTCGAGACTGCCCGGGAAAGTGACGACGCCAATACGAGCGGTCACTTGGCCGCCTCCGCGACTTCCGCGGCGTCTTCCACCTTGACGGTGAAGTCCTCGATCACGGTGTTGGCGAGGAAGGATTCCGCAAGATCGTGGATGCGGGCGAGCGCGGCCTCGTCGACCGGCCCGTCAACTTCCAGTTCGAAACGCTTTCCCTGACGGACGTCCGAGATCCCCTCGAAACCCAGACGCGGCAGCGCACGCTGGACCGCCTGGCCCTGGGGGTCGAGGATCTCCGGCTTGAGCATGACGTCGACTACGACGCGTGCCACTGGCACTCCCGGTGTGTGGTGCTGAGCAGGTTCCTTCAGACTACCCGCACAAAATTTCTACGCGAGTAGAGTTGTAGGAAACTACGTGAGGCGCATCACGATCGGGTGTCGAACACGGATCACCGTGAAAAGTTCTGGGAAAGTTCTACGGTCCGTCCACGACAGCTATTGCACCCGGACACGCGGACGGATTTAGTCGGGCTTCACATTGCATTGCCGGGCACTGTACAAATGAATTGGCAATAGCCGATACTCGGCACGTCATCGCCGTGAGCTGTATCGACGTGCCGCACGAAGGGACCGATATTCGTGGCGCAAAAGGTCGTGGTCACTCTCTTTGACGACATCGACGGCTCGGAAGCGGCGGAAACGATCGCCTTCGGACTCGACGGCAAGTCGTACGAGATCGACCTGAACGAAACCAACGCCAAGAAACTGCGCAAGGCGCTCGCGCCCTACGTGGAGGCCGGCCGCAAGCGGTCGCGGTCCGGCAAGGCGTACAAGCAGACGGAGGTCGCACCCGACCCGGCGGCCGTCCGCGCCTGGGCCCAGGCCAACAAGATGGACGTCCCCACGCGCGGTCGGATCCCGAAGAAGGTCTACGAGGCGTTCAGCGCCGCCCAGTGAGCCCGCGAAGGGGCAGCTCCTCAGGGTCCGTCAGCGGGCCCTGGGAGCCGTTCACTTGGCTTCGGGGGAGCCGGCTCGCGACCTCCGGGGGAGCCGACTTGCGCTACCCCCCCGCCGATCAGCTAATGTCTGGGAACACGCCGAGGGGCGAGGCCGGAAGGCCGAATCCCACGGACCGTGCGGGTGTAGTTCAGTAGTAGAACATCCCCCTTCCAGGGGGAAGGCGCAGTGTGCAATTCCTGTCACCCGCTCTGGCACCGGTCGTCACGACCACTCTTGTGGATCAGGTAGGCTGGTGCTCGCACCGATCGGTGGGAGCCGGTCGGGAGCAGTGCGGACGTAGCTCAGTTGGTAGAGCGCAACCTTGCCAAGGTTGAGGTCGCGAGTTCGAGCCTCGTCGTCCGCTCCAGGAAAACCCCGGTCATCACGACCGGGGTTTTTTCGTTCCCGCGCAACACGATCACGTGAGAGAGGTCACTGGCCTCCGCCATGATTCGGATGCGCGGAACACGTGATCGCGGGACGGCGGGAACACCCGGGCAATGCCGCAAGTCCCCGCCGTACCAAGGCGACGAGCGCCCGTCGCGGAGATCGCCGAGCGGGCCGCGCCACCCCCCGACGATCGGCGGGAACCACCCCTCCCCGGCCTTGGACACGTCAGAAGGGGTGCTCCTTCTCCACGGCGTTTCCTCGCACACCTGCGAGGTTGCTATAGTTGCTCTCGCGCCACGGCGCAACGCGGACGTAGCTCAGTTGGTAGAGCGCAACCTTGCCAAGGTTGAGGTCGCGAGTTCGAGCCTCGTCGTCCGCTCCATCGCGAAAGGCCCCCGGTTTCCACCGGGGGCCTTTCGCGTTCGGGTTTTCGTGACCGGGCTACGTCCAGCCCATGCCGGTGAGGCGCTCGTAGGCCTCCACGTACTTCTGCCGGGTCGCCGCCACGACCTCCTGCGGCAGGGCCGGCGGGGGCTGCTCACTCCCCCGGTCCCAGCCCGACTCGGCCGAGGTCAGCCAGTCGCGGACGAACTGCTTGTCGTACGACGGCTGCGCGCGGCCCGGCTCCCACTGGTCGGCCGGCCAGAAGCGCGAGGAGTCCGGGGTGAGGACCTCGTCGGCGAGGACGAGGGTGTCGCCGTCGAAGCCGAACTCGAACTTGGTGTCCGCCAGGATGATGCCCCGGTCGCGGGCGACGTCCCGGGCGCGGGAGTACACGGCGAGGGTGGCCTGGCGCAGCTGGGCGGCGGTATCGGCGCCGACCTGGCGGGCGACCTCCTCGTAGGAGACGTTCTCGTCGTGCTCGCCGACCTCGGCCTTGGTGGCCGGGGTGAAGATCGGGCCGGGCAGCTCGGAGCCGTCGACCAGGCCCTCGGGAAGGGCGAGGCCGCACACGGTCCGGGACTCGTCGTACTCGAGCAGCCCGGAGCCGGTGAGATAGCCGCGGGCCACGCACTCGACCGGGACCATCCGCAGGGACTTGCAGATCAGCGTGCGGCCCGCCCAGTCGGCCGGGGCGCCCTCGGGCAGCTCCGTGCTGATCACATGGTTGGGGGCCAGGTCGCGGAGCTGGTCGAACCACCACAGGGAGAGCTGGGTGAGGACGCGGCCCTTGTCGGGGATCTCGGTGGGCAACACCCAGTCGTAGGCCGACATACGGTCACTGGCGACCATCACGAGGTCGCCCGCCTCGTTCTGGTACAGCTCGCGCACCTTTCCGGTGTGCAGATGCACCAGGCCCGGAACCTGGATCGGCTCGGGCTTTTCTACGAATCCGGACACGGTTCCTCCCCGTGGATCTGACTAAGTGCCTCGATTCTCTCTTATCGGGGCGATCGGTCTCGGCCAGGGGTCGGTCGGGGTCGGTCGAGGTCGGTCGGGGTCCGCCGGGACTCAGTCCCGCTTGCAGATACGGTCCAGCAGATTCGCCGTGGCCCGCTGGATACGGCTGTCCACATGGCCGGGGCGGTCCAGGGCCGGGGACCAGGCGAAGGTGCCGGAGGCGAAGACCCAGGCGCCGGAGGGGGCGCGGTAGAGGGAGGTCTCCTGGTGGCGCCGGACGCCGTCGTTGTCGGTGTAGGGGGAGTGCGCGAGCAGGATGCGCTCCTCGTGGTCGGGGAGCGCGGTGCGCGGGAAGTAGCGGTCGGCCTCCCCGGCGACCAGGCCGTCGATCTCGTCGCCCTCGTGCGCGCCCGTCGCGTCCCACAGCCAGTGGCCGGCGTTGCGGACGACCAGCGGGGAGGGTTCGGGCACCCGGCCCGCGTACTGGATGCCGACCAGCTGCTGCTCGGGCCGGTCGATCTCGCGCCACAGCACCGGCCTTCCGGGTCCCTTGCGCTTGCGGCAGGTCAGCAGCCGGTCGGGGACGCCGGACGGGGAGGGGCCCAACTCCACCTGCCAGTACATGGTGTTGGCGGAGAGGAAGACCAGCGAGGTGCCGCGGTCGCGGGCCTCCTCGACGGCCCGGCGCATCGGCGCCGACCAGTACTCGTCGTGGCCGGGGAAGACCATGCCCCGGTAGCGGCTCGGGTCGACGCGGCCGGCGTGCAGGTCGCGGGCGTCGGCGTAGGCGAGGTCGTAGCCGTAGCGCTCGGCCCAGCGGATGAAGTCGTAGGCGTGACCGACGTGCAGGGGCAGGCCGGCGCCCGCGTACGGGCGGTCGAAGGAGACGGTCGTGGCCGCGTCCGCCTCGCCGAGCAGACGGCCCTTCTCGTCCCAGGCGTGGTAGAGGCTGGCGCCGGTGTGGCCGTCCTCCGGGTAGAGGTTGTACGCCTGCCAGGTGATGTCGGGCAGCAGCAGGAGCAGGTCGGCGGGGCGGTTGTCGCGGACCGTGAAAGGCACGTGGGAGCGGTAGCCGTCGGCGGTGGTGAGGACCGCCACGTAGGCGCCGATGCTCCAGTGGTCGGGCACCTGGAGGCGCCAGGACAGCCACCAGTGGTGGCAGGAGACCGTGCGGTCGGCGGCCAGCGGCGAGGGCTGGACGATGCCGGACAGCCGGGGACTCGTGGTGACCTTGGAGGCGCCGTCGCCGCCGTAGTGGCCGATCCGGTAGATGTCCACGCTGAACTGCTGGGGCGGGTCGACCGTGATGTGGAAGTCGATCGCCTGGCCGGGCGCGACCGCGCCGGTGGAGGTGAAGCCCTTGATCTGGCGGTTCACGTCGTCGGCGGAACGGGGGCCCGGGCCCGCCGTGCGCGGTGCGGGGACGCGCGCGGCCGTCGTGGTGGCGTGCTGCTGGACGGCGTCGACGTACCAGGGCACGACGTGGCCGGTGTCGTCGAAGTAGGTCTCGCTGCCGCGCAGCCAGGGAACCGGGCCCTGGCCGAAGGGATCGGTGACCGCGTGCGCGAGTGCTCCGGACTCCCAGCGGCGGATGTGGTCCGAGGCCATGGCCGCTCCCCTCCCTCGTGCCCCCGTCGGCAGTGTCGTCGGTGCGTCGGTGTCGGCATGGCGTCTGCGTCGGTGGCATGTCTGCATCGGTAACGCGTCTGTGCCGGCGGTACGTCGGTTTCGACGCGCTCAGTGTCGGTCGTGCGTGCAGATGCAGCCTTATGTCGCACGCCGTCGCCATGTGCGTGGTCGGTCCCAGCACATCACATATCGCACGGGTTCGGTCACGGTTCGTTGCGAATTGACCTGAACTGGAAGACGCAGCTCCGGTAGGGCGGGAGTCGGCCGCCGTACGCTCCCGGCCCGGCGGACCGGGCGGGCTCAGACCAGGCGGACCGGCTTCTCCGGGCGTATGCCGGACGCGGCCAGCCAGTCGCGCAGCGGACCCGGGTCTCCCTCCTCGATCAGGCTGAGCACCTTCGGCCCGAGGTCGGCGGCCCGCTCGCCGCCCATCAGCAGGGACGGGCCGTCCAGCCAGTCCATGCCGGGGGCCGCGCCGGCCGTGTCGACGGCGGCACAGCACACCATCGCGGTGACGTGGTCGGCGAGCAGTTCCCGCCCGGTGCGCGGGGGCTGCAACGGGAACAGCGGGAGAGCGCCGTCGTCCCAGAGCGCGCCGGCGTGCCCGGTCGCGGTCGCGTCCTTCGGCACACCCACCTCCTCACGGGCCAGCTCGGCACACAGACCGGCGGCCAGGGCGGCGCTGCGTTCGGTGGAGGGGTCGTCGGGGACACCGAGTTCGTCGAGGCCGTCGATGTAGCCGGCGTCGTGGCCGGCGTCGTGGCCGTCCGCGCCGGGGCAGGCGGGTGCGGGCTCGGCGGGGTGGACCGGCTCGGCGGGGTGGGCCGGCTCGGCCTGGTCGACGTTCTCGGCGGCGGGTGCGGGCGCGGCCGGGTGGGCGGGGTGATGGGCCGCGGGAGGCCGGCGCGTCGGCGGGTGGGGTTCGGTGAGGTGGTCCAGGACCCGGGCCAGGGTGGCGCCGGGGTTCGAGGTCGCCGGATGGACGGTGGGGCGGACGCCGAGGGCGTCGAGGACGCGGTGGAGGCGGGCGGCGTCCGCGCGCCAGGTGCGGTCGACGACCTCCTCCGGGTACACCTGCCAGTCCACCGGCGACCACTCCGGGCAGGGCTCGGCGGGGCCGCCGTGGAAGAGGCGGGCGGCGAGCAGGGAGGTGGCCTCGTCCACCGCTCCGGGCTCCTCCAGCAGGTCGCAGGCGGGGCGCTCGCCGAGCCGGGAGGCGAAGCCCTCGGCCAGACGGTCACGGCGGGACAGCTCGGTCAGCGCGGCCACCACGCCCGCGTCCAGCCGGGAGGGCCAGCGCCCCATGCGCCAGGCGGGCAGCGCCACCCGGGTCAGCAGCCGGTCCCAGCCCGCGTAGGCGAGCCCGACCTGCTCCTGGGCGACGATCCGCAGGCCGTAGTCCACCGCCTGCGCGCGCTCGGCGGCCGCCACCGCGACCCCACGCTCCATCAGGGCGGCGTGCTCCCGGCAGGCCCGCATCAGCAGCCGGGGCACCCAGCCGAGCGCCGCGCACACGCCCCGGGCCAGCGGGCAGCGGCCCGGCGTGGCGGCGACGGCCACCGCGGCGTCGAGACCGCGCACGAAACGGCGGGCTGCGGATATGTCCGGGTGCGCGGAAGGCCCCGTACCGGCGACGACCGGCGCGAGGACCGCGCGCAGCTCACCGACGCGCATCCACCACAGGAACGGGGAGCCGATGACGAGGACCGGGGCGGTGACGGCCCGGCGGTGGGCGTGGGGCCCGGAACCGGGACCCGCTATCTCGTCGCGTGCCCGCGACGGGGGCGGACCGTGCGCCGGATGGGTGCGGTCCTCCAGCCAGCTGTCGCAGTCCGGGGTGAGCGCTATGGCCGAGGGAGCGGGGACGTCCAGGCGGTCGGCGAGGTCACGCACCAGCCGGTACAGGTCCGGGGCGGACTTCTCCGGGATCGGGACCGTGGGGGTCACGGTGGGGCGCGCGCGGGCCACGACCACGGCGATACCGGCGGCGACCAGCAGCACGAGCACGGCGAGCACGCCCACGACCCAGCGGGCGACGTCCCAGCCCCGGCCGACGAAATGCCCCGTGGAAGCGCCGGACAGCAGGATCACCTCGGCGGCCGCGGGCAGCACGGCCACGGCCAGCGCCCGGCCCCGGACGCGCAGCACGGCCAAGGCCCGGGAGCGCGCGGCCTGCGCGCCCGCTTCCGCACCGATTCCGGTCATGAGCGGATCTCGCCCCCTCCCTGCCGATCCCGCGCTGTCCTGGCGTTGCCCACTCCCCCACTGTGGCACCCGTCACTGACATCGCAATGCAGGTGGGCCAAGTGCCGGAATGCTTGCGCCGCACCCTAGTTGGGGCCCCGGCCCAAGTCAGCCGGATGGCGGATTGCTCACTCGATGGAATGGCTTTGGTCAGAGCTGCGTGACACACGGCAAAGATCAGGCCCCGAATTCGGGAATCCGGGGCCTGAGTGGGTGCGGGGTGCGGGGCGCGGGGGCACGTCGGGGCACCTGTGACCGGTGAGGTCTCCCTACGCCCGCGCCGCGTCAGCCTTACGCCTGCGCCACTTCCGCCTTACGCCTGCGCCGCCTTGGCGGCGATGTCCGTGCGGTGCTGGGAGCCGTCGAGGCCGATGCGGGCCACCGCCCGGTACGCCCGCTCGCGGGCCTGGGACAGGTCCTCGCCGACGGCCGTGACGGACAGCACGCGGCCGCCCGCGCTGACCACGCTGTCGCCCTCCCGCCGGGTGCCGGCGTGCAGGACGTACGCGTCCGGGGCATCCTGTGCGGCCACCTCGTCCAGACCGGTGATCGGGTCGCCGGTGCGCGGGGTGCCGGGGTAGTTGTGCGAGGCGACGACCACGGTGACGGCCGCGTCCCCGCTCCAGCGCAGCGGCGCCAGGTCGTCGAGGGTGCCGGTCGCGGAGGCGAACAGCACACCGGACAGCGGGGTCCTCAGACGGGCCAGCACGACCTGGGTCTCCGGGTCGCCGAAGCGGGCGTTGAACTCGATGACCCGGATCCCGCGCGAGGTGATGGCGAGACCGGCGTACAGGAGCCCGGAGAAGGGGGTACCGCGTCGGCGCATCTCGTCGACGGTCGGCTGGAGCACCGTGCGCAGCACCTCGTCGACCAGCGTCGGGTCGGCCCACGGCAGCGGGGAGTACGCGCCCATGCCGCCCGTGTTCGGGCCGTCGTCGCCGTCCAGGGCCCGCTTGAAGTCCTGGGCGGGCTGGAGCGGTACGACGGTCCGGCCGTCGGTGATGGCGAAGAGAGACACCTCGGGGCCGTCGAGGAACTCCTCGATGACAACCCGGTCGCACGCGGCCGCGTGTGCCTTGGCGGCCTCCACGTCGTCCGTGACGACGACGCCCTTGCCGGCGGCCAGCCCGTCGTCCTTGACGACATAGGGGGCACCGAAGGCGTCGAGGGCCTCGGCGACCTCTTCGGCCGTGGTGCAGACGTACGACCGGGCGGTCGGCACACCGGCCGCCGCCATGACGTCCTTGGCGAAGGCCTTGGAGCCTTCCAGCCGCGCGGCCTCCCCGGAGGGGCCGAAGACGGGGATGCCCGCCTCGCGCACGGCGTCGGCGACACCGGCGACGAGCGGGGCCTCCGGGCCGACGACGACGAGTTCGGCACCGAGGTCGCCGGCCAGCGCGGCCACGGCCTTGCCGTCGAGCGCGTCGACCTGGTGCAGCTCGGCGACCTCGGCGATGCCGGCGTTGCCGGGGGCGCAGTACAGCGCGGTGACGTCGGGGTCGAGGGACAGGGAGCGGCACAGGGCGTGTTCGCGGGCGCCGCTGCCGATGACGAGGACCTTCACGGGGTCAGCCTATCGGCTGGGTCGCCGAAGACCGGCAGGCGGGGAAACCGTATGTTCCTACAAGGGGCTGTATCTGCTCGGGCCCCGCACGAGTGAGGAGCCTGCGTGTGTGAGGGCCCTGCATGTGTGGGGCCCTGCACGGGCGAGGGCGAGGGCGAGGGCGAGGGCGGGCGAGGGCGTGGGCGGAGCCGTCGTGCGAGAGCGCCCGGTGCCGAGGAGTCCGGGGGCGCCGGGCGCCCGGTGCCGACGGCGGCCCGGGTCACTCGTTGGAGAACTCCTCCATGACCGTCGCCCCCAGCTCCCGCACGATCAGATCGTGGCCGGACAGGGCCGACTCGTCGAGGTCGGGGTCGTCGTCCTCGGGGGTGTCGTCCTCGGGGGCGACCGGGGGCGGCTCGGGAGCGGCTGGAGGCCGGGGGGTGGAGGTGGCCGGTGCCGGGGCCGCAGGGGCGCTGCCCTGAGGGGCGGAGGGCGCCGGGGCGGACGGCTGGGCCGGGGCGGGGCGCGGCGCGGCGGGGGCGCCGTAACCACCGTCGGCGGGCGTGCCGCCGTAAGCCGGGCCGCCGCCTCCGCCGAAGCCCGGCGCACCGCCGGACGGCGGGGGCGCGGAGCCGCCCGAAGGGTCGACGATCGCGTCGATCTTCCACTGCACGCTGAACTGCTCGGCCAGCGCCTGCCGCAGTACGTCCTCGCTGCCGCTGCTCGCGAAGTTGTCGCGGGCGCCGGCGTTGACGAAGCCGAGCTGGAGGGTGGTGCCGTCGAAGCCGGCCACCTGCGCGTTCTGGCTGAGCAGGATCCACGTGAAGCGGCGGCGGTTCTTGACGGCCTCCAGGATGTTCGGCCAGAGCATGCGGGGGTCCAGGCCACCGGCGGGGGCGGCCTGAGGCGGAGCCGGGGGTGCCGTCGGGGCAGGGCTCTGCGGTGCGGCGGCGGGCGCCTGGGGCTGGGGCTGGTTCGCGGGGGGCTGGGCCGGGGCCTGGCCCTGCTGCGAACCCGCCTGAGCGGCCGTGGGCCAGCCGCCGGGCCGCCGGCCGCCACCGGCCGGGGCGGCGGTGGGCCAGGCGCCGGGGGCGGAGGCGGCTGCGGGAGCGGCAGGGGCAGGGGCAGGGGCAGGGGCAGGGGCAGGGGGCGCCGCAGCGGGGCTGGGCGCGGCGGGGCTGGGCGCGGCAGGGGCAGGAGCGGGCGCAGGAGCCGTGGACGGGGCGGCAGTCGGCGGAGCCGCGGGAGCCGGGGCAGCCGCAGGAGCCGAGGGAACCACGGGAGCCGCCGGAGCCGCGGGGGCGGGACCGCCGGTCGCGATCGGTGCTCCGCCCGAAGCCCGTACGGCCGCGCGCGCCGCGGCGGGACCCCCACCGGGCGGCACCTGCGCACCGCCCCCGGCGCTGCCACCCGCACCCCCCGCACCCGCTCCACCGGCGGCCATGCCCATGTGGGCCTCGGGGCCGGGCACGTACCCCATGGCGGGGGCGCCGGCGCCGGCCGAGAAGTTCACGCCGCGCTCGATGCGGTCGAGGCGGGCCATCACGGACCGCTCGTCGCCGTAGGCGGCGGGGAGCAGGACGCGGGCGCAGATGAGTTCCAGCTGGAGGCGGGGCGAGGTGGCGCCGCGCATCTCGGTGAGGCCCTCGTTGACGAGGTCGGCGGCGCGGCTCAGCTCGGCGGCGCCGAAGGTGGAGGCCTGGGCCTGCATGCGCTCGAGGACGTCGGCCGGGGCGTCGATGAGCCCCTTCTCCACGGCGTCCGGGACGGCGGCGAGGATCACCAGGTCCCGCAGCCGCTCCAGCAGGTCGGCGACGAACCGGCGCGGGTCGTTGCCCCCCTCGATGATGTGGTCGACGACCTCGAAGGCGGCGGCGCCGTCCCCGGTGGCGAAGGCTTCGACGACGGAGTCGAGCAGGGACCCGTCCGTGTAGCCGAGGAGGGAGGTGGCCATGGCATACGTCACACCCGCCTCTCCCGCGCCGGCGAGCAGCTGGTCCATGACGGACATGGAGTCACGCACGGAACCGGCACCGGCCCGCACCACCAGCGGCAGCACGCCGTCCTCGACGGGGATGCCCTCCTTGCCGCACACCTCGGAGAGGTAGTCCCGCAGGGTCCCCGGGGGCACGAGCCGGAACGGGTAGTGGTGCGTACGCGACCGGATGGTCCCGATGACCTTCTCGGGCTCGGTCGTGGCGAAGATGAACTTGAGGTGCTCCGGGGGCTCCTCGACGACCTTCAGCAGGGCGTTGAAGCCGGCCGGCGTGACCATGTGGGCCTCGTCGATGATGTAGATCTTGTACCGGCTGCCCGCGGGTCCGAAGAAGGCCTTCTCGCGCAGCTCACGGGCGTCGTCCACACCACCGTGAGAGGCCGCGTCGATCTCGATGACATCGATGGAGCCCGGCCCGTTGCGCGCGAGGTCCTGGCAGGACTGGCACTCGCCGCACGGGGTCGGAGTGGGACCCTGCTCACAGTTCAGGCAGCGGGCAAGGATCCGCGCGCTGGTCGTCTTGCCGCATCCGCGCGGACCGCTGAAGAGGTACGCGTGATTGACCCGGTTGTTCCGCAGCGCCTGCTGCAGCGGGTCGGTGACATGCTCCTGCCCGATGACCTCGGCAAAGGTCTCCGGGCGATAGCGGCGGTACAGCGCGAGAGACGACACGCATACGAGGTTATAGGCGCCCGCTGACAACCAACCCCGCCGAAGGCTCCCGCCCCGCGGCCCGCCCCGGCAAACGCAAGCGCCCCCCACGCACCCGCCAGAGCCGACCTACCCTTGCTGCCTTCCGGCCCTGGGGGAGTTCAGTCAGATAGCGCCGCGTGAGGGGCTGCGCTCCACACTACCCGATCGCGGCTTGCGGGCAGTACCCGATGCGGACCCGATCCGGGCCTGCGAGAACGGGTTCGCGAGCACTCCCCTCGGTCATGTAATGTTTCCGGCGGAGGATTCGCCTAGAGGCCTAGGGCGCACGCTTGGAAAGCGTGTTGGGGGCAACCCCTCACGAGTTCGAATCTCGTATCCTCCGCCAGTGCCTCACCGGGCACGATGTCGAAGGGCCCCGCTGCTCGCAGCGGGGCCCTTCGACGTTGTCCGTCTCAGTTTTCGTCTCGGTCGGGGTTCTGGGTCCCAAGTACCGCGATTGGCGTCGCTTCCTGCTCCTCGGCCTTGCCTCAGAGAGCTTGGGGACAGTCCCCTATCGGGCTGCGAGGCGGGTGAGCAGTGAGGCCCGGTGGGTGGGGTCGAGGGCGAGGTCGAGGGTGGTCCAGGCCATGGCGAGGCCGCCGTCGAGGAGGGCGCGGTCGGCCTGGGGGCTGGTGCCGTAGCGGGTGAACTCGGGGTTGTGCATGATCGTGTCGCCGCAGTCGTAGCCGATCATCGGGTGGATGGTCGGGACGATGTGAGAGACATTGCCCATGTCGGTCGAGCCGCCCCGCAGGTCCGGGTCGGCATCAGGGACGCTACGGCCGAGGGCTTCGGCCGCCGCACGGTAGCTGCGGCTCATGGCAAGGTCCTGGCGCAGGTCGGCGTAGTCGTTGCCGACGCTCTCCAGAGCGAGTTCGGCCCCGGTGGCCAGGGCCCCGGCCTCGAAGCAGGCGCGGACCCGCGACCGGAGCTCGGCGAGTTCCTCGGCGGTGCGGGCACGGCAGTCGTACTCCGCGGTCGCCTGCGCGGGGATGACGTTGGCCGCGTCACCGGCCGAGGTGACCACGCCGGAGACCACCGCGCCCGGCGTCAACTGCTGTCGGTAGGCGGCGATGGCCACCTGGGCGATCATCATGGCGTCGGCGGCGTTGATGCCGCGGTGCGGCATGGCGGCAGCGTGCGCGGGACGGCCGGTGTAGCCGACGCGCAGGCTGCTGATCGCCAGGGAGCTCAGGCCGACCGCGTCGGCGGGCGCGGCGTGCACCATCATGGCGGCGCCGACGTCGTCGAAGACGCCGCCGCGCAGCAGGTCCACCTTGCCGCCGCCGGACTCCTCGGCCGGGGTGCCGATCAGCTTGACGGTCAGGCCCAGCTCGTCGGCGACCGGGGCCAGTGCGAGCCCGGCGGAGACCGCGGCAGCGGCGTTGACGTTGTGGCCGCAGGCGTGGCCGATGCCGGGCAGCGCGTCGTACTCGACGCAGATCCCGACGACCAGGTCGCCGCTGCCGGCGGTCGCGGTGAAGGCGGTGGGCAGGTCGGCGACTCCCCGGCTCACCGCGAAGCCCGCGCCTTCCAGTAGATCGGCGATCCGGCGGGCGGAGCGGTGCTCCTCGTAGGCGAGCTCAGGGTCGGCGTGCAGGCGGTGGCTGAGGTCGATCACCTGGTCCTGGCGGCTCGTCAGCACGTCGCGGGTGCGGGCGCGGAGCGCGTCGAGTGTGGTGACGGTCATCGGTTGGCTCCTCGGTAGAACAGGGCGACAACGGCGCCGGCGAGGGCGATCGCGCCGCAGGTCAGCCAGCTGGCCGTGTAGGCGCCGAAGTCGGGCAGGGCCGCGCCGGCGGCGGTGTGGGCGGCGAACACGGCCAGCACCACGGCGGCGCCGATCGAGCCGCCGACGTTGATCAGCAGCTCGTTGATGCCGGAGCCGACCGAGGTCTGCTCGTGCGGCACGGCCTCCACCGCGAGGGTGCGGGTGGAGTGCTGCAACAGGCCGCTGCCCAGGCCCGCGACGGCGGTGGCGGCGAGGAAGGCGACGGCGGAGGCGTGGCCCAGGTACTCGGCGCCGTAGCCGCCGGCCATCAGCAGTGAGCCGGTCACCAGCACCCGTCGGTCGGTGATGCGGGCGGCCAGGCGGGGGGCCGCCAGGGCGCCGAGTGTGAGCGCCAGCATGTTCGGCAGCATGGCCAGGGCGATGCCGAACGGGTCCAGGCCCAGCCCGTACCCGGCCTCGTGCTTCGCGGTGCCGAGGAAGACCGGGTTGGCGACCAGCAGGCCGAGCATGCCGAAGGTGAACGACAGCGCCACCAGCGAGACCACGACCAGGTTGCGGTGACGGAACATCCGCACGTCGATCATCGGCTCCGCGGTGCGCAGCTCCACCAACGCCCACAGGACGACTACGGCCGCCTCGCCGATCAGGCAGGCGAGCGTCCGCGCGGAGGTCCACTCCCAGCCGGGCGCGCCGCCCTGGCCCAGGCCCAGCATGACCGCCACCAGGCCGAGGCAGAGCAGCAGGCCGCCCGCCCAGTCGACCCGGCCGCCGGGCCGGTGGCCGGACTCGGGCAGCAGCGGCCAGGTCACCGCCAGGGCGAGCCCGACGGCGGCGGTCGGCACCCAGAGCGCGGCGGTGGGGCTGGCCACCGACCGGGCGAGCAGACCGCTGGCCACCAGGCCGAGCGCGACGCCGCCGGTGAGCGCCGCGACCATCAGGCTGATGCCGCGTCGGCTCTCCGCGGCACTGCTGCGGTTGCGGAGGATGCCGACGAGCAGCGGGAAGAAGCCGGCGAAGGCGCCCTGGAGCAGCTGGCCGACGAGTAGCAGCCCGAAGGAGCGGCTCAGACCCACCAGGACGGAGCCGAGCAGCACGATGGCGAGGTTCCAGCGCAGGATCCGGCGGTGCCCGTACAGGTCTCCCATCCGGGAGAGCACCGGTGTGAAGGCGACGCTGGCCAGCAGGTTGGCGATGCTGACCCAGTTGAGGTCGGCGGCGGTGACGTGCAGCGCGCCGGTCAGGCCTTTGAGCAGCGGGGACAGGAAGCCCTGGGTGATTCCGCTGGAGAGTTCCACCAGGGCCACCGAGGCGATCACGGTGGCGGCCGAGGTGGTGCGGACCGCGGGTCTGATCGGTCTGGGACTGAGGGTGCCGGTCTCGGACATGGGCAGCACCTGCTTCGCGACGAGGTGAGGGTGGGGAGAGAGACCCGCCGCCGGCCCGATCGAGGGGCAGATCGGCGGCGGAATCCGCACCACAATGTGACCTGGGGGTTGCGACGCAGGCAACACATGGGGAAATAATCGGTTGAAGGCGGCGCCGAGAGGAGTACCAGCGGTGGATTCAGGCATCGAGCCGCGAACCGGTGGAGGCGAACACGCGGGGGCGACCAGGCTCCTCGACGGCCTGGACCATGCCATCCTGCGAGCCCTCCACCGCGATCCCCGCGCGCCCTTCGCCGACATCGCCGCTGCCACCGGTGTCCACGAGCGCACGGTCGCGCGGCGCCTCGACCGGATGACCGCGACCGGCCAAGTCCGCTTCACCGCCTCCCTGGTCCCCGAGCACATGCACGAGGGCGTCATCGCCGAGGTCGCCGTCCGCTGCGCCCCGGGGCGCCTGCACGAGACAGCGCTCGCCCTGGCCGACCGCCCCGACGCCCGCTCGATCGAGGTCGCCACCGGAGCGCTCGACGTGTTCGTCGAGCTCACCGCCCCCACCCGCGAGCACCTGCTCACGGTGATCGACGGTTCCATCGGCCGGCTCGGCGGTGTCCGGGACATCCACACGGCCGTGGTGCTGCGACTGCTCCTCACCACGATGGACTGGGCCCCCTACGACGAGGAGCCCACACCGGTCCGCCGCCTCATCGCCGCGGGCCGGCCGCTGCCCGAGCCGATCACCGTCGACGACCTCGACCGCAAGTTGGTCGGACTCCTTCAGGACGACGCCCGCATGTCCACCACCCGCATCGCCCGCGAACTGAACCTCGGCGAGACCACCGCGCGCCGACGGCTCGCCCGGCTGATGAACTCCCACGTCCTGCACGTGCGCCTGCACGCCGAGCCGGGCGTTCTCGGCTACCCCGTCGAGGCGCGGTTCCGCCTCGCTGTCGCGCACCGGCATCTCGACGCCGCACTGCGCCGCCTCGCCGAGGAGCCGGCTATCCGCCACCTCGTGCTGACCACTGGCACCACCAACGTCCTCGGCTACTCCAGCCACCGCTCCCCGGCCGACCTCGACGCCTTCGCCGCCGTTGTCCTCGCCGACCTCGACGGCGTGACGAGCGCCGAGACCGCCCTGCTGATGCGCACCTACAAGCGCGCCTGGGTCGTCGCCGACACCGGCCCCGGAGATCGCTGACCCATCGGCCGTGGACCTTGTCGATGGCCGACCTGGACGCCTTTCGCCGGATCCGTGACGAGGGCGGAGGTCGCGGCCGGATCTGGGCACCGGGATGGCCGGCGCCGTTCCCGCGTGCCGACGGGAGTGCTGCGCTCCGGTCGCCCCCAGCCGCGTGAGGCCGATTCAGGCGCACGGAGCGGCCGGCGTCCTCGACCCCGACCGCAGTGCTGGAGCGCGGTGCTGCCATCACGGGCAAGCGGGCCGGAAATCGACAGATCGCGTCGGGCCGGAAACCGTGGATCGGGTCGGCCCGGAGCCGGCGGGACCCGGATCGACCGCCCGATGTCCGGTCCTTGAGACGGGCGAAGGCGTGCTCGACCGGGCTGCACGGTCTCGCGGGCGCGCGGTCGACGGACCCGGCAGTGCCGGTGAGCCGCGGGCGCGGCTTGCGGCGGCGGTCACCCTCGCAGGTGAGGACAGGCATCGTGACCCACTCCACGAGTGCGTGCGGCAGGTCGAGTGCGCAAGGACAGAACGCCGACGAGGCCCCCGGGCCGCTGTGTCGAGACGTCAGACATCTCGATCAGCAGCCCGGGGGCCTCGTCCGGGTTCGTGTCGACCAGCCCGGCACCCGCGCCGGGTGACGCGAGGTCCCCGGAGATCCGCGGGGAACCGGTCTTTCAGTAGTCGATGCGGTCGGACTTGTCCTGCCACGCGTCGAACGGCGCCGTACGGTTCGGCATGTCCACTCGCACGATCTCCATCGGCCACAGCTCCGCGGGCTTCTTCTCGAACAGGCCGTAGAACTTGCGGTCGTCGAAACCGGCCACCGCGGCGTCATCTCGATCAGCGGCGAAGATGATCCGGTCGACCCGCGCCCACAGCGCGGAGGAAAGACACATCGGGCACGGCTCGCACGAGGTGATCAGGACGCAGCCCTCGAGCGAGAAGGTGCCCAGCTTCTCGCAGGCGGCACGGATCGCGCTCACCTCGCCGTGTGCCGTCGGGTCCAGATTCGAAGTGACCTTGTTGTTCCCGATCGCGACGATCTCGCCGTTCTTCACGATCAGTGCGCCGAACGGACCGCCGCCGTTCTTCACGCTGTCGGTGGCAAGGCCGATGGCCTCGTGCATCCAGGCGCGCTCGATCTCCTGGATGCTCGTTTCTTCGGTGTGCGCGGTCACGGTCACTCCTTCTTTTGGAGACGGTCGGGACATCAGCGCGACTGGTCGCCGACAATGCGCTCCGGTGAGACCGGGGTGCGGGTCGGGTTCAACTCCGTCGCATTGCGGATGGCGTTCACGACCGCCGTCGGCTCTCTTCATTCGTATCGGCGTCGTTCGCAAGTACACCCGTCGGACCCGCCGACGGGTCAGTCACCGAAAACATGAAGGAATTGGCCGGTCGGCAGACCCCTCTTGTAGATTCACATGAATGGCGGACTCGGTGATCCCAGCAGCTTCCGCCCGAAACATCCGGCGGTGACGCCATGCGGCCGCGCGGCCGGTCCGACAGCCGCCGGGATCTGCGACAGGGATCGAAAAGCCGCCGACGGGCCTCAGCAGGGCCGAACGCGAGGTGCTCGCCGGCCCGCTCGGCCGCGTCGTACGGGACGAGGTAGGTGCTGTTCCATCCGGTCGGAGGGTCGCTTCTCCCCTCAGTTCTCCTCGGTCTCGAAGGTGCGCAGCAGATCGGCGGCGACGCTCACGGCGATGGTCGCGGGTTCCTTGCCGGTGATGTCGGCCAGCCCGATCGGGGTCTTGATCCGGTCGATGGTGGCTTCGTCGTGACCGCCCTCGGTGGACAGGCGCCCCCGGAACCGCGCCCATTTGGCCGCCGAGCCGATCAGCCCGATGGAGCCGAGGTGATCGGTGCGCAGAGCGGCGTCGCACAGAGCGGCGTCCTCGGCGTGATCATGGGTCATGATCAGGATGTGGGTGCCGCGCGGCAACTCCTCCAGCACCTCCTCGGGCAGCAGCGGCGTGTGATGCACGTGCACCTGCGCCACCGCGTCCGCCAGCACATCCATCCGCTCCTCGGTGAGGATGTCGGAGCGGGAGTCGATCAGATGGAGGTCGAGGTCCTGACGTGCCAGGATGCGCGCCAGTTCCAGCCCGACGTGGCCGACGCCGAAGATCGCCACCGCCCGTACCACCGGCAGCGGTTCGAGCAGCACCGAGACCGCGCCGCCGCAGCACTGCACGCCGTGCTGGTTGCTCACCTTGTCGTTCAGGGCGAAATCCATCAGCTCCGGCTCCGGCTTGGAAGCGGCGATCATCTCCCGGGCCCGGTCGATCGCGACGGCCTCGACATTGCCGCCACCGATCGAGCCCCACGTCCCGGTCTGCCCCACGACGAGCTTCGCACCGGCGTCACGCGGGGCATGGCCGCGCACGGTCGCGACGGTCACCAGCACGCCGGACTCCCGGCGTGCCCGCAACCGTGCGACCGCGGCGATCCATGTCATGTCAGGCACCGCTCAGCGCGTCCACGGCGGGGCCGTCGACAGCGGCGCCGTTCCGGGGGACCTCGCCCTCGCGGGCCTCCTGGATCGCCCAGTACACCGCTTCCGGCGTCGCGGGCGAGGCCAGATCGACACTGACCCCACTCGGCCCGAACGCGGCGGCGGCCTGCCGCAACGCTTCCCGCACCGAGAACGCCAGCATCAGCGGAGGCTCACCCACGGCCTTGGAGCCGTAGACCGCGCCCTCCTCCGTGGCGTTCTCCAGCAGCGTGACGTTGAACTCCTGCGGCATCTCGGAGAAGCTCGGCAGCTTGTACGTGCTCGCCGCCTGGGTCTGCAGCCGTCCGCGGTGCGGCCCGTCACTGGTGTCCCAGCGCAGGTCCTCCAGTGTCAGCCAGCCCGCGCCCTGCACGAAGCCGCCCTCGACCTGACCGATGTCGATCATCGGGGAGAGGCTGTCGCCGACGTCGTGCACGATGTCCACGCGCCGGATGCGGTACGCACCGGTGAAGCCGTCGACCTCCACCTCGGTCGCGGCGGCGCCGTTGGCGAAGTACTTGAACGGCGAGCCCCGGAACGCCTTGGCGTCCCAGTGCAGCCCCTCGGTCCGGTAGAAGCCGGACGCCGACAGCTGCACCCGCTGGAAGTACGCGGTGTGCACCAGGTCGTCCCAGGCCAGCTCCTTGTCGCTGCCCAGGGCGCGCGCGACGCCCTCGACGATGCGCACGTCGGAGGCGTTCGCACCCAGCTGGGAGGCGGCCACCTGCAGCAACCGCCCACGCAGCTGCTCACAGGCGTTCTTGATGGCCCCACCGTTGAGGTCCGCGCCCGAACTGGCCGCGGTCGCCGAGGTGTTGGGCACCTTGTCGGTACGCGTCGGGGCGAGGCGGACCTTGTGCGGCGGGATGCCCAGGGTGGTCGCGGCCACCTGGATCATCTTGGTGTGCAGGCCCTGGCCCATCTCGGTGCCGCCGTGGTTGATCAGGACGGAACCGTCCTTGTAGATCAGCACCAGCGCGCCGCCCTGGTTGAAGGCGGTGAGGTTGAACGAGATACCGAACTTGATGCCGGTGATCGCGAGCGCCCGCTTGGTGTGCGGGTGCGCGGCGTTGAAGGCGGCGATCTCGCGCCCCCGGTCGGCGATGCCGGCGTTCTCCTGGACCTGCCGCCAGACGGTGGAGATCCGGTCGGCCTGGGTGACCGGCTGCCCGTACGGCGTCGTCTGGCCCTGGTCCGGCTGGTAGAAGTTGCGCTCGCGCAGCTCCATGGGGTCGAGGCCGAGCCGCGGCGCGACGCGACCCAGGATGTCCTCGATCACCAGCATGCCCTGGGGGCCGCCGAAGCCGCGGAAGGCTGTGTTGGAGACCGTGTTGGTCTTGGCGATGCGG
Source organism: Streptomyces sp. NPDC002520 (assembly GCF_053595235.1). Classification (NCBI taxonomy): domain Bacteria; kingdom Bacillati; phylum Actinomycetota; class Actinomycetes; order Kitasatosporales; family Streptomycetaceae; genus Streptomyces; species Streptomyces sp. NPDC002520. The sequence continues at coordinate 401,118 of NZ_JBSFXG010000003.1, read as the reverse complement.
CCGGCGACACGCGCGTTGGGGATCCAGTACGTGTTGTCGATGTGGCACAGCGCCCGCGCGAGGACCGGCTCGGACAGGTCCAGGCTCCAGCCGCCGTCCGCGGTCAGCGTGGCGTCGAGGGCCTGGATGCGGCCGTCGGCGTCGAAGCCGATCCTCCACGAGGCGTGGAACCCGTGCCGCTTGCCGGACATCGTCAGGTCCTGCGTCCGGTTGAGCCGGAACCGGACCGGGCGGCCGGTCAGCTTGGCGCCGAGCGCGGCGACGGCCGCGAACCCGTGCGGCTGCATCTCCTTGCCGCCGAAGCCGCCGCCCATCCGCAGGCACTGCACGGTCACCTCGTGAGCGGGCACACCGAGCACGTGGGAGACGATCTCCTGGGTCTCCGACGGGTGCTGGGTGCTGCTCTGGATGAACACCTGCCCGTTCTCGTCGACCTGGGCGAGAGCCGCGTGGGTCTCCAGGTAGAAGTGCTCCTGACCGGCGAACTGGAACTCACCGGTGAACACGTGCGCGGAGTCGGCGAAGCCGGCGTCGATGTCGCCGCTCTCCATGAGCGGCCTGGCACCGTGGTAGCTCTCGGCCGCCATCGCGTCCTGCAGCGTGATCAGCGCGGGCTGCTCGTCGAGCTCCACCTCGACGGCCGCGGCACCGAGCCGGGCCGCCTCGATGTTCTCACCGAGCACCCAGGCCACCGCGTGGCCGTAGAACATGACCTCGTCGGGGAAGAGCGGCTCGTCGTGCTTCATGCCGGCGTCGTTGACGCCGGGCACGTCGGCACCGGTCAGCACACGGACCACGCCGGGCACGTCGAGCGCGGGCCCGGTGTTCAGCTTGGTGATCCTGCCGTGGGCCTTCATGACCTGCACCGGGTAGGCGTGCAGCACGTCCTTGGTGCGCTGCACCAGGTCGTCGGTGTAGAGCGCGGTGCCGGTGACGTGCAGGACAGCGCTCTCGTGCGGCATCGAGACGCCGACGACGGACTTCTCGGGGCGTTCGGACAGATGGCTCATGACGACACCGCCTCGGTGGTTCGCGCGTGCAGCTTCAACAGGCTCTGGCCGAGCATCGCGGAGCGGTACTCGGCGCTGGCGCGGTGATCGTTCATCGGCGTGCCCTCGGCCCGCAGCACCTGGGCCGCGGCCTCGACGGTCTCCGGCGCCCACGGCCTGCCCTCCAGGGCCGCCTCGGTGGCGAGGGCGCGGATCGGGGTGGCGGCCACGCCGCCCAGGCCGATCCGCGCCTTGCGGACGATCCCGTCCTCGATGCCGAGCGCGAAGGCGACCGCCACGCTGGAGATGTCGTCGAAGCGCCGCTTGGCGATCTTGTGGAAGGCCACGACCGGCGACAGCGGCAGCGGGACGCGCACCGCGCGGATCAGCTCGCCGGGGCGGCGCACGCTCTGTCGGTAACCGGTGAAGTAGTCCGCCAGCGGGACCTCGCGCTCACCGTCGGCGTCGGCGAGAACCAGCGATGCCTCAAGGGCGAGCAGCACCGGCGGGCTGTCACCGATGGGCGAGCCGGTACCCAGGTTGCCGCCGAGGGTCGCACCGTTGCGGATGAGCCGGGACGCGAACTGCGGGAACAGCTCCGCCAGCAGCGGGACGCCGCCGTCGAGGCGGCGTTCGATCTCGGTGAGCGTCAGCGCCGCCCCGATCTCGATGTGGTCGGACTCGACGCGCAGCTCCCGGAGTTCGGGCAGCCGGTCGATGGCGACCACGCAACCCTCCCGGCGGGAGCGGATGTTCACCTCGACGCCATAGTCGGTGGAGCCGGCGACCACCACCGCGTCGGGCCGCTCGCGCAGCACCCGCAGCGTTTCGGCCAGGGTGCTCTTCCGCAGGAACGTGCTGTCGCCCTGGGCGTATTCGGTGGCGACCGGTGCGGGCGGGGACTGCTCGCGGCGCTGCGCCAGCGGATCCTCGTCGGTGGGTTCCCCCACGGCGAACGCGGCATCGCGGATCGGGCGGTAACCGGTGCAGCGGCACAGGTTTCCGCTCAGCGCGTGCAGGTCGAAACCGTTCGGACCGTGCTCGGCGTCGGCGTTTTCGGCCGAGCCCGCGCCGTCGGCCGAGCCCGCGCCGTCGGCCGAGTCCGCGTGCGCGCAGCGGCCCGGCCGGTAGTACTCCGCGGCCATGCTGCAGATGAATCCCGGTGTGCAGTAACCGCACTGGGAGCCGCCGCGGACCGCCATCTCCTCCTGCACCGGGTGCAGGGCGGGCGGCGTGCCGGGTTCGCCGGCCGTGGCGAGACCTTCGGAGGTGATGATCTCCTGACCGTCGAGCGCCGCTGCCGGGACCAGGCAGGCGTTGACCGCCACCCAGTCGGTGGGCTTGTTCACCCCGGGACGGGCCACCAGGACCGAACAGGCGCCGCATTCACCCTCGGCGCAGCCCTCCTTGGTGCCGGTGAGGCCACGCTCGCGCAGAAAGTCCAGCACTGTGGTGTGGGGTGCGGCCGGTGAGACCGGTGTTTCTTTCCCGTTGACCGTGATCCGCGCCTCTGTCATGACAGGCCTTCGTTCCGGTGCGTGATCGATCGATTCATCATGTTCGCCAATTTCAGGCAGCTTTCTGTGTTCAGGCGCGCCACATAAAAGGAGCGGGCGCAAAACAGCACGCAACAGCGACGTGCCGGAAAGGTGGTGACGGGAAACCCGGAATGTGTGTGCCACGGACGGGCACATCAGAACGGCGTGCTCAGCAGCCGTGCGCGATCCGACCCGGAACCCAGACATTGCGCTGGGCGAGGCGACCGAGATCAGAGCTGGTGTTCATCCGCTGGTCGCCTCCTTTCGGTGTTATGGGTCGACGTTTACCGCAAATTAGTGGCCGGGGCCACCGAGGTCAAGAGGTTGACCTCGGTGTCTCGAAAGCCGACCGGATTCGAGGCCGGGGCGCCACCGCAGGGTGGTCGAGCGCACGGTGTCCTGACCGGCCGGCCGCCGTCGCCTGCACCGCCGCTACGAACCACTGGCATACCGGGCCACGCCGCCGCCCGAGCACCACATGTGAGCGGGCGATGAGGGCGGTGTCCACGCGGCGTTCAGTGAACCGCCCCGGTCCCGTCGGTCCCCGGTGACAGCAGCAGCCGGACCCCGGTCGTGAGCGCGGTCGTCACCGTGGCCGGTGGGACGTCCGGGGTTCCTGGGGAGGTACGGGGGCCCTGGGTCCGTGCGGCCAACGGGAGTTCGAGCTGGACGCCGCCCTCGGCGGTGAGGTTCACCGGGTTGCGGGGGTGGAGGCCGCGCAGGCCGGGCGGGATGTCCGGCAGGGCCGTCACGGGGTCGAAGTCCGGGGCCTCGCGGGCGAGGGCCCGGCGGAGGGTGTGGGCCGCCTCGCGGTTGGTACCGCCCAGGAAGATGGAGCGGGGCGCCGAGCGGCGGAAGTGGCCGTGCAGGGAGACCGTGAGGGTCACGTGGGCCAGGAAGTCCCGCAGGGCCGCGCTGTGGGGCACGGACATCCGGTGCGAGGGGATGTGCACCGGGTCACCGGCGGGCTGCGTGAAGACCAGGCAGCTGGCGCCGGTACGGGCCGCCACCTCGTACGCCAGCTCCGCCGTACCGCCCTCCTTGCTGCCGTGCAGGGCCAGCACGCCGACCTCCGACCCGAGCGTCAGGGTGGCGAGGAACTCAGCGCCCTCGATCTCGATCCGCTCCTCCACCCGATCCTCCACCCGGTCCTCCGTCCGGCCGCCGCGTGCCCTCACCGCGTCACGCGCACGGTCCGGGACACGGTCACCTGGTCCACCTCCGACACCCGTACCGTCACCTTCATCGTCCACTCCCCGGGGATCGGCAGGTCGAAGGAGTCGGCGGCCCAGTAGCCGCCCCGGTCGGTGACCCCGGTGTCGAGGGGGCCGATCCGGCGGGCGGGCAGGGTGAGGGTGACGCGGAGTTCGGGGACCGAGGACAGGCCGCCGTCGGGGCCGTAGACCACCGCCTGGACGGAGTTCGCGCCGAGCCGGCCGGGATCCAGGGTGATCTGCACCTTGCCGTGGCCGCCGGGGGTGCCGACGTCGAACGGGATCGTGGTGACCGAGGCGACCGGGATGCCGGTCCCGGTCGCCGCGCCCGACGCGGACCGCGCCGCCTCGGCCGCCGCACGGCCGGGCAGCGTGCTCGTCAGCAGGGTCGTCAGCACGAGGACCACCATGCCCACGGCCACCTCCACCAACACCGAGCGGCGGAGACGACTGAGGTGATGGTGATGATGATGAGGGTGGTCGTGATGGTGATGGTGGTGCGAGGCGGTGCCGGTCGCCAGGCGTCGGGACCAGGCCGCCGCCGCGAGCAGCACGGCCACCGCCGCGAGCTTGGCCAGCAGGACACGCCCGTACGTGGTGCCGGCGAGCGCATGCCAGGAGCCCAGGCCGCGCCAGGACTGGTAGACACCGGTCACCACCAGGACGGTCACCGAGGCGAAGGCCAGCCGGGAGAAACGGGCGACGACCCGGGCGGACGGGGCGGACGCGGCGGACGGGGCGGACGCGGCCGGCGACGCGGGCGAGTCCGGCGGCGTTCCGCGCAGGATCAGCAGCAGGGCTGTCAGGCCGCCGAGCCAGGCCGCCGCCGCCAGCAGGTGGAGCGACGTGGAGGCGACGGCGAGGGGGACCTGAAGGCCCGCCGAGGCGTGTTCGGCGGCCGACCAGGTCAGGGAGAGGGCCACGGCGAGGATCCCGCCGGTCGCGAGGACGGCGCGCCGGGGGATCCGGCGCCGCCACCTCCTCAGGACCAGCGCGCAGGCGGCCGTGAGGAGGAGCAGGGCCAGGCGGGTCAGGAGGAGTTCGCCGGGGCGGGTCGTCGCCGTGCGGGCCAGGGAGGAGAGGGCGAGTGCCCTCGCCGGGGAGACGCCCTCCTCGTACGGGCCCCGCAGCAGGAGCTGGGCGACCGTCGAGGCGAGCAGGGTCCAGCCGCCGGTGCTCAGCAGGGGGCGCAGCCGGGACCGCGCCGGCGGGCGGCAGTACGCCACGAACGCCGCCGTGCCCAGCAGGAGGGTCACGGACAGGTAGGAGAGGTAGCGCGCGATGTCGTACAGACGCGTGGTCGTACCGTTCTCCGCCCGGTCGGGGAGCCTCGCCGGCGTCGCCGTGCGCTCGCCCACCGAGAACGTCAGCGCGCCGGACACCGGGTGGCTGTCCGCCGACACCACCCGCCAGGCCACGGTGTAGGTGCCGGTGCCCAGGCCCGCGGGGAGGGTGACGCGGGCCGTGTCGGAGCGGCCGGGGGCGTGGTCCGCCTCGCCCGTGCGCACCCGGCGGTTCCCGGGGTCGTAGACGCGGAACGAGTCGACCAGCAGCCCCACCGACTCGGTGAAGGTGAGCGTCACGTGCCGTGGGGCGCGTGCGAGCACGACTCCGTCGCCGGGGTCCGACTCCCGCAGGGCCGCGTGGGCGGAGGCGGGGGTGGCGGTGCCGAGGAGGAGGGCGAACAGACCTGCCGCCAGCACCAACAGGGTGCGCGGGCGACCGGGGCGGAGACGGCCAGGACGGAGACGGCCAGGACGGAGACGGCTGTCTGGTGAGAGATACGGGCGGTCCGCCTGGTGCGCGTTCTGCTCGCCGCACTCGCCGCACTCGCCGTACTCGCCCCGCACGTCACCCGCCCTCTGTCCCCGGACCCGCCGCTCCCCCAATACGTACGGACGGATCCGGGATGGTGCTCAATCGGCTCCGGAAACCACTGGCGGGCGGAGTGTGGCACCGCGCGGGATCATCGACCCATGGACGTCACTCTGCATCTCTCCCAGGACCGCGAGGCCGACGCGCTGCTCGGGCGCAGTCCGCTCGCCGCGTTGACCGGGATGCTCCTGGACCAGCAGATTCCGATGGAGTGGGCGTTCAAGGGGCCGGCCACGATCGCGCGGCGGATGGGGGCCGAGGACCTGGACGCGCACGACATCGCGGCCATGGACCCGGAGGCGTTCGCCGCGCTGCTCTCCGAGAAGCCCGCCGTGCATCGCTACCCGGGGGCGATGGCCAAGAGGATCCAGCAGCTGTGCCAGTACCTGGTCGAGCACTACGACGGGGACGCCGAGGCGGTGTGGCGGGGCGTCGGCAGCGGGGCCGAGCTGCTGAAGCGGCTGGAGGACCTGCCCGGGTTCGGGAGGCAGAAGGCGCAGATCTTCCTCGCCCTGCTCGGCAAGCAGCTGGGGGTGCGGCCCAAGGGCTGGCGGGAGGCCGCCGGGGCCTACGGGGAGGCGAAGTCCTTCCGGTCCGTCGCCGACATCACCGGCCCCGAGTCACTCGCCAAGGTACGGGCGCACAAGCAGGAGACGAAGGCGGCGGCCAAGGCCGCGAAGGCCACCAAAACCGCAGGTCAATAGGGAACCAGGGGTATCCGGGCAGCAGCCGGGCGGCGGTCGGCCCGTCGCCCCGAGTGGCGGAACGGGCCCGTTCGGTCCAAGCATGGAACATGACCGAGGCACCCAGTGGCGGTCCCTCCTGGGACCGCGATTACGAAGACCGCAACGTCAAGGCGGAGCACCCGCCACAGGGCCAGACCAGGCCCGCACCCCCACCCCCAGCCGCACCCGCACCCGCACCGCCCGAAGCGCCCTTCGAGGGACCGCTGCACGCCCTGTCCCAGGCCGCCTGGCAGGTGGTCCTGCTGACGGGGCTCGCCTCGCTGATCCTCGGAGTGCTCGTCCTGATCTGGCCGGGCCCCTCCCTGGTCGTCGCCGGCGTCCTGTTCGGCGTCTACCTCGTGGTCAGCGGTGTCTTCCAGCTCGTCGCCGCCTTCGGCACGCACAAGAAGACCTCGCTGCGCGTGCTGGCCTTCGTCAGCGGTGGTCTGTCGATCGTGCTGGGCCTGTTCTGCTTCCGCGGGGCCATGCAGTCGATCCTGCTGCTCGGCCTGTGGATCGGCATCGGCTGGCTGATCCGCGGAATCACCCAGACCATGGCCGCGATCTCCGACTCCACCATGCCCGCCCGGGGCTGGCAGATCTTCCTCGGGGTCATCACCTTCATCGCCGGCATCGTGCTGATCGACTCGCCGGTCCAGTCCGTCGCCATCCTGACCCTGGTCGCCGGCTGGTGGCTGATCGTCGTCGGCATCGTGGAGATCGTCACCTCGTTCGGCCTGCGCGGCCGCGCCAAGGAGGTTCCGCAGACGGTGTGAGCGCCGTCAACCGCGTGAACCGCGGGGTACGCCGAGCGAGCGGTTCTCGTCCCCGGGCGATGAACACCCCGGCTCCCGTGGGGACATGACCCGTGTGAGCAGCACCGCACGCTACCGCCCACCGCGCCCTCGCGCATGGCTACGGCTGCTCGTGCTGCTCCTCGCCCTGCTGGTGCCCGGCGTCCACTTCCAGGCCCAGGCGCTGCCGGCGCCGACGGTGGCCGCCGAGACCTCCGAGCACGACGTCCATCACGGCACGCTGCTCCGGCCCCCCGCCCGCAGCGTCCACCGGGCCCAAGCGCCCGAGCGCACCGCGCCCCTCCTCGGCCCGGCACCCGCGCGGCCCGCGGCACCCTCGTGCCCCGCCGCACCGTTGCCGCCGCACGCCGTACCCCTGCTGCGCACCGTGGTCCTGCGCTGCTGACTGACCCCGCTCCCGCGAGGTCAGTCAGCTCGACGCAGTGGAACCGAGGAACCCGAGGAACACAGCATGCCCACCGACCTGTACGCGGTCCTGCGCGCCCTGCTGCGCGCGGAGGCCAGGCGCAGCACGCCTCAGCGACCGGACAGCACACCACAGCAACCGCAGCGGCCGCCCGAGGAGAACACCCGCTGACGCGGCGACGGCGGAGGCGGTGGGGCCCGTCGGACGTCCGACGTCCACCCTGGTCGTCGGACGTCCAACGACCAGGGTGGACCTGCCGCCTCTGCCGAGCCGTCCCGCACCGGGGGCCTGGGGTGCGACGACTCGCGATCCACAGCCTGTGCATAACGTCCGTACAGCGGGGACTCCCGCACCGTACGGTCCAGCTCCGCCCCCCGACGCTCCGACGCGTGGACCCCTCCTCTCCAGCCTCCTCCGGCCTCCTCCAGGCTGCGCGGTCTCGTCCTTCGGCTTGGCGTCGCTCCAATGGGCGTCACCGAGAGATGTCCCGCCGGTTGCTCCTCGGGGGGACATCAGCCTGCCGAGGGCCCGAAGCCGGCGACGGTGGCCCGTACCGGGATGCCGTGGCCGAGCCCGCCGAGCGGACAGCGGGATGCGTACCGGCGCGTCGGCCCGGCACCGCTCGCCCCACAGCAGGGCGCCCAGGTCGAGGGCGGGACCGGTGAAGGCGTACCCGGCGGCGATCTCCCGGGCCGCGGCGGGCGTTTCCGGCTGTGCGGGGGAGGGCGCCGGTGTCCCGGGAGGGGGGCGGCCGGTGCGGTCTCGCGGTCACTCATCTCGGGCCCCTGCTCCCGGCGGCGCTCCCGGTAGTCGCCGTTTTGCCCTGCTTCACCCGGTCTTTTCCGGCGTCGCACTCCGCCTCCATGGCTGCGCCCGGAACGTGTTGGCCGGTAGGCTTTCCGTGTGATCTTCAAGCGCATCGGAAACGGCCGGCCGTACCCCGACCACGGCCGGGAAAGCACCCGGCAGTGGGCGGACGTCGCGCCGCGCCCGGTCCGCCTCGATCAGCTCGTGACCACGAAGCAGCAGCTCGACCTGGAGACCCTGCTGGCCGAGGACTCGACGTTCTACGGCGACCTCTTCGCGCACGTCGTGAAGTGGCAGGGCGACCTGTACCTGGAGGACGGCCTCCACCGTGCGGTCCGCGCCGCGCTCCAGCAGCGCCAGGTGCTGCACGCGCGCGTGCTCGAACTCGACTGACCCCGGCGGCGGCACCGGCGTTGACCCTTTCGGGTTCCGCTGGGCGGCGCCGACTGATCATCTAATAGGCATCACCGCTCAGAGCGCACTACGCTGCGCTCATGAGCATGCTGACTCCTCCGGGCATGGGCGGCAAGTACCGGATCACGGGGGACATCTATCCTCGGATGCGCCCGCGTCGGCGGCGCGCCGGGCTCGCGGTCGCCGTAGTGGCGTCCGTGGCCGCGCTGGGCCTGGTCGGCTGGGGCACGCTGCAGCTCATCGACGTCTTCACGGGCGGCGACAAGCACACGTCGGCGGGCTCCGGAGCGGACTGCACCACCAAGGCCACGACCGCCGCGCAGACCCGGGTGCTGCCCAAGCCCGGCGCGATCACCGTGAACGTCTACAACGCCACCGCACGCACCGGGCTCGCCAAGCAGACGGCGGACGAGCTGAAGAAGCGCGGCTTCAAGATCGGCGACGTGGGCAACGCGAGCAAGGACTTCGACAAGAAGGTCAAGGGCACCGGGATACTCCTCGGCCCGGCCTCCGCGCTCGACACCTCGCTGCCGGTGCTGTCCACCCAACTGGCCGACGCCCAGCGCCGTACGGACGCGGCCCGCAAGGGGAACGACGTCGACCTGATCATCGGCGACGGGTTCAAGAACCTCACGCAGCGCACGGCCGCCGACCAGGCCGTGGCCAAACTGACGGCGCCGGCGCCCGCGCCCGCGGCGACGGAGAAGAAGAGCTGCTGACTTTTCGCTGACGGGAGTCGGGGAGCCGCACGTCGCCGTCCGGCCGCGGGCCGTTCGTGGCCGGACGCGCCCCGCGGCGGAGCCGCATGTCGACACGGCCCCGCGCCCCTCAGGATTCTTTACTCGGCCGCGCCGTAGAGGCGGTCGCCGGCGTCGCCGAGCCCCGGGACGATGTAGCCCTGCTCGTTGAGGTGGTCGTCGACGGCGGCCGTCACGACCGTCACCGGCGTGCCCGCAAGCTCGCGCTCCATCACGGCGACGCCCTCGGGGGCGGCGAGCAGCACCACGGCGGTCACGTCGTCCGCGCCGCGCTTGATCAGCTCCTGGATCGCCGCGACCAGGGTGCCGCCGGTGGCCAGCATCGGGTCCAGGACGTACACCTGGCGGCCCGAGAGGTCCTCGGGCATGCGCGAGGCGTACGTGGAGGCCTGCAGCGTCTCCTCGTTGCGGATCATGCCCAGGAAGCCCACCTCGGCGGTCGGCAGCAGCCGGACCATGCCGTCCAGCATGCCGAGACCGGCGCGCAGGATCGGCACGACCAGCGGGCGGGGGCGGGCCAGCTTGACCCCGGTGGTCTGCGTGACGGGCGTCCGGATGTCGACGGCCTCGGTGCGCACGTCCCGCGTGGCCTCGTAGGCGAGCAGGGTGACCAGTTCGTCGGCGAGGCGGCGGAAGGTCGCGGAGTCGGTGCGCTGGTCGCGCAGTGTGGTGAGCTTGTGGGCGACCAGGGGGTGGTCGACGACGTGGAGACGCATGTCCCTAACAGTAACCGCGCCCGACCGCGGCTCGCTCTGGCATCAAACCCCCCGTCCGAGGGAAAGTAGGAGGACGGACTGGGGTGGTGTGACGTGTCTGACCTGCCTGACGTGCCCGTGGACACCTCCGACGACGCCGACGGTCCCGGTGGCACCGCCGAGCCGGAGCGGACCGAGACGGACGCCGAGCGCCGGCTCAGACGCGCCCGGTTCCTGCGCGATCTCGCCGAGGCGCGGCAACTGCGCGACCGCGTCCAGCCCCGCCGGGCGAAGGCGGCACGGCTGCGCCACGCCATGCGTATGCGGACGTTCCGTTGGTAGGGGGGTCCGGCGTACGGTCCTTAGGGCAAGGACCCGGGGAAGATCCCGGCGGGAAGGACAACGGAAGGCCGAGGCCGATCGAGGAAGATCGACGCACGCCCAGGTGTCGCGGCCGTGGGCGTGCATGAGCTTGGGAAAAGCCGCGTACGATCCGCACGTGGCGGCAACGAGTGCGCTGGTGGGTCGTTCACGGATGCACGATCGAAACAGCCAGACACAGGGGGTCGAAGACATCCCCTGAACGCCTTGTTTCTGCCACGATTCCGAGTGGGTGGGGCTCGGAGCGAAGCTCTCTCCGCCCAGAACCTCCGCCGGGGGGACCCCCAACCGGCACGCCTATGACCAGTGGGAGAGTCACGGTGTACTTCGCCGCACTGCTCGCGCGCACCGAAGACGGGTGGGAAGCGAGCGACACAGAGCTCGACGATGTGGAGACCCTGTCGGATCTGGCCGACCTGGCCCGGGAAGCCTCTCCCGAGGAGGACACGGTGCTCGTCCTGATCGAGCAGGAGGACTCCTGGTTCGGCGTCGTCCGCGTGGACGGCGAGGACGACCCTCGTATCTACGTCTCGGACGCGGCCGCCGCCCAGCGCAGCGCGTACGGGGAGCTGCTGCTCACCGACGAGCTGCTGGGCCGCGATCCCGGCGCCGACGACGGCACCGACCTGGACGCCCTGGACCTCGACGGCACGGAGGACGGCGAGTCGTCCGAGGACGAGGACGGGGACGACGCGGACGGCACCTCCGGGGACGCCGTTCCGCACAGCCCGGTGGGCGACAGCCAGATCCTCGACGATCTGGGCGTCAGCGAGAAGGAGCTGCGCTCGCTGGACGCCGAGGACGCGCTGGGCGCGATCGCCGGGGCCCTGGGCGCCTCGGAGGTGCTGGAGACCGTCCGCTGACCGCACGACAGGACTCGGAAGGCGCAGGCGCAGGCGCAGGCGCTCCGGACCCGGTACGGGACCGCTGGCGGGACGCGATGCGACTCGCCCTGGAGGAGGCCGGGCAGGCCGTCCGGGGCGGGGACGTACCCGTCGGCGCCGTCGTGCTGTCCCCGGACGGTACGACGGTGCTCGCGGCCGGGCACAACGAGCGCGAGGCCACCGGGGACCCCACGGCCCACGCGGAGGTCCTCGCGCTGCGCCGGGCCGCCCGGACCCTCGGGGAGTGGCGGCTGAGCGGCTGCACGCTCGTGGTCACGCTGGAGCCCTGCACGATGTGCGCGGGAGCGCTGGTGCAGTCCCGGGTGGACCGGGTGGTCTACGGCGCCCGCGACGACAAGGCGGGCGCGGCAGGCTCCCTCTGGGACGTCGTACGCGACCGCAGGCTCAACCACCGGCCCGAGGTCGTCGAGGGCGTCCTGGCCGAGGACTGCGCCCGGCTGCTCACGGACTTTTTCCGGGACCGCTGAATACCGATTTCGAACCACGTGCCGCCGTGCTGTAAGGTCTCCCTCGGTAGCGTGTCCGAGCGGCCGAAGGAGCTCGCCTCGAAAGCGAGTGTGGCGCAAGTCACCGAGGGTTCAAATCCCTCCGCTACCGCTTGAGAAGGGCCCCGTCATACGGCGGGGCCCTTCATGCGCATACCCTCAATTGGCGAAGAGAGGGCGGACGTTACACTCGCCGCCGGCAACAGGGCCCGCAAGGCACAGACAGGGGAGGCCGCGGTGGCGGTGAACGCCAAGAAGATCACCGTGTTCGTGCTCGTGGTCTTCGCGCTGTACGTGATCATCACGGACCCGGCCAAGGCGGCCGACTACGTCCAGATAGGCTTCGAAGGCATATCGGACGCGGCCAAGGCCATAGGCGACTTCATGACCTGGGTCGTCAACGGAGGAAAGACCTGAGGTACACCCCATGATCCGCCACCTGGTCCTCTTCAAGCTCAACGAGGGCGTCGAACGCGACGATCCGCGGGTCGTGGCAGGCGCCAAGGCCTTCGAGGAGCTCGGCGGCCAGATCGAGGAGCTGCGCTTCTGGGAGTGCGGCTGGAACGTCAGCGACCGCCCCATCGCCCACGACTTCGCGATCAACTCCGCGGTCGAGGACACGGACGCGCTGAAGCGCTACCTCGAGCACCCCGCCCACCAGTCCGGCGTGGCCATCTGGCGGGAGTTCGCCACGTGGGTGATCGCCGACTACGAGTTCTGAGCCGCACCCGCTCCCGGGAAGCGAGCCCTCCGCCGGAACGGCGGGGGGCTTTCGTGCGTCTTGCGACCCAACTTGGCCCAGTTTGGCCACAACACGGAGTTATGCGGTGCTTGCACACAGTGCACATGTCTTGTGATGCTATGACCGCTTTTGACGGATGATTGACCGATGAAGAGGTGGCGTTGACCGTGTCGGCCAGTACTGCGCCGCCCCAGGCGGAGGCGCCTGCCCCCGCCCCCGTTCCGCCCACTTCTCCCGCCCCGGAGGCGCCCACCTCCCCCACACCGGAGGCGCCCACTTCCCCTGCCCCGGAGAAGCGTCGCGGCGCCGACACCCGCGCCCTGACCCAGGTGCTCTTCGCCGAGCTGAAGGAGCTGACACCGGGCACGCCGGATCACACCCGGGTACGGGGAGCGCTCATCGAGGCCAACCTCCCGCTCGTGCGCTACGCGGCCGCCCGCTTCCGCTCCCGGAACGAGCCGATGGAGGACGTGGTCCAGGTCGGCACCATCGGCCTGATCAACGCCATCGACCGCTTCGACCCGGAGCGGGGCGTGCAGTTCCCGACCTTCGCGATGCCGACCGTGGTCGGGGAGATCAAGCGCTACTTCCGGGACAACGTCCGCACCGTCCACGTGCCGCGCCGGCTGCACGAGCTGTGGGTGCAGGTCAACAGCGCGACCGAGGACCTGACGACCGCCTTCGGACGCACCCCGTCGACCGCCGAGATCGCCGAGCGGCTCAGGATCAGCGAGGACGAGGTGCTGTCCTGCATCGAGGCGGGACGCTCGTACCACGCCACCTCACTGGAGGCCGCGCAGGAGGGCGACGGGCTGCCGGGCCTGCTGGACCGGATCGGCTACGAGGACCCGGCCCTGGACGGCGTGGAACACCGCGACCTCGTCCGGCATCTCCTCGTCCAACTCCCCGAACGGGAACAGCGAATCCTGTTGCTGCGGTACTACAGCAATCTCACCCAGTCCCAGATCAGCGCGGAACTCGGCGTGTCCCAGATGCACGTCTCGCGCCTCCTCGCCCGGAGTTTCCAGCGACTGCGCTCCGCAAATCGCATCGATGCCTAGGGGCATGACCGGCGCACGGAAGCACGGGACGGAACACCGCAGGTCACACCCGTTCGCAAGCAAGATCGATCGGTAACCGTCGCGAGCGAATCACCCACCAGGGCTGTTCCCGACAGTTGTGCGCCGAAAAAGCGTCAGACCCCTTCTTTCCAGGGCTGATTCGCCTCTGACATGTCGACATGTCTCTACAGCGCGTTGCCGACATGTGACATTCTGCGGGAAGCGCGTTTGCCGGACCTCCCGCTCCGGTATTCAGGTGAAGGCCGCGTTGCTCGAAAGGCAGCGCGCCACGACCGTCCCGCGACCCAAAGGGGGTGGCATGTCCGCAGACAAGGGCAGCTCGAAGGTGCTCACGCCCACGAGCGAGGCAGCGCCCAAGGAGCTCGACGCTCTCGACGTCATCGACGGCATCGAGGGCGTCTCGGCCCTCGACACCGTGCCGTCCCCCGCCGGTGCGGCGCCGACCCCCGAGCCGGTCCTTCCGGCCACGGCGGACATCGACACCCGCACCCTGTCCCGCTCCCTGTTCCTCAGGCTCGCCACCCTCGGCGAGGACAGCCCGGAGCGCGGCTACGTCCGGGACACCCTGATCGAGCTGAACCTCCCGCTCGTGCGCTACGCGGCGGCCCGCTTCCGCTCGCGCAACGAGCCGATGGAGGACATCGTCCAGGTCGGCACGATCGGCCTGATCAAGGCGATCGACCGCTTCGACTGCGAACGGGGCGTGGAGTTCCCGACGTTCGCGATGCCGACGGTCGTGGGCGAGATCAAGCGCTTCTTCCGCGACACCTCCTGGTCGGTGCGCGTCCCGCGCCGGCTCCAGGAGCTGCGCCTGGCCCTCACCAAGGCCAGCGACGACCTCTCCCAGAAGCTGGACCGCTCCCCGACGGTGACGGAACTGGCGGCCGTGCTCGGCGTCTCCGAGGAGGACGTGGTCGACGGCCTCGCGGTCGGCAACGCCTACACGGCCTCCTCGCTGGACTCCCCGGCCCCCGAGGACGACGGCGGCGAGGGCTCCCTGGCGGACCGCCTCGGCTACGAGGACAGCGCGCTGGAGGGCGTGGAGTACCGCGAGTCCCTCAAGCCGCTGCTGGCCAAGCTGCCGCCCCGCGAGCGCCGGATCATCATGCTGCGCTTCTTCGCCAACATGACCCAGTCGCAGATCGGCGAGGAGGTCGGCATCTCCCAGATGCACGTCTCCCGACTGCTGACCCGGACGCTGGCGCAGCTGCGGGAAGGGCTCATCTCCGACTGAGGGTTCTTTTCTGACGCAGCGTCAGTCACCATGACGGGATGCTTCGTCAGACATGGACGCACGGCCGCCGGGGCGCCCTCGTGGCAGCGTCGGCGGCCGTCGTGTGCCTGGGCGTGACACTGGGCGCCTGCGGGGACGGCGGCCGGGACGGATACGTGGCCGTGGGCGCGGTGCCGGGCCCCGGCAGGACGGCCGGCGCCCCGACCGGAGGCGTGCGGATGGTCCCGCTGGACGGACCGTCCGGCGCGGCCGGCTCCACGGGGAGCGCCAACTCGGCCGGCGACGCGGGGACTTCGCAGCCTCCCTCGCAGCAGGCCCCTTCGACCGCCGAAGGCACCGCACCCGATCGGACCGCCGACGGGACCGGGGCCGCGGGCGCCGCGCCGGACCCGGCCGAAACGCCTTCGGGCACCACGCCTCCGCCGTCCCCGACGCCAACTCCCTCGCACGCGAAGCCTCCCGAGCCCGCGAAGCTCGCCTGGGGCGACCCCGAGGGCGAGGCCACGGACCAGCGGTGGTGCGAGAAGGTGACCGTCGCCTTCCACAACTCGGGCGGCTCGGCCGTGCGTTCGGGGACGGTGACGTTCGGGACGCACATCATCGGCCTGCTCGGCATCGACTGGGGGACGGTCGACTCGACCGAGGACCTGCCGGTGCCGATCGCGGCCGGGGCGCGCGAGAAACACACCTGGACGGTGTGCGTCGACGCCTGGCGCGTCCCGCTGGGGATGCACATCGAGACGCGGGACGTGTCCGTCCGGTGGGAGTGATCGCCCGACGGGCCCGCGGGCCCGTCGGGCACTCGGTTACTTCAGCGCGAGCCAGGCCACCGCGGCGACGACGGCCACGGCCACGACGATGCCGATGATCAGGCCGGTGCGGGGACCGGAGGAGGCGGCCTGCTGCTGGCGCGCCTGGGGAGCCTCGTCGACGAACGCGCGGAACATCTGCGTGCTGCCGGCGGGGTCGTAGTTGCCCTGGGGGCCCTGGGTGTTAGCCATGGCCCGAGACACTAGCGAATACAGGGGTGCGGCCCAAGTGCGGGGCCATCGGGACAGAGGGGGGCACCTCACCCGCGGCGACCTGCGCGTTTACGTTCGCAATACTTGCCTTTGCCAAGTTTTTGCGCCGCTCCCCGCCCATTTGTTTGCCTGCAGCAACCAAACAGTCTTATGGTTGCCCCAAGCAACGAATACGGGAGGTGTGATGGCCGGGCAGGCGCAGTTCGAGGAGCTGGCACGTCAGCTCAGCGCCGTCGGCGCCGTCAAAAGGGACATGGGGCGGATCCTGCCCCCCGACTGTCCGGGCGGCTCCGCGGCCGTACTGACGCTGCTCGGCTGCCACGGCGACATGCGCATGAGCAAGCTCGCCGAGCTGCTGGCCGTGGACATGTCGGTCACCAGCCGGCACGTGGCGCACGTCGCCGACCGCGGCTGGATCGAGCGGTCACCGGACCCCGCGGACAAGCGCTCGCGCATCCTGCGCCTGACGCCCACGGGCCAGGATCAGCTGGACGAGCTGTCGCGGCGGACCACACGCCTGCTCACCGAGCGGCTGGGCGACTGGAGCGACGACGACCTCGCCGAGCTCATCCGCCTGATGACGCGCCTGCGCGCGTCCTTCGGCGACAGCCGGTCCGCCCCGCCGCGGCTGCCCGCACCCGTAGTCGAAGAGACCACCCGTACACCCGCAAGCACGTAAGAAAAGGAAGCCCATGGCAACGACCACACCAGCCGGTGTGCGGGCTCACGCCAAGCACGGGGGAGGCTCCCAGGGGGCCTCCGGGCACGCCCCGATGTCCCACCGGCAGATCATGGAGGCCCTGTCCGGGCTGCTGCTCGGCATGTTCGTGGCGATCCTGTCGTCCACGATCGTCTCCAACGCCCTGCCGCACATCATCGGAGACCTCGGCGGCGGCCAGTCCGCCTACACCTGGGTGGTCACCGCGTCCCTGCTGGCGATGACGGCGACCACTCCCCTGTGGGGCAAGCTCGCCGACCTGTACAGCAAGAAGGCGCTCGTCCAGATAGCCCTGGTCATCTACGTCCTGGGATCTGCGGCCGCCGGTCTGTCGCAGAACGCCGGCATGCTGATCGCGTGCCGTGTCGTTCAGGGCATCGGCGTCGGCGGTCTGTCCGCCCTGGCCCAGATCGTCATGGCCGCGATGATCTCCCCGCGTGAGCGCGGCCGTTACTCCGGCTACCTGGGCGCCACCTTCGCGGTCGCCACCGTCGGCGGCCCGCTGCTCGGCGGTGTCATCACCGACACCTCGTGGCTCGGCTGGCGCTGGTGCTTCTACGTCGGCGTCCCCTTCGCGGTCATCGCGCTGATCGTCCTGCAGAAGACCCTGCACCTGCCCGTGGTCAAGCGGGACGTCAAGGTCGACTGGGGCGGCGCGTTCTTCGTCTCCGCCGCCGTCTCCCTGCTGCTGGTCTGGGTCACCTTCGCCGGTGACAAGTACGACTGGATCTCGTGGCAGACCTACGCCATGGTCGGCGGCTCGATCGTCCTCGGCGCGCTGTTCGTCCTCGTCGAGGCCAAGGCCAGCGAGCCGATCATCCCGCTGCGGCTGTTCCGCAACCGCACGATCACGCTCGCGTCCCTCGCCTCGCTGTTCGTCGGTGTCGCGATGTTCACCGGCACCGTGTTCTTCAGCCAGTACTTCCAGCTGGCCCGCGACGAGTCCCCGACGATGTCCGGTGTCCTGACCATCCCGATGATCGGTGGTCTGTTCATCTCCTCGACCGTCTCGGGTCAGTTCATCACCCGTACCGGCCGCTGGAAGGGGTGGCTGGTCACCGGCGGCGTGCTCGTGACGGCCGGCCTGGGCCTGCTGGGCACCATCCGGTACGACACCGACTACTGGAAGATGGCCATCTTCATGGCCCTGCTGGGTCTCGGCATCGGCATGATGATGCAGAACCTGGTCCTCGCCACCCAGAACCAGGTGGCTCCCTCGGACCTCGGCTCGGCCAGCTCCACGGTCACCTTCTTCCGCTCCCTCGGCGGTGCGGTCGGCGTCTCCGCCCTCGGCGCGGTGATGTCCCACCGGATCACGCACTACGTCCAGGACGGCATCTCCGCGCTGAGCCCCAAGTACCAGGCCGCCCTGGCCGGGTCGGGCTCCACCGACAGCATCCCGGACATGAACGCGCTGCCGAAGCCCATCCGGACGCTGCTGGAGAGCGCCTACGGCCACGGCATCGCCGACGTCTTCCTCATCGCGGCCGCCCTCGCCGCCGTCGCCTTCCTGATCACGCTGTTCATCAAGGAGGTCCCGCTGAAGACCAAGGGCGCGCTGGCGCAGGCCGCCGACGGTGAGACCACGGCCGCCGAGGCCGCCGCCGTGGAGACCACCACCGAGATTCCGGCCCAGGAGCGGGTGCCCGGCTGGGCCGTCCCCGCGGCCGACGAGAACGGCACCGCGGCGAGCGCGGCCACGCAGCTCACCGCCGTCGCCCTCGCCGAACCCGGCTCCGCCGGCACCGGCGGCACCCCGGTGCACGGCTACGTCCGCGGCGCCGAGAGCGCCCCGGTCCCGCAGGCCGCGATCACGCTGATCTCGCTGTCCGGCCGCCAGCTGGGCCGCTCGGTCGCCCAGGCCGACGGTTCCTACGCGCTGGCCGCCCCGGGCACCGGCTCGTACGTGCTGATCGCCTCCGCCGACGGCTATCAGCCGCAGGCCTCCACGATCGTGGTGGGCGAGGAGCCGCTGGCGTACGACATCCTGCTCAGCGGCACCAGCGGCCTGACCGGTGTGGTCCGGGCGACCGGGAGCGCGCTGCCGGTCAAGGACGCCATGGTGATCGTCACCGATGTGCGCGGGGACCTGCTGGCCAGCACCGCCACCGGTGAGCAGGGCGAGTTCGCCTTCACCGACCTGGTGCCGGGCGTGGTGACCGTCGCGGTCAACGCGAGCGGCTTCAGGCCGCGGGCGCTGCCGGTCGAGGTGGCGACCACCGGGATCACCCGGATCGAGGTCGCCCTGGACGCGGGCGCCCGGCTGCAGGGTGTCGTCCACGCCCCGCACGGTCCGCTGGCCGACGCCCGCGTGACCCTCGTGGACGCGGCGGGCAACGTGGTCGGCACCGCCACCACCGGCACCGACGGGGCGTACGCCTTCACCGACCTGAACGTCGGCGAGTACACCGTCATCGCCACGGGCTACCCGCCGGTCGCCACCGCGCTGACCGTCGCCGGCCCCGGCACCGACGGCCACGACATCGAACTCGCCCACCCCGGGGAGTAGTTCGACCACCGGCCCGTGGTGCGCGCACCGCCATGCGCGCACCACGGGCCGGATGTTTTACGACCGTTTTGTAAGTGTTCGTAGTTCCTTGCAGGGAGAAAACGGGATGGGACTGACCGCGAGGATCCGCACCCGGGACGGATGGGCCGTGTCGCACGCGGTCGTCACGGTGACCGACATGACCGGCACGCAGGTGCTGCGGGCCGAGGCCGACGCCGAGGGAGCGGTGCGGGACACCACCGAGCTGGCACCGGGCGCGTACACGGTGATCGTGACCGCCGTCGGGTACGCTCCCGCCGCCTCCAGCGCGATCGTCACCGCCAGTGGCCGGGCCGAGGTGGGCGCGGTGACGCTGGCCCGGCAGGGCGGCACCGAACTGCCGCCGCCCGGCCCGTGGACCGTCGACCCGGTCCACTCCTCCGTCGCCGCCGTCGCCCAGCACCTGGGGATCTCCAGCGTGCACGGCAGGTTCACGGAGTTCGGCGGGGCGATCGAGATCGCGCCGGACGACATCGCCAAGTCCCGGGTGGAGGCGGTGATCCGGGCCGAGTCCATCGACACCGGCAACGGGATGCGCGACACGCACCTGCGCTCCGCCGACTTCCTCGACGTCGAGCGGTACCCCGAGATCACGTACCGCTCGACGGGCCTGACGCAGGCCGGTCCGGACCGCTGGACGGTGCACGGCGAGCTGTCGATGCGCGGGATCCTGCGGCCGGTCGACCTGGACCTGGCCTACCTCGGCACCGGCGCCGACCCGTGGGGCGGCACCCGGGCCGCGTTCCGCGCGACGGCCGAACTGCACCGCGAGGACTTCGCGATGAACTACAACCAGGTCCTCCAGGCGGGCATCGCCGCCATCGGCACGACCCTCAGGATCGAGCTGGACATCCAGGCGGTCCAGGGCGACGCGCTGCCGGGGGCCTAGGGGGTGTCGTTCGGATCAGGCCGGCCGTGACGAACGGTGCGGACCTGGCCGACCCGAGCGGGGTCTGGTGCGTGCAGCTGCAAGGCGGAGGAGTGAGTCGACGCGATGGGGGTCCCCCCGCGATGGGGGTCCCTCTCGCTCGAGCGAAGCCGAGAGTGGGGGAGAAGCCGAGCGTGGGGGAGTCGGCGATCGACGACAACGCCGCAGATGTGCGTGCCAGACCCCGCGACGCCGGGATGATCCAAACGACACCCCCTCGGCACAGCAGGGTCAGGCACATCCCGGGCGGCTGCCCCTAGGCTGCGGCCATGGCACCGAACATCGCGACCAACACGCGTGTATCACGGGACGAACTGCTGGACTTCGTACGGCCCCGCCACCGCGCCCTGCTGCTCACCCGCCGCTCCGACGGCACCCCGCAGGCCTCCCCGCTGACCTGCGGGGTCGACGACTCGGGGCGCGTCGTGGTCTCGACCTACCCCGAGCGCGCCAAGACCCGCAACGCCAAGCGCGACCCGCGCGTCAGCCTGGTCGTCCTCAGCGACGAGTGGGACGGCCCCTGGGTCCAGATCGACGGCACCGCCGAGGTCCTCGACATCCCCGAGTCCGTCGAGCCGCTGGTCGAGTACTTCCGCAACATCGCCGGTGAACACCCCGACTGGGACGAGTACCGGGAGGCGATGGCCAAGCAGGGCAAGTCGATCATCCGGGTGACACCGGAGCGCTGGGGCCCCGTCGCCACCGGCGGCTTCCCCGCCCGGCTCGCGGAGGACTGAGCGGTCGGGGCTTCGCCCCCGGAGCGCTTCAGGTGCCGCTTCTGGCCACCATCGCCTCGATGCCGGCGATCAGGAGGTCCAGGGCGAAGGTGAAGTCCCGGTCCATCATCTCGGCGACCGTGTCCCCGCCCCGGGCCGCCATGATGTCCTCCGACTCGTGGATGACCTCGGCGGTCTCCGGGGCCTCGGCAACCATGCGCATGGCTTGTTCGTGGTACTCGTCCGCGCTCAGCCCGGTGTCCGCGATCCGGGCGAAGAAGTGGCCCTCGATGGTGCCGTAGCCGTACACGAACTGGAAGACGGCCGAGATCGCCCCCGTCACCCCGTGCGCGGGCAGCCCCGCCCGGCGAACGACCCGCTGCACCACACGGGAGAAGGCGAGCGAGTTCGGGCCGATGTTGAGATAGCGCCCGGCGAGCGGGGACAGCCAGGGGTGCCGCACCAGCAGCGCACGGTACTCGGTGGCCAGCCCCCGCAGCTGATCACGCCAGTCGGCACCGGTGTCCTCCAGGTCGGGCAGCAAGAGCTCGCCGAAGGCGGCGTCCAGGGCGAGTTCGAGCAGATCGTCCTTGGTGTCGACGTACCAGTACAGGGACATCGCGGTGACGTTCAGCTCACCGGCCAGCCGCCGCATGGAGAACTTCTGCAGCCCCTCCGCGTCCAGCAGCCGTACGGACACCGCGGTGATCCGCTCCCGGTCGAGACCGGAGGGCTGCGCGTTACGCCCGCCGCGCCGCGTCTTGCCTCCCAGCCAGACACTGCCACGCGCAGCTGACTTCGCCATCGGCGCACCCTCCTGAAACTCCGGCCACTTCTCCAGATGCTAGGGCCGCGACGAACCTGAGGGGCGCGGGGAACGGCGCGACAGCTTTCAGGCGACCTTCCGCTCCGCCCGCCGCAGCAACCCCACGGCCAGCACTCCACCGGCCAGCACGGCGACGGCGCCCACCAGTTGCCCCGCCCCGAGCCCGGCCGACAGCGACTGCCCCGAGGCGACGGACGAGCTGAGCACCGCCCCCAGCAGATTTCGGTCTCAGCTGTCTCAGCCGCTCGCCTTCTGCGTGAGGTCGTAGAACGTGGCCGAGCCGACCGTCACCTTCTTGAAGGTGCTCTCGACCCACGAGCTGATCTGCGAACCGGTGGAGCCGCCACCGCTGCCGCCGCCGGCTTCACGACCGCCGAAGCCTCCGCCCGCGCCGAATCCGCCGCCCGCGATGAAGTAGTGGATCCTTCCGTCCGCCACGTACTTCTTGAACTGGGCGAGCGTCGGGGAGGGGTCGGTGCCGTTGAAGCCGCCGATCGCCATCACCGGTTCACCGGTGGCCAGTTGGTAGCTCGCGGCGTTCTGGGAGCCGAGGGAGGCGGCGACCCAGGTGTAGTTCCCGGCGTCCTTCTCCAGTAGCTTCTTGGCGGCGGAGCCGACGTCCGCGCCGTTCAGCAGGCCGCCCGCGCCGCCGCCGCCCATCCGGCCGCCTTCGCCCATGACACCGCCCCGGCCGTCGGTGTTCTGGCCCGGCATGCCACCGCCCGGGAAGCCCTGGCCCGGATTCGGCATGTTCCCGTTGCCGTTCTGCCCGCCCGGCAGACCCTGCCCGCCCTGCTGGCCCGGCATACCGCCGCCGCCGAAGCCGCCCCGCATTCCACCACCGAAGCCACCGTCGCCGCCGTCGCCGGCCTTGGCCCCGCCGGGCCGGCCGCCGCCGAATCCCATCATGCTCGCGCCCGCCGGACCGGCCGTCGGGATGGAGCCGGTGTGTGCGGAGTTCACTGTGCTGAGGGTGTACGCCGTCGGACCCGCGAGCGCGGCCACCAGGCCGGCCGCCGCCGCACCGAGCGCGAGCCGCCGCGGGATCCGGCCGGCGAAGAGCAGGCCGAACGCGGCCCCGAGCCCTCCGATCAGGACCAGCCACTTCAGCCAGGGCAGATAGTCCAAGGTGCGGTTGAGCAGGACGTACCCCCAGGCCGCGGCGGCCACCACGGAGGCGGCAAGCGTGAGCGACGCCCAGGTCTCCTTGCGCCGCTCCCACAGCAGCCCGGCGCCCATGCCGGACACGGCGGCGACGTAGGGGGCGAGGGCCACCGTGTAGTACTGGTGGAAGATGCCGGCCATGTAGCTGAAGACCGCCATGGTGATCAGCAGCGAGCCGCCCCACACCAGGAACGAGGCGCGCGTGACGGACGTACGCCGTGCCTTCCTCGTCGCCCACAGGCCCGCGACCAGCAGGATCAGCGCGGCCGGGATCAGCCAGGAGATCTGGCTGCCGACCTCGGAGTCGAACATCCGGTCCCAGCCGGTGGTGCCCCAGCGACCGGTGCCGCCCGCACCGCCACCGGGGCCGGCGCCGCCTCCTGTGACGCTGCCGGTCTCGTCGCCGCTGATCCGGCCGAGGCCGTTGTAGCCGAAGGTCAGCTCCAGAAAGCTGTTGTTCTGCGAACCGCCGATGTAGGGGCGGGAGGAGGCCGGCCACAGCTCGACGACCGCGACCCACCAGCCGCCGGAGACGACCAGCGCGACGGTGGCCAGGCCCAGTTGCGCCAGCCGCTTGCGCGGCCTCACCGGACCGCACACGGCGTAGACGACCGCCAGCGGCGGCAGGATCAGGAAGGCCTGGAGGGTCTTGGCGAGAAACGCGAACCCGATCGCGACCCCCGCCCACACCAGCCACCTCGTCCGCCCGTCCTCCACGGCCCGTACGACGAAGTAGCAGGCCAGCGACGTCAGCAGGGCCAGCAGCGCGTCCGGGTTGTCGAACCGGAACATCAGCGCCGCGACGGGGGTGAGCGCGAGCACCGCGCCCGCGATCAGCCCGGCCGCCGGACTGAACCGCCGCCGTACCGCCGCGTACACGACCGCCACCGTGCCGACGCCCATGAGCACCTCGGGGGTGAGGACCGCCCACGAGTTCAGGCCGAAGATCCGCACCGACAGCTCCATCGGCCACATGAAGGCCGAGGGCTTGTCGACGGTGATGGCGTTGCCCGCGTCCAACGAGCCGAAGAAGAACGCCTTCCAGGACGTGCTGCCCGCCTGGACGGCTGCCGAGTAGAAGGAGTTGGCGTAGCCGGAGGCGCTGAGGTTGTAGAGGTAGGTGACGAGGGTGAGGGCCAGCAGGCCGAGGAAGGCCGGGCGCGCCCAGCGCGGATCCTCTAGGCGGCCGCGCCACAGTCTCCGTACGAACGGCTGCCGGGGCTCGGGGGCCGGTGGGGGAGCGGCCGGGGTCTGCCGAGCCGGCTGATCCGTCGGGGCCGGCCGGGCCGGCTCGGCCGGCGGGTCGTAGTGGGTGGTCATCGGGGCTCCCCCGGGTCGGTGTCGTGCGGGCGGCGCACCTGCTGCGGTCGCACGGTGGCCTCCCTCCGGCTGTCGTCCGCGGCCTGACCGGCGCGGACCTGGGTGGTCGGGTACGGCTGCGGGTACGGCACCGGGCGCCGCGGGAGCGGCGCGTACGGGGCCGTCGTGCTGTAGGTGGGCGAGGACGGGTGATGTGCCGCCACCACCGGCTCACCGTCCGGCTCGCGATCCGGCTCACCGTCCGGCTCCGTGTCGGGCTCGCGGCGGTCCGGGAAGACCCAGGCGCGGAAGAGCAGGAAGCGCAGGACGGTCGCCGCGAGATTGGCGGTGATCAGGACCGCCAGCTCGGTGGAGTGCGCGGGGTTGCCGGTGGCCGTGTTCAGGGCGGCCAGGGAGCCGCTCGTCAGGGCGAGTCCGATGGCGAACACGACCAGGCCCTGCGCCTGGTGCCGTACGGCGCCGCCCCGGCCGCGCACCCCGAAGGTGAGCCGGCGGTTGGCGGCCGTATTGGCGACCGCCGAGACCAGCAGGGCGAGCGCGTTGGCGGCCTGGGAGCCGGAGAACTGCCTGAAGAGGCTGTAGAGCACCAGGTAGAACAGTGTCGACAGGCCCCCGACCACACAGAACCCGACGAGCTGGCGGGCCAGTCCCCCGGGCACGTCCTTGATCTCGCGGTCGCGCGGGTCGTCGCCGAAGGGCCGGGTGAGCCGGTCCAGCGGCAGCGAGCCGGTGGCCAGGGCCCTGCCGACGCGCCAGACGCCCAAGAGGTCGTCGGTGGCCGTCTTCACTATGCGCACGGTGGAGTCGGGGTCGTCGACCCAGTCGACCGGCACCTCGTGGATCCGCAGCCCGGCCCGCTCGGCGAGCACCAGCATCTCGGTGTCGAAGAACCAGCCGGTGTCCTCCACCAGCGGCAGCAGCACCTGGGCCACGTCCCGCCGGATCGCCTTGAAGCCGCACTGCGCGTCGGAGAAACGGGCCTGGAGGGAGCCGCGCAGGATCAGGTTGTAGGTCCGGCTGATGAACTCCCGCTTGGGTCCGCGCACGACCCGGGAGGTACGGGCGAGCCGGGAGCCGATCGCGAGGTCGGAGTGGCCCGAGATCAGCGGTGCCACCAGCGGGAGCAGGGCGTTGAGGTCGGTGGACAGGTCGACGTCCATGTAGGCGAGGACCGGCGCGTCGGACGCGGACCACACGGTCCCGAGGGCACGCCCGCGGCCCTTCTGCTCCAGCCGGACGTGGGCGACCCCGGAGAGCTCGGCCGCCAGCCGTGCCGCCACCTGCGGGGTGCTGTCCGTGGACGCGTTGTCCGCGACCGTGATGCGGAAGGCGTAGGGGAAGGTGCGGGTGAGGTGCGCGTGCAGTCGCAGCACGCACGGCCACAGGTCCTTCTCCTCGTTGTGGACGGGGATCACCACGTCCAGGACAGGCGTTCCGGCGTCCCCGGCCGGGAGGTGCTCCCGCGCCGGCAGGGTGCCGGGAGAAGAGTCGGTTCGCATGGAACCGACTCAACTCACCTGCCCTGTCGCGCCCGTGTGGTGACGCTGTGCCGTACCTGTGAGTGCTGTTGCCCGTGTGCCTCGGGGGCCGGCAGCGGCGCGGCGGGCGCGGGCGCGGGCGTGGTCAGGTGCACGGTGAACACCGTGCGGCCCGGGACGCTGTCCACGGTCACGGCGCCGCCGTGCGCCGCGGCGACGGCCTGCACGATGGCCAGACCCAGACCGGTGGAACCGGTGGCCCGGGAGCGGGCGGAGTCCCCGCGCGCGAACCGCTCGAAGACGTGCGGCAGCAGGTCCGGCGGGATGCCCGGCCCGTCGTCCTCGACGTCCACGCACGTCCACGGCCCGCTCCGCCGCACGCGCGCGGTGACGGTCGTACCGGGCGGTGTGTGGTCGCGGGCGTTGCCCAGCAGGTTGACCAGCACCTGCTGGAGGCGTGCCGCGTCGGCGTGGACGAGGGCCGGCTCGTCGGGCAGGTCGAGCCGCCAGGTGTGGTCCATGCCGGCGGCGCGGGCGTCGCTGACGGTGTCCACGACGAGCGGGACGAGGTCGGTCTGCTCGAACTGCAGCGGCCGGCCGGCGTCCAGCCGGGCGAGCAGCAGCAGGTCCTCCACGAGGAGGGTCATCCGCCCGGCCTCCGACTCGATCCGTCCGAGGGCGTGCCGGGTGTCGGGCCCGACCTGCTCCCTGCCGCGCCGGGTCAGCTCGGCGTATCCGCGTATGGAGGAGAGCGGGGTCCGCAGCTCGTGGCTGGCGTCGGCGACGAACTGCCGTACCCGCGTCTCGCTCTCCTGCCGGGCGTGCAGGGCGCCGTGGACGTGGTCGAGCATCCGGTTGAGCGCGGCGCCGACCTGGCCGACCTCGGTGTGCGGGTCGCACTCGGACTCGGGGACCCGCTCGCTGAGGTTCACCTCGCCGGTGTGCAGGGGGAGTTCGGAGACCCGGGTGGCGGTGGCGGCGACCCTGCGCAGGGGGCGGGTGGCGACGCCGACGATGACGGTGCCGGCGAGGGAGGCGGCGAGCAGGCCCGCCACCGTGACGCAGACCTCGACGAGGACCAGGGTGTCGATGTTGTCGTCGACGTCCTTGGTGGGCAGGGCGACGTAGTAGGCGTCACCGCCCTCGGGGTTCTGCTTGTAGCGGACGCGGTAGTCCCCGAGACCGGGCAGCTCCACCGTGTGCGCCCTGCCGTCCTTCGACACCTGGGCGAGCGCCCGCTGCTGCGCGGCGGAGAGGGGAACGGTGTCCATCCTGCGGAACCTGTTGTAGCTGTCGTTTACCTGCACGGCCTTGCCCGAACTGACGACGGATCCGCCGCGCACGTACGCCGCGACCGTGCTGGGCTGCGTCGGGCCGATGGTGAGCAGGCGCGCGATCCGCTCACCCGGCGTGTCGGCGCTCTGGGCCAAGGGGTCGGGCTCCGCCGGGGCGCCGAGTGCCGTACCGCCGGGGTTCTGCGGATGCCCGCCGCCCGTCGCCCGCATGGCGATCTCGCCGACCTTGTTGTCGAGCTGGTCGTACAGATGAGTCCGCAGCGCGAGCGTGGTCACGGTGCCGATCACCGCGCACACCACGGCGATCAGCACCACGGACGCGACGACGAGCCGTGTCCGCAGGGCGCGCGGCTGTCCGAGTCGCCGCTGCCGCTGCGGACTCGGCCGCCGTCGCCCGCTCATGAGGCGGCGGGCGTGACCGCGGGCTTGATCAGATAACCGGCTCCGCGCCGCGTGTGGATCATCGGCTCCCGCCCGGCGTCGATCTTCCGGCGCAGATACGAGATGTACAGCTCGACGACATTGGCCTGCCCGCCGAAGTCGTACGACCACACGCGGTCCAGGATCTGCGCCTTGCTGAGCACACGGCGCGGATTGCGCATCAGGAAGCGCAGCAGCTCGAACTCGGTCGCGGTCAGGTGGATGTCCTGGCCGGCCCGCGAGACCTCGTGGCTGTCCTCGTCCAGGGTGAGGTCCCCGACGACCAGCACGGAGTCGGACCGCCGGTCGGCCGCCCCGGCGCGCCGGATGAGTCCGCGCAGCCGGGCCACGACCTCCTCCAGGCTGAACGGCTTGGTGACGTAGTCGTCCCCGCCGGCGGTGAGTCCGGCGATACGGTCCTCGACGGCGTCCTTGGCGGTGAGGAAGAGGACGGGCACGTCGGGCAGTTCACGGCGCAGCCGGCCCAGCACGGCCAGCCCGTCCATGTCGGGCAGCATCATGTCGAGGACGACGGCGTCGGGCCGGAACTCACGGGCGGTCTGTACGGCGCCCTGCCCGTCCCCCGCGCTCCTGATCCGCCAGCCCTCGTAACGAAGGGCCATGCTCAGCAGTTCGGTGATCGACTGCTCGTCGTCCACCACAAGCACGCGGACGGGGCTCCCGTCCGGCCTCAGCAGTTCGGTGCGCCCCTGGGGCGAGGTCGTGGTCATGGCGGACACCTTGTCGGTGCCCTCTGAGACAAGGCTTTCCGCAATCTGTGAATTGTCTGAGAAACACACAGGAGCCGCTCCGCCCGCGCATCCGTACGCACCCGGGTCAGAACAGCCCGTCCTGCTCCTTCCTCCTGAACCCCCGCACCGGGACGGTGAATTCGGCGCCGGCCCCGGGCAGCGGGACGAGCTCCCACCCGGTCAGCAGCCGTGCGTCGAGGACGACGACCCCGCGTCCGGCGACCGCGAGATGCAGATCGGGTCCGGCGGCCGCGACCAGGTCCCCGCTCACGGCACCGCCCGGCACCAGCTCGACGACGTCACCGAGGGCCGCCGGTGCGTCCGCGAGCCCGAACACCCCCACGTGATCGACGGGCCGGCAGGGCTCCTGGGCCAACGACTCGGGCCACCGGTCGAGCTGGACGGCCCGCGCGTGCAACTCCCGCACCTCGGCCGCCCGTTCGTCCTCCGTCCGCGGCAACACCGCTCGTACGGCCCGCTTCTCGGCGTACGGAATCCGGTCCGGCACCTGGAGGGCGGCCCGCAACAGCTCCTCGGTGCGGCGGGCGGCCATCAGCGGCCCGGTGCCGAGCCAGGTGAAACAGACGGCACCCTGTTCGAGCAGCCGCGCCGAGCCGCGCTCCACGGCGGTGATGCCGACCTTGACCATGCCGGGCCCGAACCAGGCCAGGTAGACCCGGTACGGCCGCGGATCGTCGGCGATGGTGTCCGCGGCCACGGAGTGCGCCCGGTCCAGCCGCGCACACTCCTCGCACCGGGCCCCCGTACTCCGCCCCGACACCGCGGCCCGCACCGGACAGGCGTTCCCCCGCGCCCCCACACACGTCCGCACACCCCCCTCCGGCACCGCGAAGGCGACCCTCTTCCCCCACGGCAGCACACTGCGCCGCCCGCCCTCCCACACCAGCACGGGCCCGTCGGGCGACCAACGCAGTCCCGAGCACTTCCACATCTGTGCCATCACTTTTGAGGGTATGGCCCGGGTCTGACAGCGGGCTGTGAGCGCACACGGCCGGAGATTGCCGGGAGTGTGCTTGCGGAGCGCACTCCCGACCGTGCCCCAGGGGCGACGATCACCGACCGCCGCTCGCGGAACGTGCGTCTATTCGACCGGTGACAGAGGTGCCGATTCGGCGGGAACCGCCTCGGGCGCCGAGGATCGCGCCGGTCCGTGGCCCCGCCCCGCCAGCCGACAGGCCACGCACCCCGGATGGCCCTCCTTGGCCCGGGTGTCGCGGACGCGCATCCCCCACTGGTCCCGGGGTCGTACGCCCGGCGGTTTGCCCCAGCCGGACAGGTGGAGGAACCAGGTGACCAGGACGCTCCCCGCTGTGATCGCCAGCCCTCCGGCGAGAGCCGGCACGGAGGACGTGACCACCCCCAGCCCCGCCACAACGCTCCCGACCGTGGCGATACCGGCGCCGGTCCAGCCGGCGACCGTGTGACCCTCGTCGTGCAGACTCATGTGCCGCCCCCAGGGACCTCTCACGATGCAAGAGATTTTCGGCACCGAATATCTCACGTACCAAGGGATCAAGGAAGATGGACCGCCTTTGTCCGCGCCACGGCACTGGCCCACGGGTACCTGGAGAAGCTGAACGGGGACGACCCGAAGGAGGAGTGCTGAACGCGCACGGCCGCACGGATCGGTGAATCGGTGAAGGTGTGCTGCGAGCAGTATCCGAGCAGGAGGTGACGGTCGGGCAGTGGTTCACCCCGCACCGCCCCTCCCGGACGGCCCATCGCGGGCCGGCGGTGCGTCGGACGGCTGTGACACGGGCGAGGGACCGGCGACGGACCTGTACCGACCGCCCGATGACATGCCGTGCGGTGGTGAGACATACCGCGGCTGCTTAGCGTGATCGTATGACCACCGAACTCACCCGGCCCGCCCCCGACGACCGGCGGTGGAAGGCGCTCGCCGTCTGCCTGACAGCGGGCTTCATCTCGCTGCTCGACGCCTCGATCGTGAACGTGGCCCTGCCCTCGATGGAGCACGGGCTCGGCGCGTCGGAGGCCGCACAGTCCTGGGTCGTCTCCGGGTACGCCCTCGCCTTCGGGCTCACCCTGGCGTCCGCGGGACGACTGGGCGACATGCGCGGGCGCCGCCAGGCCCTCCTCTTCGGACTCGCGATGTTCACGCTCGCCTCGGTGGCCTGCGGACTCGCGCCCAGCGCGGCCTGGCTGGTGCTGTTCCGGCTCGTCCAGGGCAGCGCGGCCGGCGTGATCGCTCCGCAGACGTCGGGGCTGATCCAGCAGATGTTCCAGGGCCCCGAACGGGCCAAGGCGTTCGGCCTGCACGGCAGTGTCGTCGCCTTCTCGGCGGCGGTGGGTCCGCTCGCGGGCGGACTGCTGATCCACGCCTTCGGTACCGAGAACGGATGGCGCTGGGTGTTCTTCGTCAACCTGCCCATCGGGGCGGCCGCGTTCGTCGCGGGGCTCCGGTTCCTCCCCCGCCTTCCTCCGACGGCGGCACGGCACGAGGAGTTCGACCTCCTCGGAGTGCTGCTCCTCGGATCGGGAGTGGTCGCGCTGATGCTGCCCCTCGTGCAGGAACAGCAGTGGCAGGGACGGGGGAAGTGGGCGCTCCTGCCGTTGGCCGCGCTGCTGCTGTGGGCGTTCTGGCGGTGGGAGCGACGCCAGGGACGCCTCGGGCGGGCCCCTGTCGTCGACCTGGAGCTGTTCAGGCTGCGTTCCTTCACGCTCGGCACCCTGGTCAGCCTCACCTACTTCGCGGGGCTCACCTCCGTCTTCTTCGTGTTCACCCTGTTCCTGCAGAACACGGTCGGCTACAGCGCCCTGGCCGCGGGTGTCGCGGCCCTGCCCTTCGCGGCCTCCTCGGCGATCGGCGCCGCCCTCGGGGGCCGGCTGGTGCTCCGCCACGGCCGCAGGCTCGTCGTCATCGGACTGAGCATGGTGGCGCTCGGCCTGCTCGGCGTCGTCGCGGCGGTGCAACTGGTCCCGGGGCGGAACGTGGGGTGGGCGACGGTCCTGCCGATGATCGTCGGAGGAATCGGCTCGAGCCTCACGGTCGCGCCCAACACGACGCTCACGCTCACCCTCGTACCCGTCCGGCGCGCCGGTGCGGCCGGGGGTGTGTTCCAGACCGGGCAGCGCATCGGCGCGGCGGCGGGGATCGCGGTGGTCGGCGCGGTGTACTTCGCGCATCTCGCCAACCACGGATCCTCGGTCACCGCCATCCAGCTCGCGCTGCTCACCGCGGTGGCCAGCATCCTCGTCGCCCTGGCTCTGGCGGCCACCGACCTGCGGACCCGCCACACCCAGCCCGGCCCGGGGCAGTCGGCGGGAGCCGTCGAGCAGCGCGCGGGCGAGAACGGGGCCGGTGAGAAGGTCGGTTGAGGGGGCGGGGCACAGGAGGCCACGAGCCCGAGGCCGACCACCGCGGGGCGGAACACCGAACACCGCG
>NZ_JBSFXG010000003.1:0-369343 GCF_053595235.1 Streptomyces sp. NPDC002520 | reverse complement strand
CGCGAACCCGGAGCCGACCACGAGCCGGAACACCGAACACCGCGAACCCGGAGCCGACCACGAGCCGGAACACCGAACACCGCGAACCCGGAGCCGACCACGAGCCGGAACACCGAACACCGCGAACCCGGAGCCGACAGCGGGGCGGGACACCGAAGGCCACGACCCGGGGCCGGCCGCGGCAGCGCCGGCTTCCCCCAGGTGCAACAACTCAGCGTCGTGTCATGCGCGTCAGCCGTCGGAGGAGCGGGGCCGGCGACGAACCTCGAGGAGGGCGACCGCGATCTTCACCGCGGTCGAGATCGTCAGGGCCTGCATGAACGGCATGCCCAGCAGCCACAGGGCCAGCATCATGACCGTCAGAACCACGAACGTCGGCAGCAGATGGGTCTGCTTGGCCGCGTGACGCAGCAGCCCCGCTCCGCCACGCGGCCGTGCCGCCGTATCGACCGGCTGAACACCGCGTTCTTCTTCGTCGACCTGCGGCATGGACCGCCCCTTCCCGTGAATCCTCTGCCGACAGCGAGCGTAGGCAGGGGCGGCCCGGCATGGCAGCACCGCTGGTGCTCCATGACCCGGTTGGCCGACGGCCCTCTCCCGCGCCCTGCCCTCCCGCCTCGGCCGTCAGCTCCCCGAGGCGTCCCTCCTCATAGGTGTTCCCTGGTATCGCCCACGGGGTGGACGGCACCAGGGAACGGGATTTCAGACGCGCGCGAGGGCGGGCAGGAGCTTCAGGGCGTTGCCCTGGTTGATCGCGGTGCGCTCCCGGTCGCCGAGGGCGGGGTCCCCGTCGAGGGCGGGGGCCGTCAGTTCGGTGACCACGCGGGCGGGGGTGGGCGGCCAGTCGGTTCCGTACAGGAGCCGGGAGGAGCCGGCCGTGGCAAGGAGCGTGGGGGTGGCCGACGGGGACATGGGGCCCGCCGTGTCGTAGTAGAAGCGGTGCAGGTAGTCGCGGACGCGGGCGGGATCGACGCTGGGTGTGAGGTCGTTCCCGAAGATCTCGATCCGGCTCGCGATGTAGGGCAGGTAGCCGCCGCCGTGGGGAAGGACGAAGGTGATCCGCGGGTAGCGGTCCAGGGTCCCGTTCATGATCAGGCTCAGTGCAGCGCGGGTCGTGTCCATGAGGAAGTCGCACAGGAAGGGCGGCACGCCCTTCGGGCCGGAGGTGCTCACCTGCATGGGGTGCGTGCTGACGACGGCGGCGCGCTCGTCGAGTTCCGCCATGATCGGGTCGAGCCGGGGGTCTCCCAGGTAGACGTCCCCCACGCTGGTGCGCGCGCTGACACCCACCGCGCCGAGCCGGTCGAGGCCCTGGGCGACCGACCAGCGGGAGAGTTCCGCGTCGTCCAGGAAGACCGGCGTGAAGAAGGCGAAGCGCCCGGGGTGGCTCCGGGCGAGGTCTCCGGCGGCTTCGAGGGCGACCCGCGTGCTCTCCTTGCGCATCGCCGGTTCCGTGAGGCGTCCCAGCATGGCGACGGTGAGCACGCTGGTGCGTATGCCCACCCGGTCCATCAGGTCCAGGGCGGTGGCTTCGTCCCACCGGGTCCACGGCGGCAGACCGGCGCGGCTGACGACTCCCTTGCTCTCGGCCCACCGGACCCACTCCGGTGCGGTGTAGTGGTGGTGGACGTCTATTCGTTCACGGCGGGCGTCGCCTGCTCCGTCGGCGGCGTGCAGGCCTATCTCGCCCGGATCCTGCAACTGGGTCGTGTCGGCAGCGTGAGGCACGGAAGGGCTCCTTGCGGTTGGTCGGGTTCGAGGCGGCAAAGTGAGCAGGGTCAGCGGCCGAGGACGCTTTCCAGAACCTGCGCCAGGTCGTTCTCGGGGCTCGCGGGGACGGCGTCGCAGCGCCAGGCGACGAACCCGTCGGGCCGCACGAGCACGGCACCCTGCGGGGTGACGCCGTGCACGGCGGCCCAGTCGGCGCCACCGGTGTCGAGGTCGAACGCGGAACCGGAGCCGAGGGTGTACGACACGAGAGGGACGCCGAGCTTGTCGGCGGCGGCGCGGGCGGCGGCCGGCCACGGCCCGTCGGGAACCCCGGAGAGCAGCACGAAGGACTGCTCGTACAGGTCGACGGTGGACTTCGCGGCGCCGTCCTGCGTCACCGGCATGTGCGGGGCGCGGGAGCCGGGGTCCCCCTGCAGCCGGAGCGACTGCGGAATGACCGGTGCGGCCGTGTCGGCGCCTGACACCGCCGTGGACATGTAGCGGTAGCCGAGGGACACGGTCATCAGGTCCGTGCTCTGGCCGGGACCCTGCGCGGCGGTGTAGCCCGGGTGCTGCTCTCGCGAGGCCTGTTCGATGGCCCGGGCGCTGGTGGCCAGGGCGACCGGACGCCGTTCGCTCTCGTAGGTGTCCAGCAGGGCCCGTCCCGCCCAGCCGCGGAGTACGGCGGTCAGCTTCCAGGCCAGGTTGTGGGCGTCCTGGATGCCCGTGTTGGATCCGAAGGCGCCGGTGGGAGGCATCTCGTGGGCGGAGTCGCCCATCAGGAACACCCGGCCGCTGCGGTACCGGTCGGCGACCCGGTCGGCGGCGTGCCAGGGCGCCCGCCCCGTGACCTCGACGTCGAGGTCGCGCACGCCGGCCGCGGCCCTGATGTGGTCGGCGATGCGCGTGTCGGTGAAGGACTCGAGCGTCTGCCCGCGCTCCGGGAACCACGGGACGTGGAAGACCCACTTCTCCTCGTTGTCGACGGGCAGCAGGACCCCGTCGCCCTCCTCCCCGTTGAGGTAGCAGACGAGGAAGTGCTGGTCGCCCACGACCTCTCGCAGACGCTTGCTCCGGAACGTGACGCTGACGTTGTGGAACAGGTCGCCGCTACCGCTCTGTCCGATGCCGAGCCGCTCCCGCACCGGGCTGCGCGGTCCGTCGGCCGCCAGCAGGTACTCCGTGTGCACCGTGTACGTCCGGTCGCTCTCCCGGTCCCGCAGTTCGCAGGTGACTCCGTCCGCGCCCTGCGTGAAGGAGACCAGCTCCGTGCCGAAGCGCACGTCGCCGCCGAGCCTGCGGGCGTGGGCGAGCAGGACCGGTTCCAGGTCGTTCTGACTGCACGCGCAGCGCAGGGCGGAGCAGGTGTCCGCCTCCGGGGCCCGGCCGGTGATGCGCGCCGAGAGCCACTTGATCTCCCCGGTCGACAGGTTGTCCGTCTGGAGGATCCCGTGGTTGCGGGACAGGGTGGCCGCCGCCTTCCGGATGTCCGGTTCCAGGCCTGCGGTGCGGAACAGTTCCATCGTCCGCATGTTGTTGCCGCGCCCGCGGGGGTGTTCGGAAGTGGCCGCATGGCGTTCCGCGACCAGATGGTCCACGCCCAGCCGTCCCAGGAAGACCGACGCGGACAGTCCGACGAGCGAACCACCCACGATCAGTACCGGCACCCTTTGCCCGTCACGTTTGTCCACGGCCCGTCCTCCTCCAGAGAATCAGCGGTAGTTCGGGCAGCGTCCGGCATGAGCGGCGGCCCTGTTTCCGAAGCTTCCACAAGGTCCCGGAGTCGGCAATCGGTTCCTCCCCCGGACGGCCCATTCGCCGCACCGCTCTCGTATTACGCCCGCGGCATTGCGCAGCGGTCGGGTGAACCGCGTTTTCCCGTCCCATCAGGCGTCAATGCATTCCAGCGTTCCAGCCGACCCGTGCACGCCCCGGGAAGAGAAGGCCTGCCCGTGCATGCCCGGGAAGAGAAGAAGGGCCGTCGATGACTCAGACGCAAGAGCAGGAGACCGCCGACGCGACAGCCCAGGCCGTGGACGCGGCGTCCCGCGGTTGCCCGGTCTACCGGTCGAACCCGCACCCCGTCTACCAGCATCTGCGCGACAACGCGCCCGTGTCCCGGCTCAGCCCGCCGCACGGTGTGGAGACCTACCTCGTCACGCGCTTCGAGGACGCCAAGGCCGCGCTGGCCGATCCCCGGATCAGCAAGGACATGTACGCGGCCATCGACGCCTACCGGTCCATCTTCGGCGATTCCTCCATCGCCCTGGACGACAACATGCTGTTCGCCGATCCGCCGAAGCACACACGGCTGCGCCGGATCGTGAACCGCGCCTTCGTCCCCCGCCGTATCGAGGCTCTGCGTCCGCGGATCCAGGAAATCACCGACAACCTGCTGGACGGGTGCACCACCCTGGAGCCTGTCGACCTGCTGTCGTCCTTTGCTTTCCCGCTCCCTCTTCAGGTGATCTGCGAACTCATCGGAGTTCCGGAGAACGACCGGGAAGACGTCCAGAAGTGGTGCAGTGTCGTCGCCCGTACGGGATTCAGCAAAGATGACAAGGCCCGTCTGGCCGTGGCCGAGAACAATCTGCGGGAATACTTCGAGGTTCTCATCGCCCGTAAGAGGAAGAACCCCGAGGACGATCTGCTGAGTGTTCTCATCCAGACACGGGACGAGCAGGAATCGCTGACCGACGGCGAGTTGCTCTCCACGCTGTGGGTTCTGCTCTTCGCGGGCCACAAGACGACCGCCTACCTCATCGGGAACGCCGTCTACACGCTGCTCACCCATCCGGAGCAGTTGGAGCGGGTCATCGCCTCGCCGGAACTCCTCCCCAACGCGATCGAGGAGGTCATCCGCTACGAGGGCTCGGTGGAGAACGCGACGTTCCGCCACGCGCTGGAGGACATCACCATCGCGGGATCCGTCATCCCCAAGGGCGCGTTGGTGCAGATCGCCGTCACGTCGGCGAACCGGGACGCGGCCGCGTTCGAGTCCCCCGACACCTTCGACATCACGCGGCCGGGCCTGCAGAGCAGCCACCTGGGCTTCGGGACGGGACCGCACTACTGCCTCGGTGCGCCGCTGGCCAGGATGGAGATGCAGATCGCTCTGGCCACGCTCTTCCGCCGCTTCCCGAAGGCCGCGCTGGCATTCCCGGTGGCGGAGACCGAGTGGCTCAAGGTCCCGTTCCCCGCGTTCCGCGGCCTGACCCGGCTGCCCATCGCGCTGGATCCCTCGGAGATCATCGACGACTGGGCGTCCGGGCTTCCCGACGCCGAGTAGGAATCCGCGGCCGGCCCACCAGGTTGCCGTCGGACCCTGCCGTCGAAGCAGAGCCCAGAGGCCAGAGGCCCTGTGGATCACTCCACAGGGCCTCTGGCCTGTTGCGCACTCTCTGGACCCCGCTGATCCCACGGCCGTGCCCCTCGCGCGCCCCACCGAGCGGGGAACCACGAGGAACCCGTGCCACTCTCGTGCCAGAACAGGCGGGGTGCCAGGGGGAATCGCGGTGTGCAGGGGACGCGCCGCCCACTCCATCCGAGGCTGGGAATCCGCAGGTCACGCCGCAGACCGCCTCACCTCGCTCCTAAAGCGGTGGCCGACGGCAGCCCCGTGCCCTTCGCGCGCCCGCGGGGCTTGGGCAGCGGCGGCTTGACGGAGTCATTCGGACCAAACACACGCCGAGGGCCTGACCACCGTGGTCAGGCCCTCCGGGCGATGCAACAGCGACCTGTCAGTGCTTGAGGGAGCCTTTGGTCCGTTCTTTCGCGCCGCGCATCATGCCCCGCGCTTCCAGAGCGGCGCCCTTTGCCTCGAGGGTTCCTTTGTGCACAGCGTGGGCCGCCTTCCGCACGGTCCTTCCGACCACCTGTTCGGCCTTCGCCTTGGCCCGTTCTCCGGCACTCATCTCAGTACCTCCGCGGAGTCTCACTGGCCGTGTGCCCTGGAAGCGGGCGGCAAAACCACCCTGAGGGATGCACCGATCGTGGACGGCCGAAGCGCTGCGGCTGTGCGCCGGTGGTGATGGTCTCGCCGTGGACAGCCCCGGCCTGGATGCGGGGTGGATTGCTTGAGCAGCGGAGCGCCGACTCGCAGCATGACGGGTCAGCCCTCCATGCACCGCCACACA
Organism: Streptomyces sp. NPDC002520; assembly: GCF_053595235.1. NCBI lineage: Bacteria > Bacillati > Actinomycetota > Actinomycetes > Kitasatosporales > Streptomycetaceae > Streptomyces > Streptomyces sp. NPDC002520. The sequence continues at coordinate 363,497 of NZ_JBSFXG010000003.1, read as the reverse complement.
CGAGGAGTAGTCGCATGACGGCAACGGCGAACGATCAGAAGACCGGTCGCGCGGTGGCTGGTGAGGAGCTGTTCGACAGCCTCGCCCATTTCGTGGTGACGATGGCGCGACCGGGTCCCCGTAGCCGTCTGATCCACCCCGAAAATCGGTTGCCGTCAAACGCTGCCGTCAAGGCATAAGCCAAAGGCCCTGTGGATCACTCCACAGGGCCTTGGGTGTGCTGTGCACTCGGCAGGATTCGAACCTGCAACCTTCTGATCCGTAGGCGTGTTCACCTCGGATGAGCGGCCCACCGACCAGCCTCTGAGCGCCGACAATCCACGGGGCTCAGCTCACGTCGGTCCCCCGTTGTGCGCTGGTGTCCGTGGCTGTTGATGTCAGCCGTTGATGTCAGAGCGTCGCACCCTTTTCCCTGGTCACGTGGCGGTTCGGCTCACCTGAGTCGGCACTTCGATGCTCGCGCCATCGGCTCCCACGGGCAAGAGGTCTTCCGGCAAAGCCAACTCGCCCGCCGGGCGTTGGGCGAGCCATCCCGAGAGCCTGTGTTCCGGTGTCTCCGTGCGTACGTGCTTGAAGCCCAACCGCTCGTAGTAGGCGTGCAGCCCCGTATTCGTGCGCCAAGTGTCGATGCGCACCCAGGAACGCCCTTCAAGGGCTGCCAGCCGGGACATCCAGTCGATGACGCGCGTGCCCAGGTGCCGGCCAGACGCTTCACGGGCGACGATCAGCTTGTACAGATAGAGCCCTGATTCGGGGTGGTCGGCGTCCGTCCAGAAGTCCCGGTCAACGGGGCCGCGACTGACTGTCGCGAGCACCCGTTCACCCTTGTCGACCACGACCCACGCGCGCCCCTCATCTATGCTGGCGCGCCATTTGCCGATGGCCCGTTCGCCCGTTTCAGGGTCACTCCACTGATCCGTGTCTTTGGTGCGCAACCACCGCTCAGCCTCCGTTCGCAGAGCCAAGAGGGCGGGTACATCCTTCGCCGCTGCGGGTCGAAGGTACTCAGTCCGTGCTGACTTCATAGAGGATCTTGTGCCTGTCTCCGGGGAGGATCGTGACCATGCAGCGGAGAGGCCGACCGTCCGCGTCATAGCCCGTTCGGGTGTGCTCTGCGATGGGTGTTGCCGCAGGTAGAGCAAGGAGTTCAGCCTCCTGGCGAGTCGGCATGCGCACTGAGATTTCGTCCACGTACTTGTCTTGGACGAGCCCAATGGACGCCAAGATGCCGCCGGGTGCGGAGACGTCTCGGGGCTCCATCAGGGGTGTACCGCTGACGAGTTCCTGCGGGAAGTATGAGTCAGCAAGGGCGTAGGGCCGGTTGTCTATGAACCGGACGCGCTTGCGCGCCACCGCCAGCCCGTTCGCGGGGAGTTCAAGGCGTTCACGGACGTGGGCCGGGGGCTCCACGATCGACACACTGATGTCCTGGCGGGGAGCGTTCCCGTTCTCCGCAATCGCGCTCGCCCACTGGTCACCAGCGGTACGCCCTTCAACAGCGTTGGCGTGGCGGGTCCGACTCTCCAGCGTCGTCCAGTTCCACACGACGGGGGGGTAGTCCTCGCGGACGTACTTCCCCTGACCCTGGCCGGTGACGACCAGCCCTTCCTCAACAAGTTGGCGTACGCCGGCGCGAACGGTCTCGCGGCTGTAGCCGTACTGGCTCATCATCTGCGTTTCGCTCGGGAGCGCATCACCTCCCGCCAACGCCCCCGACTGGATCTTTTCGCGCAGGTCATAGGCGATTTCCTGGGCCTTGGTCATACCGCGTCGCACCGGCAACGGCTCTCCTCCTCCGACTCCTCCGTACAAGTTAGACCAGGGGGCTTGACTATCCAAGCTCAACTCATGCAATCTTTTGCCACGGCACTCCTCCAGACAAGTCGGACGGGGTGTCACGTACGGCAGTGCCGTACAGGTGCGTCCGGAGGAAAGCCCGAGGGGGTGAGTACGAAGGCAGCGCTCGTTCTTTGACAACTGAATGGGGATCACGCCGCCTCTCCTCGGCCAAGTAGGCGGCCACGCGGGATCTCTCGCGTGAGGTACAGCGCAATCCGACCTTTCCGCAGCTCAGCGACTGCGGCCGGTTGCCTCCGCTGCACGTCTCGTACGTGCGGCGCTGAGGGGAGCCGGATCACCCGACTTCAACGGCGCGCGGCCCCGGTGCTCGAACACCGGGGCCGCTGTTCGGGCCGTTCCTATCCGAGAGGAACACGACCCTATGAACCCCATCGTGACTGTTCAGGACGCTGTTACCGCGTTCGCCGACTGGATGGAACCGACGGACGCGGAACTCGACGCGATCGAGCAGGAACTTCCGCTGATCCTGGCGGACGTCGACCTGTTGGACGCCCACATCATCATCCTCGACCGCACCCCCACCGAGCTGGACGCCCGCCGGATCCGCCGGGCCCACCGCCGGGTGCTCGCTGAGCGTCTGGCGCTCGCCAACCGCACGGCCGGCGCGATCCTGCCCGGCGGTGCCGCATGAGCGCCCCGACCGTACGTAGCCACACCGACGCACACGCTGAGGTGAAGGCGGAGATCGCACGCACCGACAACAAGACCGCGCTCCTGCTCGCGTTCGTCGGTGCGGTCCTGGCCGGCGCTTGGACGATCGGCAGCGCCCTGCCGCTCAACCCGGCGGCCGTGGTCGTCGGTGTGCTGGGCATGGCGTTGCTGGTCGGCGCGGCGAGCAAGCTGCTGACGTCGGTTCGCCCGAACCTGAGCGGCCGTCACGGCTTCACACTGTGGGCGACCCTCACCCCGCAGCAGATCACCGAGAGTCTGTCGACGGATCTCGCCGACGACATCGCCGGACTCTCCCGGCTGGCGGTCGTCAAGTTCACCTGCCTGCGCCGCGCGGTCGACCTCACCCGCGCCGGCGGCGCCCTCCTGATCCTCGCCGTGGTGCTGGCGCTCGGGGGTGCGGCGTGAGGATCAACGCCAAGACCCTGCTGACCGTGCTGCCGGCCGTTGCCATGACGGCCGTGTCCATGGTGCTCACCCTGGCCGTGGTCATGATGTGGCTGGGCACGGCCGTGCCCTGGTACGTCGCCCTGGTCGTCGGGTTGGGTATCGACGGTGGGTGGCTGGCCACTCTCGCCTATGAGCGCCGGTTGGCCGCTCAGGGCGACCACAGCAACGCCGTGACCGCCGTCGGCTGGTCCTTCGGGGCGGTCGCCTCGGGTGTCCTGGTCACTCACGCTGTGACGGCTGAGACGTCGATGGGGGCGTGGCTGGCGGTGGCGTGGCTGCCGATCGCCGCCAAGATGCTGTGGCTGGTCCACGGTCTGTGGGAGCGCACGGCGCTCACCCCCAGCGCGCTGGACACGATCCGGGGCATTCAGCAGGAAGCCCGCGACGACGCGGCCGTTGCCCGTGCCCGCCTGCGGGCGGAAGCGTCCACGGAGGAGACGCGGCTGACGGCCGTGACGGAGGCGGGGGCACGCGTCGCACGCGTCCAGGCCAAGACCGCTGAGACCCTTGCCGGGGCGTGGTCGACGCTGGAAGCGGCCCGCAAGGGCGAGAGCACCGGACGCGCCCTGACCAGCGTGACGAGCCGCGTCACACCCGACGTCACACCCTCCTGGGAACTCCCCGTGTGGGGGCCCTCAGAGCCCGTTGCGGCGCTGGAGTCGGCACCCGCGCTCAGTGACGCGGCCCTGGACACGCTGGTCGATGAGATCCGGACCAGCGAGCAACCGCCGTTGTCGTACCGGGAGATGGCCACCCGCTTCCGCACGGCCGGCCACGCTGCCAGTGAGGTGCGCCTGAGGGCCGCCTGGAAGCGCGTCGTGTGATGGCCGCGCTGCCGGTCTACCGGTGGCGTCTGGCACCGGACGGCTACGCAACCCGCCGACAGCTCCGGGCACGCAACCTGCGCCCCGGCGGTCAGGGCGTCGCCGCGCAGCTCGAACGCCCCCGCCGCCGCCGGCCCCCGCTGGTCGCCTACCTGTACCGCGTCGACCTGGCCAAGCCCGTACGGCCCATGACGCCCGCGCGGCGGGCGGCGCTCGCCAAGGCCAACGCCGCCCGCCGCATGTGCCCCGCCTGCCGGCGTGACGCCGGATACGTCATCCCCGCCGCGCTCGGCATGTGCACGCCGTGCGCCTACCCCGACCCGCACGGCTACGAAAGGACTGCCTGACATGGGCAACTCCGAGATCCGCCGTATCGACCGCGAGATCGGCAAGATTCTGAAGAAGTTGGAAGCCGTCCAGCGGGGCGAGTGGTGGCCGCTGACCAGCCGTGAACGGCTCGCCATGACCCGCGCGATGGCTGGTGGCGCCCGCAGCGTCCACCAGGGCCGCAGCGCGAGCGGTGCCGAGAACCGGATGGACTCCATCGGCACGGCTGCTGAGACCCGGTTGAACGCCGAACTGACCGCCCTGTACGGCGAGCGGCAGCGACTGATCACCGAGCAGGCGCGTGCCAAGGCCGCCAAGAAGTCGTCCGGGTGGTGGTGAGCGTGACCGCCCGTTGCCCCGCCGCTCACCCGGACGACCCGACGCCCTGTGTCGGTCCGGTCGTGGTGACCGTGCTGGACGCCTTCAACGCCGGCGCGAACGGGTGCGAGCACCACGGCGCTCGCCTCCTGGCCAGCCTGGAGCGGGCCCGCGTCTACCCGCTGCCCGACGCCCCGGCCGGCAGCGCCATCCGCGTCTTCACCGCCGCCGACACGATCCGCCCCTTCTGCTGGGTCGACGGCCCCCGCACCGACCCGTCCCAGCTCAGCCGTGCCGAGAACCGCGCGCGGTGCACCGACTTCCCCTCCCTCGCCTCCCGCTCAGGAGACCTGCCGTCATGACCGAGAACGTCATCAGCCTGCACAAGCCCACCGACCCGCCGGCCGGAGCCAACGCCCCGACCGTCCTCACTGTCGTGCCCGACCCGGTACCGGCCCCGCGCGTGCCGTTGTGGGTGCGCTCCGGCCGCGCCATCAAGGCGGCCGCGACCGACGAGAGCACGAAGACCGTGGTGCGGGCGGTCGCCCGGCACTCCCTCTACACGTTCAACGGGGGCCGGATCGTGGCCCGTCGCACCTGGGACGGGCGTACCGGGGCCCGCTACGAGCGGATGATCCGGGCCGCCGAAGCGGCCGGGAACCTGGAGGTTGCGGAGGAGTGGGAGGAGCGTCTCCAGCGCTTCCGGCAGGCTCGCCACCACCGCCGCATGGACCTCCTGCACTCCCCGGTGGAAGCGGCCAAGGGCGCTGCTGTCGGTGTCGGCATGGGCGTCGCCGGGCTGATCGGGCTCGGGGTCATCATGGCCATCAACACGAAGCACCCGGCCGACCTCATCACCCCGCTCGCCGCCACCATCGACTTCATCGCCACCCTGATCCGCATCATTCAGATCGTGTGGGGGCCCGCACTCACGATCGCCCCGTTCCTCGCGCTGCTCGCCCTGTGGTCGGTCGGCGCGCACCAGAAAGCGGCCCCGTCGTGGTCGATGCCGGAGCACCAGCGATCGAGCGAGGGTGAGCCGATCACCCCGTCCATCGTGGTCAAGGCCCTACGCGACCTCGGTGTGCCCGCGCTGCGCAACGCCATCAAGGAGATGGGCGACGCCGGCGCGTCGATGCTCGGTCCGATCCGGATCGCCGGATGCGGCGTGGAAGTCGACGTCACGCTCCCGTCCGGGGTGTCCACGATCGAGGTGCAGAACCGGCGGCGGAAGCTTGCCGAGAACCTGACCCGGCACGAGCACGAGGTGTTCATCACGATCCCCGAGGCCGCCCGCACGGTCCGCCTCTGGGTCGCCGACTCCGGCGCGCTGGACGAGCCGATCGGCCCGTCTCCGCTGGTCACCGACGAGACGGCGACCGCCGACTACAAGAAGGGCAAGGCCCCGTGGGGTCAGGACCTGCGCGGCGACGCGGCGGCCCTGAGCCTGTTCCAGCGTCACCTCCTGGTCACCGGCCTGTCCAACCAGGGCAAGACCGCTTCCCTGCGCGCGCTCGCCCTGTGGGCGGCGCTCGATCGCACGGTTGAGTTCCGGATCGCCGACCTCAAGGGCGTCGGGGACTGGGGCATGTTCGACGGACTTGCCAGCGTCCTCATCCAGGGTCCGACCGATGACGACGTGGTCGACGCCACGTGGATGGTGGAGGACGCGCTGGACGAGATGAACCGGCGGATCGGGGTCCGACAGCAGGACCCGAAAGCGCAGTTCAACCCGCTGGTGGTCATCGTGGACGAAGCGCAGGTCGCGTTCATGTGCCCGGTCAAGGACGACCAGAAGAACCCCTACGGCGGCTCCAAAGCCACCAGCCGGTACTTCATGGCCGTGCGCCGGATCCACAACCAGGGTCGTGCCGTGGACGTGCTGATGTGGCAGGGCACCCAGGACCCCACCGACCAGAACCTTCCCAAGCTGGTCCGCGAAGGCGCCCACACCCGCGCCTCCCTCGCGCTCGGCACCGAGCAGCAGGCCCGGATGGCGCTCGGGGACAAGGCCGTCGACGGCGGCGCCGCCCCGCACCTGCTCCGGCAGGGGCTGGACAAGGGCACGCTGGTCGTCGCCTCGGACGGGATCGCCATCCCGGCCGGCCAGGCATCCATCACCGTGCGCACCCACTACATCGACGACGACGCGGCCAAGGCCATCTGCGAGCGGGCCAAGGCACTGCGCGCCGGAATCACCACACTGCGCGTCGTCGACCAGCGTGAGGAGCGGGACGCGCTGGCGGACATCGCCTCCGTCCTCGGCACGGACGCGCGAGTGCTCACCCAGGAAGTCCTCAAGCGGCTCGCCGTGCTCGCCCCGGACGTCTACGGCGAGTGGTCGTTCATCGACCTCAAGCGCGTACTGGACGGCACCGGAGCGGAACCGTACAAGTCCGAGGGGCGCATGGTCGTCGGCCGTGACCGCCTCGCCCGCGCCATCGCCGATCGCGACGAGCAGGGTTCCGCTTCCGCTTCCGAATGACAGGGAGCCAACCCGTCCCGGGTCAGGGAGGCAGGGAGAACTCCCTGACCCCCTCCCTGACCCGCCTCCCTCGCCCTGACCTGCGCAATTGATCGCCAGGGAGGCAGGGAGGCAGCGCAGGTCAGACCCCCGAAACCCCCCTCTCAGCGCCCCCGCAAGGGGGTGTCCTCTCCTCCCTGAACCGTGACCCGAAGGGATTCCGCATGTACCCCGAGACCACCCCCACCGCGCCCCCGTCGGGCGTCCGGATGAGCGACGACGTGGCCGCCGCCGAAGCGGCCCGAATCATCGCCGACGCCTACAAGCCCGCCCCCGCCACCCCGACCGCCTACCGCGACGACAGCCCGCTTCCCGCCTACGGTGACACGCCCCCGGTCATGCAGCCGGACCGGCGGATCGTGCCCGCATGGGCCGCCGGAACCGCCGTCGCCGGCATCGGCGTCGGAGCCGCGTTCGTCGGCGTCGGGTGCGGTGTCTGGCTCGCGTGCCAGGGATTCGCCGCCGTCTCCCTCACCTCCGTTCTGTTCGTCACCCTGCCCATCGCTGCCGTGGCTGGAGTCTTCGCGGCCATTGGGACCGCCCTGCGCTCACTCAAGGGCGTCCACACCGAGAACCACCACCACTACCGGGGCCCGGTCCGGCAGGAGAACACCACCACCAAGACCTACGGACTCATCGCCCGTACCCGCAACGAGCACCACGGCTGACAGGAGAAACCGACGCCCATGTTCCGCCTGCGACTCAAGGCCATCGACTACCCCCGGCGCGCCCTGATCCTGACCGACACCCCCCGCTCCAAGTGCCCCGACTGCAAGGGGCTCGGGGGCATCGAGCAGCACTACAGCTACCCCGACACCGGGGAGTACTGGGGCAGTGGCATCGAGCCGTGCCCGTGCTGGTCGACGCGGCGCATGACCCTGCTGCGCCTGCCGCGCTGGACGCGCCGTACCCCGCCCGCCGGTTACAGCAGCGAACCGCCGTTCTAGCTACGCCAAGGGCGGCCCCCGTCTCGCCAAAGTCCGGGGCCGCCCTTGCCAGCCAGTCACCATCCAGGAACTGGAGAACTCCAGCATGACGCAACCGACCGACATCCGGCGAGTGCCCGGCTCGCCACCGACGATCGTCGCCCTGTGCGCTGGCTACGGCGGCCTGGAAGCCGCGATCCGGGCCCGTATCGGCGGCCGGGTCGCCGCCTACGCCGAGAACGACCCGCACGCCGCGACCGTGTTCGCCGCACGCCACCCCGGCGTGCCCAACCTCGGGGACATCACGACCGTGGACTGGGACCAGGTCCGCGCCCTGTACCGGCCGAACGTGATCGGCGCCGGTTTCCCCTGCCGCAACACCTCCAACGCCGGACGAAGGGACGGGATCAATGGCCAGTGGTCGCGGGTCTGGAAAAACGTCGCTCAGGCTGTGGGCCACATTCGACCGCGCCTCGTCTTCCTGGAAAACGTGGCGGCGCTCCGCTCGCGGGGGCTGGACGTCGTCGCCGCGGACCTGGCCGCGCTCGGGTATGACGCGCGATGGACATGCGTACGCGCTGGTGACGCAGAAGTCGGCGCGCCGCACGAGCGCGACCGCTGGTTCGCAGTTGCCCATCCCGCTGATGCCGACCCCGACCAGCTCGGACGGCACTGGCGGCCCCGGCACCAGCCCGAACCGCAAGGGCGGACTGAACCTGCGCACGGCCGTCACGCGGCTACCGGCGCCCCCGCAGGAAACGTGATCCTGCTGCCCACACCGGCCGCGAGGGACTGGAAGTCCGGAGCCTCCAACCTGCTGGACCGCAACTCCCGCCCGCTGAACGAGTTCGTGGTCAACCGCCTCCCCGGCCAGGCCGACTGGGTCTCCACGGACGGCATCGACTACGGGCCGGCCATCCGTCGTTGGGAGCGCGTCACCGGGCGTGCGGCGCCGTGTCCGACGGAACCGGGCACCCGAGGAAACCGGCGCCTGTCGCCGGCGTTCGCGGAATGGATGATGGGCCTGCCCGCCGGCTGGGTCACCGCAGTCCCCGGCATCCCCCGCAAGAACCAGCTCATGATCATCGGCAACGGCGTGGTCCCCCGGCAGGCCCACCACGCCTACGGCCTCCTGCTGGGCACCTCCCAGGCCGCACCGACTCTGGGGGTGGCAGCGTGAACGAGCACCTGCGCACCGCGCTGCGCCTGGCGGCCGACGGCCTGCCGGTGCTTCCCCTGCGCCGTGGAAAGCTGCCGTTCGGGAACTGCCCGGCCTGCGCGCGGAACGCATGCGGTGGCCGGCCCAACATGAAGAGCCCCGGTCCCTGCGCCTGCCCGTGGCCATGCCACGGCTGGGCCGCCGCCACCACCGACCCACACGTCCTCAACTCCAGCGCGTGGGTACCGGCGTGGCAGCACGCGGCGGCGCTCGCGTACCACCCCGGCGGCGCCGGCGTGACCGTGGTCGACCTGGACGACCCCGCCGCCATCCACTGGGCCCGCCAGACCCTGCCCGCCACCCGGACCGTGACCACCACCCGGGGCGAACACTGGATCTACCGAGGCACTATGCCGTCCTCGAACGCGGTCCGACCCGGCGTCGACATCAAGTCCCTTATGCAGTACGCCCGTTGGCTCGAAAACGGCACGGGCGCCACAGCCCCCCTCCCGGAAGCTGTACGCGCCCTGGCAGTAAAGGAGCCGTCCCCGGCTCACAGGGCGCCACGGACGCCCTCAGTGCCTCTGAGGGGCCACGGGGGCGAGTGCCCGCACCGTACGACCACCTACCTGGAGCGTGGCATCTCCATGGGCGTGCAGCGGATCGCCGAAGCCCGCAGCGCCGTCCACGCGACCGTGTACCGGACGTTCCTCGCCGTGCTGTCGACGCACGGCCGGTGCGGCTGCCTCACCGACGCCCATGTCGCCCGGCTGTTCACCGCTGCGCAGGCCAAGGGCGAATCCCCCCGGCACTGCACGGACGCGTGGACCAACGCCCTGACCACGTTGGGACTGTGACCATGGCCGACGACGACAAGAACCCGGCCCGCGAGATCATCACCGACTACGCACAGGCGCACTTCCGGTACTTCCGCACCGCCGACGGGACCGTGTACGCGCAGCGCAACGGCCACCCCGTCGCCCGCCCGATCCGCTCCCAGGGCACCACCGGCAGCCACCGCCAAGAACTCATGGTCGGCCTGTTCAGGGACGGATTGGGTGTCTTCAACGGGACCGCGCTCAAGGAGGCGTTGGACTTGATCGAAGCACTCGCACTGACCGAGGACGTGCAGCCCGTGTACATCCGCGTCGCCCCCGGCTTCGACGGCGCGACATGGTTGGACCTGGGCCGCGCCGACGGACAGTCGGTCCGTATCCACCCCACCGGCTGGGACATCGCCGTTCCCGACCCGCGTGAGGTGTGCTGGCGGCGCACCCAGCTCACCGGTGAACTGCCGATGCCGGTCAAGGACACGGACGGCAAGGGCATCGATCTGCTGCTGAGGCTGTGCAACTTCGCCACGGCTGAGACCGAGTGCCTGGCCATCGCGTGGCTGGTCGGGTGCCTCGGGCCCTCCGTGCCCGTCCCGGCCCCGTTCCTCACCGGCCCGCAGGGCGCCGGCAAGTCGACCGGCGGCCGGATGCTCGTACGGATCATCGAGGGCATGACCGGTGACCTGCGCCGCGCCCCCAAGGATGAAGAGAACCTCCTCGCGGCCGTGGCCGCCGGTTGGGTGACCGCGCTGGACAACCTCTCCCACATGAGCCCGGACCTGTCCGACGCGATGTGCTGCATCGTGACCGGCGCGGAGAACGTCAAGCGCGCGTTGTTCACCGACGGGGACGTGTTCCGCGTCGGTTACCGCCGCCCCCTGCTCCTGACCGGTATCGACGTCGGTGTCATCCGCCCCGACCTGGCCGAACGGCTCCTTCCCCTGCGTCTGGAGCGGCCCCGGGTGCGGCGCACCGAGGATGAGCTGTGGACCGAGTACGCAGAGGTACTTCCAATCGTCCTCGGCTCGCTCCTAGACCTCACGGTCAAGGTCCGCGCGGTGGAGGCGGAGACCCCGACCGACCTGCGCATGGCGGACTTCGCGCACCTGTGCGCGCAGCTCGACGCGGCGACCGGTCTGGGTGCGCTCGCCGCCTACCGGGCCAGCCTGGACGACCTCAACGACGACGTCATTGAGGGCGACCTGTTGGCTCAGACCGTCCTCGCGCACGCGGCCGGCATCGAACCGGGGGCGGCGCAGCAGATGACGTCCACGGAGTGGCTGCACTGTCTCAGCCGCGTCTACACCGGAGAGGACTTCCGGCCCCTGCCCAAGGGCTGGCCGACCACGGGCAAGGTGCTCTCGGACCGGCTCAAGCGGCTACAGCCCACCCTTGCGGCCCGTGGTGTCCTCATCGACTCCGGACGCACTCGGGAAGGCCGCTACATCGAGATGGCCCGCACGCCGACCGCGCCGCCGCACGAACAGCAGGCGTTCTGACCGGCGCCACGGCCGTACAGGCAAGAGGAGCACCACGCCCCGCCGCGTGCTCCTCTTGCTGTTCGGCGCTCGCGCCGCCCGATGGACGCGCCGCGAAGCGGCTCCTTCTTCACGTTCTGAGCCGCCGCCACACCACTACAGACACCCCCCTCTTTTTTCCTAAGTAGGGGAACGCTGCGTCACAGCGTCACGCGATCTTGGAAAACGGCCGGTGACCTGCACAGAAGGGCGTGACGCAGACGGCCCGCCTCTGCGTCACGCCGCGTCACCTGCGTCACGCGTGACGAGAGCCTGCGTCACGCGTGACGCACCCCGAACGCTCTGCGTCACGCCAAACCCGCAGGTCAGAAGCCTGCGTGACGCGGGTGACGCTGTGACGCAGAAATCCCCACCTCGGACACACACGGGCCCCCTGGGAGCCCCGCGAGCCGACCAAACCACTGTCCGCCTCTCCTCACCCCATGGAGATCTCTGCATGACCACCGCCATGCCCCCGAGTCCCGAGGCGTTCAAGGTCCCCGAAGTCATGTCCGCACTGCGCCTCAGCCGCAGCAAGGTCTACGACCTCATTCGCTCGAAACAGCTCGAAAGCTTCACGTCCGGGCGCGCCCGTCGCGTCCCGGTCGACGCCGTACGCCGGTACATGCAGAACCGCATTGAGGAGTCCGACTGATGCCCAAGCGTCGCGCCAACGGCGAAGGAACGATCACGAGCCGCGCGGACGGCCGTTACCAGGCCGCCGCGTACGTCTACCGCCCCGACGGGACCCGCACCCGGAAGTTCGTCTACGGCAAGACCCGCCGGGAAGTCGCCGACAAGCTCACGGAGTTGCAGGAGAAGACGCGGCAAGGGATCCCGGCGGCGGAGTCCACGATGGCGTTCGGCGACTACCTGACCTACTGGCTGGCCGTGATCGCCTCGCAGCGGCTCAAGCCGTCCACGCTGAACAGCTACGAGGGACTGACACGCCTGTACATCCGGCCCGCTCTCGGGAAGAAGCGGCTGAACCGGCTGTCGCCGGCGGACGTGCGCCGGTTCCTGTCGGAGTTCAAGGTTTCGTGCCTGTGCTGCCTCCGGGGCGCGGACAAGGAACGCCCAGAGGACAAGCGCTCCTGCTGCGCGGTCGGGCGTTGCTGCGAGCGTCGCCCGTCGGCGCGCACCGTCCAGTACGTCCACGCCGTTCTTCGGTCCGCACTTCAGCAAGCGATGCGTGAGGAGCTGATCGCACGGAACGTCGCCCGGATCGTGGAAACCCCGACCGTCACCCCGAAGGAGGTGCGCCCGCTGGACGGCGCAGAGGCTCGACTGTTGCTCAAGACCGCCCGGCCCCACCGTCTCTTCACTCTGTGGCTGTTGCTCGTGTCGACAGGCTTGCGTCGGGGCGAGGCTCTCGCACTCACCTGGGAGGACATCGACCTCAAGAACGGCCAGCTCCGGGTCCGCAGGAACGTGCAGCGCATCCGGCGAGAGCTGATCTTCGGCACCCCCAAGACCATGCGATCGGTCCGTAACGTGTCGCTCCCGAAGACGTGCGTGCAGGCACTGACGCGGCACCAGGCGCAGCAGGAGCGGGAACGCAAGGTGGCGGGGAAGAAGTGGCAGCCAGCGCCGGGGCAGCCCAACGGGCTGATCTTCACCACGACGACCGGCCGCGTCACGGACCCTCGCAGTCTGAACCGGATGCTCACGATCCTGTGCCGGGACGCTGGCGTGCGGCGCGTGCGCGTGCACGATCTCCGGCACACGTGCGCGTCACTGCTGCTGGCTCAGGGCGTCGACGCTCGCACGATCATGGAAACGCTCGGGCATAGCACGATCACGATGACGCTGGACACCTACGCCCACGTCATGAACACGACGCTCAAGGCCGCCGCCGATCGGATGGACGACGCTCTTGGGCTGGACGACCCGAAAGAAGATTCACAGGAAGAGCAGGAGCCTGAGACCGAGGACTGACCGCCGCTTTCAACCGCGTTGATGTCAGCCGTTGATGTCAAAGGCCCCGCTGGGCGAACCGGCGGGGCCTTTGACCTGTGTGCACTCGGCAGGATTCGAACCTGCAACCTTCTGATCCGTAGTCAGATGCTCTATCCGTTAAGCTACGAGTGCTTGTTCTTTGGTTTTTTTGCCTTCGCTCCCGGCCCTTCCGGCCCGCTCGCGGCGACAGGAAGAACATTACATGACTGCCGCCGCCATGTGAAATCCGATTCGCGCACCCCTTGTGACCTGCGAAAACGCCGATCGAGTGAGCGGTTGGGGGCAGCGCGTGGCCGGGGGGTGCCCCTATCTGTTTCGTCAACCTTGGCGGGGCTGGTTCATAGGGGTTCGTGCTGGTTTCCGGGCGAAGTGTGACGTTCCCAGCGGAACGGGTGTCGTGTGGGCAGGCCGGTGGCCGGCTTGGCGGGGTGGCCGTTGCCGGTGAGCGGGCGTGACGGGGCGGGAAGGGTAGGCAGGTGGCGTGTTCAGGCGGCGAGCTCGAGGGTGCGCGGTTCGTAATAGGTGCCGGTGCGGATCATCGCGTGGATGACGTTCACGCGTTGTCTCGCCAGGCGGAGGATGGCCTGGGTATGGGTCTTGCCGCGGGCGCGCTGGCGGTCGTAGTAGACCCGCGAGGACAGGTCGCTCTTGCAGCCGATCGCGGCGAACGCGGCCTGGAACAGCGCGCGTTTGAGCAGGCGGTTGCCGCGATGGGGAGCGTGCTCGCCCCGGATGGATGTCCCCGAGGACTTCGTCGCTGGGGCGAGTCCGGCGTAGGAGGCGAGGTGCCCGGCGGTGCGGAAACCGCTGCCGTCGCCGATGGCGACGATCACGGCGGCCGTGGTCCTGACGCCCATTCCGGGCAGGGACGTCAGGAGGTGGAAAAGAGGGAGGGCCTCCAGCAGGGCCGCGATCTCCTGCTCGGTGGCCTGTCGCTGGGCATGGGCGGCGGCGAGCTGGGCGGCCAGGCCCGGCACGATCAGCGCGGACGCCTCGGTGCCGGGAACGACGAGAGTCTGCTCGGCGAGCGCGTCGAAGATCTCGGTTGCGAGGTGGTGAGCCTTGCGCGAACCGTGTGCCTTGAGCAGGGCCTCGCAGCGGGCCCGGCCCAGTTTCCCCAGCCGCGCCGGGGAGCCGTGCCGTTGGAGGAGGGCCTGGACATAGGGGTGGGCCAGACGCGGGCCGAGCACGCGCTCGAGCGAGGGGTGGATCTGGGAGAGCAGGCCACGCAGCCGGTTGGTGGCGCGGTTGACCTCACCGGCCAGGTCGTTGTCGTAGCCGGTGAGCATGGTCAGCTCGGCCAGGACCTCGTCGTCCCGGTCCACCGCGCGCAGGGTGTGCGGCATGGTCCGGGCGGTCTCAGCGATCACGAAAGCGTCGCGGGCATCGGTCTTGGCCTCGCCCGGATGCAGGTCGGCGGCCCGCCGCATCGACAACCCGGGCAGGTAGGCCACCCGGCAGCCCGCCGCGCGGGCCACCGTCAGCGGCAGCGCGCCGATGTTGGCGACCTGGTCCACGACCACCAGAACTGTCCCGAACTTCGCCACCAGCTTGCTGAACAGCTCCAGCAGCTTCGGCTCGGTGTTGGGCAGCCGCTTGTCGTGCACGGTCCTGCCGTCCCGGGTCCGGCCGTGGGCGTGGTGGAACTCCTTACCCAGGTCCAGGCCGAGGAAGAGATCTATCGCGGTCGTGTCGACCATGTGCGCGTGCCCCTCGCCTCTCGTTTCCCCAACTCCCGGCCGTCCCTGCGGCACCACATGCCGGCAACCACGTTACGCAGACATCCCCGCCCTGGAGCGGTCCGGCGTTGCACCGGACCGGGCGGTCGTCAGGCCCCTCATCAGCGGTCAAGCGGTGCCCCGAGGCCCGGCGGCAACACCCCCCAGGTCATGCGTGCGACAGGGGGCAAACAGCCATACCGGACCCGGGGGCCAGGCGCCCCGTTGCGGGGCCACGAGAAAGGTAACGGGGCGGGCGCCGGGAGGCGGTGTGGGCGGGCGGCGTGGGGGCGTGTGGGGAGTGGGGATGTCGGGGAGTCCGGGAACGCCGAAACCCCGGTCCTGGGGACCGGGGTTTCGGGATCAGACGCGGAGGCGGAGGGATTTGAACCCTCGATGGGCTTTAAGACCCAAACCGCATTAGCAGTGCGGCGCCATAGACCGGACTAGGCGACGCCTCCAGCACAACCATTCACGCGAGCGCGTGATCGGTGCGTGCAGATGATGACACAGTCGAGCGCGGTGTCACCAATCGCCCCCCACGGTACTAGGCACGAGGGTCGCAGGGCAAAGGGGTTCGCCCGGCGGGGCGGCGGGTGCCCGACGGGGCGCAACCGCCGGGGAGCGCCGACGTTGGGCAGCGCATGGTCTCTGTCATGTCGGACGCCCCGCGCGGCGTCCTGGCGTCGCCCCTCGCCGCCCTGTCGTCCCTCACGCGCCTGGCGTCCCGTGCATCCCTGGCGTCCCGTTCGTCCCTGGCGTCCCGTGCGTCTCTGGCGTCCCGTGCGTCCCTGGCCTCTCTGGTGTCCCTGGTCGCCCTCACCGCCGTACCCGCCGCCGCGGCGTCCGCCGTTCCCCCGCCCGTGCGGCCCGAGGACCGCGCCGGTGATCACCTCACCGTCGTCGTCGAGCAGGCGGGATCCGGGCGGGACGGGACGTACGAGCTGTTCTGTCACCCTGGCGGCGGCAGTCACCCGGACGTGTCGGGGGCCTGCCGGGTGCTGGACGAGAACACGCGCTGGGGGCAGGACACCTTCGCCCCGGTACCCCCCGACAGCGCCTGCACCATGATCTACGGCGGTCCGGCCACCGCCCATGTCACCGGTACCTGGGCCGGCCGCCCGGTCGACGCCCGGTACGACCGCGGCAACGGGTGCGAGATCGGGCGGTGGGACCGGATGGCGCCCTTGCTGCCGAGCATGGATCCGCCCGTGTGAGTCGACTGTCCGGGGCGTCCGTCCGGGGCGTCCGTCCGGGGCGCAGGTCCAGGTCGGCTCCGGGGCGGCTCCGGTCGTCGTGGATTCGGTCTGCGGGTCGTCGTGGATCCCGTGAATTCACCTGTCCGGGTCGTTCTGGGCGGCCCGGGTGGTCGCCGGACCGCCGCCGTAAAGGTCCCGCGAAGGTCTCGGGGAGCCGGTGCGGGGCAGGCGCGGAGCCCCTGCGGAGCCCTTGCGGAGCAGCCGTGGGACGCGTGAGGGCTTCTTGCGGGGTATGGAGATGCGGTCAACTGTTCGCCGTCACTTCGTCGTGCGACCTCCCTCTCATCCGGCGCCGCGAGCCCGACCCGTGCCCTTAGACTCCCTCGCGTGACACGCTGCGGGCCGGTTGGCAAGATGGCCCGAGCGGTCGGCAAGGTGCGGTAACAGGGAGGAAGCGTCTCGTGAGCAGCAGGCCATCCCGAGGCGCTGCTCGCCTCGCAGCCATACTCGACGCGCTGCCGGACGCGTTGGTCCTGGTCAACGCCAACGGAACCGTCGTCAACGCCAACACCATCGCCCTGGAGACGTTCGAGGCGCCGGGCACGGCGCTCGTCGGGCGCGGGCTGCTCGATCTGCTGCCGCAGTTCGACTCCCGGCTGATCCCCGGCTCCATGCGGCGGCCCGATCACATGGACCCCCAGGGGCGGACCAAGCCGGCCCGCATGGTCGCCCGGCGGACCGACGGGACCGAGTTCCCCGTCGAGGTCACGAGCGCCAACCTGGAGAACGGGCAGCAGGCGTACGACGGATACGGCTACACCGGCGACGAGTTGCTGATGATCGTCGTACGGGACCTTTCGGGGACCGTCGACACCGAGGCCGAGCTGGCCCGCTCGCAGCGGCAGACCGAGATGATCCTGCGAGCCGCCTCGGAGGGTGTCGTCGGCACCGACACCGACGGACGGATCGTGCTCGTCAACCCGGCCGCCGCGCAGATCCTGGGGTACCGGGCCGGCGAGCTGGGCGGCAAGGAACTGCACGCGCTGGTGCTGCACTCCCGTCCCGACGGAACCCCGTTCCCGTACCCCGAGTCGCCGCTCGCCGACACCCTGCGCTCCGGGCGCAAGCACCGGGTGCGCGGGCAGGTGCTGTGGTCCAAGGGCGACAAGCAGGTCCCGGTCGACCTGACGACCGCGCCGGTGCGCGACGGCGACCAGCTCGTCGGCGCCGTCATGACCTTCACCGACCGGCGGCCGTACGACAGCCTCGCCGATGAGAAGTCCACGCTGGAGAAGGCCCACACGGACGAGCTGGAGCGGCTCTCCGAGGAGCACGCCTCCGATCTGACCGCGCTGCGCCAGCAGCACGTCACCGAACTCGAGGAACTGCGCGAGCAGCACCAGGAGGAGGTGGCGGCGGCCGAGGAGCGGTACGCCGCGCTCGCCGAGCGGGAGAAGGACCGGTACGAGGCGCTCGCCGGGCGCCACGACCAACTGCTCACGCTGCTCGGCGACTCCCTGCGCGGACCGCTCGACGAGCTGCGCCGCGAGCTGGCCGCCCTCGCCGCGGACGACGCCGGGCAGCTGTGGCCCGAGGCCAACCAGGTGCTGCACCACCTCTCGGCCGGCTACTCGCGCATCACCACCCTCATCGACAACGTCCTCGGCTTCCAGCGGCTGGACACCGGCGCGGAGGACATCACCCGTACGAAGGTGATGCTCGACGCCGTCGTCACCGCCGGTGTCGACGGGGCCGTCGAGCTGATCGGGCCGGGCCGCGTGCAGTTCGCCGTGCACGCGCCGCCCATCGAGGCCGAGGTCGACCCGCAGCGGCTCGCCACCGCGCTCGCGCATCTCGTCGCGGACGTGGCGGGCGTGGACGCCACCGGCAACACGCCCGTCTCGGCGGGCGGTTACCTGGACAACACGGTCGTGGTCGCGGCCGCCCAGCGCGGCGAGGTCGCGCGCATCGAGGTGCGCGGGCCGTACCCCGGGGGCGACCCGGTGCACGAGCCGATCGTGCGCGGGATCGTGCGCGCCCACGGCGGTGTGCTGCAGACGCACGAGGTGCCGGGCATGAGCGGCAGCGCGTACGTGCTCGAAGTGCCGCTCGGGGGCGGGGCCGGGGCGGTCGCCGCCCGGGTTCCGGACGCCGAGGGGACCAGTGACGGGAGCGCCGTACCGGCCCTGCCCGCCGAGCAGGGCTCCGGCGGGCGCCGGCGGGCCCGGCGGGCCTCCACCGACGCCTTCCTGGAGACCGACGTTCCGGGCGACGCTCCCGCGGCGGCCGGGTCCGGGAACGGTGACACCGACGCGTCCTCGCCGACCGGCCGGCGCCGCAGGCGTGCCGGGGCGCCGGCCGAGGAGGCGGTGCCGGCCGCGATCGAGAGCGCGGAGTCCGCGTCCGGCGGCACCGGCCGGCGGCGCGGGCGTTCCGCCGAGGGCGGCGCCGGCGAGGACACGGTCGGGGACGGCGTCACGGGGAACGACCTCACCGGGAACGACCTCACCGGGAACGGCATGGCCGGGGACGGTGTGAGCGAGGGTGCCGTGGTGACGGCGGCCGAGCATGCCGCGGGTGCCGCCGCCTCCGGTACGGGACTCGGCGGCACCGTGCCGCCGCAGGGCGTCCCCGCGCCCACGGGACGGCGTGCCCGGCGCGAGTCCGGCGAGCCGCAGGCGGCCCTGCCGCCCGCGCTCCCGGCGGTCGCGGGTGGCGCGGGTGGCGCGGGAACGGGGCCGGACGCGAACGCCGTTACGGCGCAGGGCGCTCCGGCCGAGGACGCCCACCCGACGGGGCGGCGCCGCCGTGCGCTGGCCGCCGCGGCGGAGCGGGCTGAGGCGCAGTCGCAGGCGCAGGAGGCGGGCGGCCGTAAGGTCTTCGCCCTGCCGCCGGCCGAGGCCGACCGTTCGCCCGGGTCCGCGGGGACGGCGACGGGTGCGGTTCCTATGCCCGGTGCGGGTGCCGCCCCGCAGGCGACCGGCGCGGGTACGAGTGCGGTGCCGGGGGCGCTGCCCGGGCAGGTGCCCGGGACGGCTCAGGCGCCGGTGCCCGTCGGCGGGGTTCCCGGTGGCGGGGTTCCCGGCGGCGACGGCCGGCACGACGCCGTCCCGCACGACCAGGCCGAGGACCACACCCCGCCCCAGCCGCATCCCACCAGCGCGCCGACCGGCCGCCGCCGGCGGGCCGTGGCACAGCCGGTGCAGGCCGCGCAGGCGACTCCGCTTCAGGCCCCTTCGGTCCAAGGCGGGCCGACCCCCAGCCACGGCGTTCCGGCGCAGGGTACGGCCGGACAGGGCTTCCCCGCCCAGATGCCTGCCCAGGCTCCCGGACAGCCGGTTCCGGCGCGGGTCGCCGCGCAGCCGGGTGCCGAGCCCGGTATCTCCGGTGAGGCGCGGACCGGTGCCACGGCTCAGGCCGCCCCCGATCAGCAGGCGCCCGTGACCGATGCCGCCGCGTCCGCGCAGGGCACCGTCGGTCAGGGCGTACCCATGCCGATGCCGCCCGGCCGGCCCGTCCCGGCGCAGCTCTCCCCCGCGCAGGCAGCCGCCCCCGGCCACCCTCTCGCGGCCGGGGCCGCTCACGGCCAGCCGATTCCCGCTCAGGCAGCCGCCCCGGGGCAGCCGATCCCGGCCCAGGTGCCGCCCGGTCAGCCGATCCCGGCCCAGGTGCCGCCCGGTCAGCCGATCCCGGCCCAGGCCACGCACGGCCTGCCGATCCCGGCGCAGGCTGCCGCTCCCGGCCAGCCCGTGCCCGCGCTGCCGGCCCAGGCTCAGCAGCCTCAGCCGGTGACCGCTCCGTCCGGTCACCCCACTCCGCCGGCCGGTACGGCGACCGCGACGGCGTCCGTCGGCGCGCAGCCGCTCCCGGTGGAGGCCGGTACCGGCGCCGTGCCGGTGGACCAGAGGGCCGGCACCCCGACCGCCGCCGGAACCCCCGCGGCCGGGACCCCCACCTCCGGAGCGCCCTTTGCCGGTGTCCCCCATCAGTGGCCCGGTGTCGATGACGCCTCCGGTGACACCTCCGGAGCCGGTACGCCCGCCCCGCAGGCGGCGCAGGCGCCCGGTGCCGCCACCCCCGCCCCCGGTACGCCGCTCCCCGTGAAGCAGACCGGTGTGCAGCCGCCGCGGGCCGCGCAGCCGCTGCCCGCCGAGGCCTCGAGGAACGCCGGGGACTCGAACTCGACGCAGGGGCGGGCGATCAGCGTGCGGACGCTGGGGCAGGGCGTGCCGTTCGCCCGGCAGGCCGCGCAGGTGCAGCAGTCGACCGCGACCCCGCCGCCGAACGCGCCGGGAGGTTCCGGCCGCCGGCGCAAGCTGGGCACCCCGCCCGACCCGGCCGCGCGCCCGGAGGGGCAGCCGGAGTCGGCGGCCCGTCCGCACCCGAGCGCCGAACCGCAGCCCGCGCAGCCGTCCCTGGCCGGGCAGTCCCGGCTCGCCCCGGGCACCGAGGGCGCCGGACGGTCGTACGCCATAGGGGCGCCGGACGCGAACGCCGCCGAGGGACCCGAACCGCTGGACGGTCCCGGCGGGGCCGTCGAGATCGCGGACACCCCGCGTCCGCAGCCGATGGACGACGAGCTGCCCCCGGAGCCGCTGGACAACCCGCGCCGGCTGCTGGTGTGGCCCGCGCCGGACGTGACGACCCAGCAGGCGCTGAGCGACCGCGGGTACCGGCCGGTCATCGTGCACTCCCGTGAGGAGGTCGACGCGCAGATCGCGGCGTTCCCGGCCGCGCTGTTCGTGGACCCGCTGACCGGACCCATCACGCGTACGGCGCTGCAGTCGCTGCGCCAGGCCGCCGTCGCGGCCGAGGTGCCGGTGCTGGTCACGGCCGGGCTCGGGCAGGCGACGCGCGAGGCGGCGTACGGCGCCGATCCCGCCGTCCTGCTGAAGGCGCTGGCGCCGCGCGACAGCGAGCAGCATCCGCCGCGCGTGCTGCTGATCGAGGAGCACGCGGAGATCGCGCTCGCGCTGACCGCGACGCTGGAGCGGCGCGGGATGCAGGTGGCGCGGGCCGCGAGCGACGACGACGCGGTGACGCTCGCGGGGCAGTTCCGGCCGAACCTCGTGGTGATGGATCTGATGCAGATGCGCCCGCGGCAGGCCGGGGTCACCGGGATCATCGACTGGCTGCGCGCGAACGGGCAGCTGAACCGGACCCCGCTGGTCGTCTACACCGCCGCCGTCGACCAGGCCGAACTGCCGCGGCTGGCCTCGGGCGAGACGGTGCTGTTCCTCGCGGAGCGGTCCACCAGCGCCGAGGTGCAGTCGCGGATCGTGGACCTGCTGGCGCGGATCGGGACGAACTAGCCGGCGCCGACCGGCAAGAACAGAGCGACGGGGCTTGTGGGGGCGTGACGCCCGCACAGGCCCCGTCGTACAAGCCCCGCAGGTGCTGTCAGAGCGTCGTCACTTCCAGCTCGCCCTGCGCGTACTGCCTTCGCAGCACCTTCTTGTCGAACTTGCCCACACTGGTCTTCGGCACGGACTCGATGACGGTCCAGCGTTCGGGCAGCTGCCAGCGGGCGATGCGGCCCTCCTCGGCGAGGAAGGCGCGCAGGGTCTCGAAGTCGGTGCTGGCGCCGTCCTTGAGGACGACGGTGGCCAGCGGGCGCTCGCCCCACTTGTCGTCGGGGACGGCGACCACGGCGGCCTCGGCGACGTCCGGGTGGGACATCAGCGCGTTCTCCAGCTCGACCGAGGAGATCCACTCGCCGCCGGACTTGATGACGTCCTTGGCGCGGTCGGTGAGGGTGAGGAAGCCGTCCGGGGAGATGGTGCCGACGTCGCCGGTCTTCAGCCAGCCGTCCTCGCCGAACTTGTCGGCGGGGCGCAGGGGTTCGCCGTCGGGGCCGTTGTAGTAGGCGCCCGCGATCCAGGGGCCGCGCACCTCCAGCTCGCCGGCCGACTCGCCGTCCCAGGGCAGGCGTTCGCCGCCGGGGCCGGTGAGGCGGGCCTCGACGCTTGTCGGGAAGCGGCCCTGGGTGAGGCGGTAGGCGAACTCCTGCTCGGTGCCGACCGCGTGGGCCGGCGGGCGGGACACCGTGCCGAGCGGGGAGGTCTCGGTCATGCCCCAGGCGTGGCAGACGCGCATGCCGAGCGCGTCGAAGGCCTCCATCAGGGAGGGCGGGCAGGCGGAGCCGCCGATGGTGACCTGGGTGAGGGTGGAGACGTCGCGGGGCCGGGCGGTGAGCTCGGTGAGCAGGCCCTGCCAGATGGTGGGGACGGCGGCCGCGTGCGTCGGCCTCTCGCCCTCGATCATCTCGGCGAGCGGGGCGGGCTGCAGGAAGCGGTCGGGCATCAGCATGTTGACGCCGGTCATGAAGGTCGCGTGCGGCAGGCCCCAGGCGTTGACGTGGAACTGGGGAACCACGACCAGCGAGGTGTCCTGGTCGGTCAGGCCCATCGACTGGGTCATGTTGACCTGCATCGAGTGCAGGTAGATCGAACGGTGGCTGTACACGACGCCCTTGGGGTCGCCGGTGGTGCCGGAGGTGTAGCACATCGCGGCGGCCCGGCGTTCGTCCAGCTCGGGCCAGTCGTAGCCGGTGGGCCGGCCGGCGATCAGGTCCTCGTACTCGTGCACCCGTGCGCCGGCGCCCGCGAGCGGGGAGCGGTCGCCGGGGCCGCAGACGACGAGGTGCTCCACCGTGGGCAGTTGGGGCAGGAGCGGCGCGAGCAGCGGGATCAGCGAGCCGTTGACGATGATCACGCGGTCGGCGGCGTGGTTGACGATCCACACCAGCTGCTCGGCGGGCAGCCGCAGGTTGAGGGTGTGCAGCACCGCGCCCATGGAGGGGATCGCGTAGTACGCCTCGACGTGCTCGGCGTTGTTCCACATCAGCGTCGCGACCCGGTCGTCGTCCCGGACCCCGAGTTCGTCCCGCAGGGCGTGCGCCAGCTGGGCCGCGCGGGCGCCGATCTCGGCGAAGGTCCGCCGGTGCGGCTCGGCCTCACCGGTCCAGGTGGTCACCTGTGACGTTCCGTGGACCGTCGACCCGTGGGTCAGGATCCTCGAGATCAGCAGCGGTACGTCCTGCATGGTGCTCAGCACGGCGGTCCTCCCGGGGCAGCGTCGCCTACGCGGCGGTAAGGGCTGCGCCGATTCTGCGCACATACCACGCGGTATGTCACTAGTGGGGAGCGACAAACGCCGTCCGTGGGGCCGAACGGGGCGCCTACCGGACCAGGTCCAGCTCCGGGTCCTCGCGCAGCTTGCCGAGCGCACGCGACACCGCCGACTTCACCGTGCCCACCGAGACGCCGAGCACCTCGGCGGTCCGGGCCTCGCTGAGGTCCTCGTAGTAGCGCAGGACGACCATCGCCCGCTGGCGTGCGGGGAGCTTGGCTATCGCCCGCCACATGGCGTCGTGCAGCGCCTGCCGCTCGGCCGGGTCCTCCGCGCCGGGCACGGGCTCCGGCTCGGGCAGCTCGTCGCACACGAACTCGTCGACTCTGCGCTTGCGCCACTGCGAGGTCCGGGTGTTGAGCAGCGCCCGGCGCACATAGCCGTCCAGCGCCCGGTGGTCCTCGATGCGCTCCCAGGCGACGTACGTCTTGGCGAGCGCGGTCTGCAGCAGGTCCTCGGCGTCGCTCGGGTTCGCGGTCAGCGAGCGCGCGGTGCGCAGCAGGACGGGCTGGCGGGCCCGGACGTACGAGGAGAAGGACGGGTAGAGCGGGGTCCCCGCACCCGGGCGGAGCCGGGGGAGGGGGAGAGTCCCTCCCGCTGGTGCGGCAGCGGCCGAGGCGCTGGTGCAGACGGCTGTGGTCATGGCTCCACGCTAGAAGCAGGCCATGCCCCGGCGGATCGGTCGCAGGTCCCGAAGCGGAGTCCCCCTCAGGTTGTAGGGGTGGTGCTGCCCTCACCTCCTGTGGGTGGAGTACGGCTCCACCTCCCCTGAGGGTTCGCCCTGAGGGGTCACCCCTGAGGCGTCAGCCGTCCGCCGCCAGGACCAGGCCCGATGTGGGCACCCCGGTGCCGGCCGTCACCAGGGTCCGCCGCGCCCCGGGGATCTGGTTCACGGCCGTGCCGCGCAGCTGGCGCACCGCCTCCGCCACCCCGTTCATCCCGTGCAGATACGCCTCCCCGAGCTGGCCCCCGTGCGTGTTCAGCGGCAGCCGCTCACCGGCGACGAAATCGGCCGCCTCGCCTTTCCCGCAGAAGCCGAACTCCTCCAGCTGCATCAGCACGAACGGGGTGAAGTGGTCGTAGAGGATCCCCACGTCGATGTCGGAAGGGCCGAGCCCCGAGGTCCGCCACAGCTGGCGGGCCACCACGCCCATCTCCGGCAGGCCGGTCAGGTCGTCCCGGTAGAAGCTGGTCATCTGCTCCTGCGCGCGGCCCGCCCCCTGCGCGGCCGCCGCGATCACGGCCGGCGGGTGCGGCAGGTCGCGGGCCCGCTCCAGGGAGGTCACCACAAGGGCCTGGCCGCCGTCGGTCTCCTGGCAGCAGTCCAGGAGGCGCAGCGGCTCGGCGATCCAGCGGGAGGAGGCGTGGTCGGCGAGGGTGATCGGGCGGCCGTGGAAGTAGGCCGCCGGGTTGGTCGCCGCGTACGCGCGGTCCACGACGGCCACGTGCCCGAACGCCTCCGGGGTCAGACCGTACGTGTGCAGATAGCGCTGGGCCGCCATCGCCACCCAGGAGGCGGGCGTGAGCAGCCCGAACGGCAGGGCCCAGCCGAGCGCCACCCCCTCCGCCGACGGCTCCCGGTGCGTCACGCCCGCGCCGAACCTGCGGCCCGAGCGCTCGTTGAAGGCCCGGTAGCAGACCACCACCTCGGCGACGCCCGTCGCCACGGCGAGCGCCGCCTGCTGGACGGTGGCGCAGGCCGCCCCGCCGCCGTAGTGGACGCGGGAGAAGAAGGACAGGTCGCCCATCCCGCAGGCCTGGGCGACCGTGATCTCCGGGCTGGTGTCCATGGTGAACGTCACCAGGCCGTCCACGTCGGCGGGGGTGATTCCCGCGTCGTCCAGCGCGGCCCGCACCGCCTCCACCGCCAGCTTCAGCTCGCTGCGCCCGGAGTCCTTGGAGAACTCGGTGGCTCCGATGCCGACGAGCGCGGCCCGGCCGCCGAGCGAGTCCCGCCGCCGCACGCTCATGACGCGGCCCCCCGGCCGGCCGCCGGAGCCGGGACGCTGACCGTCACCGTGCCGGTCACATGCCGGCCGAGCCCGTTGGCGCCGACCACGCTCACCGTCGCCGTGTCGCCGTCGACGGCCTCGATCCGGCCCGTCAACACCATCGCGTCTCCCGGATAGTTGGGCGCTCCCAGCCTGATGGCGACCGCGCGGAGCACCGCCGTCGGGCCGAAGTGGTCCGTGATGTACCTGCCGACCAGGCCGTTCGTGGTCAGGATGTTCATGAACACGTCCGGGGAGCCGCGCCGCCGGGCCAGCTCCGGGTCGTGGTGCACGTCCTGGTAGTCCCGGGAGGCGATGGCGCCGGCCACGACGAGCGTGCGCGTGACCGGGATCTCCAGGGGCGGCAGCTCGGTGCCCGCGGTGAACGCATCCATGTCAGACCTCGCCCTCGGTGCCGGTGGAGCTCTCGGCGCCCGGGAAGTTCTCGGCGCCTGGGAAACTCTCGGTGGGCGGGAAGCTCTCGGTGGCCGGGAAGCTCTCAGTGCCTGGGAAGTTCTCGGTGGCCCGGAAGACGGGCAGGACGAACTCCTCGCCCTCCCCGTCGCCGCCGTACCGCCTGAACTCCACCCGCACCGGCATCCCGATGCGCACCTTGTCGTACGGCACCCCGACCACGTTGCTCACCATCCGCACGCCCTCGGCGAGTTCGATCAGGCCGACGGCGTACGGCGGATCGAAGGCGGGGAAGGGCGGGTGGTGCATCACCACGTACGAGTGGACCGTGCCCGCGCCGCTCGCCTCGACCGTGTCCCAGTCCGGGCAGCCGCAGGCGTTGCAGCCCGGCAGCCAGGGATGGCGCAGGGTGCCGCAGCCCATGCAGCGCTGGACGAGGAGCCGGTGACCGGCGACGCCCTCCCAGAAGCCGGCGTTGTCCCGGTTGACCACCGGGCGGGGGCGCACGTCCGGGGATTTCCGGGGCGCCCGTGCTTTCCGGGGCGCCGGGGGCGGGGCCGGCCGGGGCACGGGCGCGTACTTGAGGATGCGGAAGCGGTGCGTGCCCACCGGCTCGCCGGCCACCCGGACGTCGGTGCGGGTCGTGACGAAGTAGCCCGTGCCCAGCCTGGTGGTCTTGCGGCCGGAGACCGACTCGATGACCGTGTCGAAGGTGACCTCGTCGCCCGGGCGCAGGGGGCGCAGGTACTCCTGCTCGCAGTCCGTCGCCACCACGGACGTACAGCCCGACGCGTCGAGCAGGCGGAGGAGTTCGTCGTAGGCGCCGGTGCGGCTCGTGTGGCCGGACAGGCCGCCCATCGTCCACGCCTGGAGCATGGTGGGCGGGGCGACGGCGTCGGGTCCCGCGTAGGCCGGGTTGGTGTCGCCCATCGCCTCGCACCAGTGCCGGATCATCGGCGCGTTCACCGGGTCCTTCCCGACGCCGGTCACGGCGGCGGGCCGCCCCTCGTACGCCTTGAGCCGCGTTCCCAGCTCGTCCGACTCGCCGCCCACCACGGCCCCCTCACCGTCCGTCTCACGCACCCGACAGAGCAGTTTCTGACTGTCCGTCAGATACGGTTCACTGTCAAGGAATCCGTCGGTCCGCACGGCCCCGCACACGCCTGCGCGGCGGCGCCGAAGCACCGCCGCGCGGACGTCTTGCGACCCCGGAGCACACCCCTGAGGGCCCTCCCCACGAGGGACCTCAGCCGCGGGTCACCACCACAGGCGGGTGAAGTGGATGGCCACGTTGCCGTTGCCCTGCTGGATGGCGGTCCACGCGGAGCGGTTCACCTGCGCGGTGTTGGACTGGTTCGAGGCGCCGGAGCCGACCGCGTTCTGCTGGGTGGTGGACGAGTTGCCGTTGTTGTCGTGGCCGACCCCGCTGCCGATGACACCGGCCACGCCCGCGTTCGATCCGTCGTCCGCGACGGCGCCGTTGCCCGCCGCCGCGACGCCGGTGAACAGGGCGGCTGCGAGCGGGAGAGCGGAGACGGCGGCGAGAACGCGGGCGGTACGGATGCTTGCCATGTTGTTCCTCCAGAACCAAGCACTCAGGCCCAAGCGGCCGGAAGTACGTGAACTACGGCTGATGTCAAGGCAGTTGGCCGACCGCCTGGACTTCGTGGACGACGTCGCGAGTCCAGAGTTGCCCACCGAATCCCCGGCGAACCACACCGGAAGCCGTGATTAGCACGCAAGCGTGATGACAAGTCGATAAACCCCTATCGCCACCTTTGGTCATTTCACGCCGCAAGAAGGGGCAGGCCGGACCTTCACTCCCCAAGCAGCACAAGCGAGGAACCGCTCCGGCCCGTTTCCGGCCACCCCGGCGCGTCCGGCGCGTCGCGCCCGGCCCCTCTTCCCTTTTTCGAACGTACGTACGAACATGGAGGCATGGCCACCCCCGACCGGCAGGCCACGACGCTGGCCCTCGCACACGCCCTGTCAGCCGCCGAACGCGGACTGGCCGTCATCCCCCTGTCCCGGACGAAACTCCCGGCCCTGCGCTCCCCCCACCGCGACGCCTCCGGTCCGGTCGGACCCCCCTGCCACGGCGAGTGCGGCCGCTTCGGTCACGGTGTGTACGACGCCTCCACCGACCCCGTCCGCATCCGCGAGCTGTTCGCCGCCGCGCCCTGGGCCACCGGCTACGGCACCGCCTGTGGCCTGCCCCCGCACCACCTCATCGGCGTCGACCTCGACACCAAGACCGGCACGGACTCCTCGGCCGCCCTGCGCGAGCTGGCCCTGCGGCACCTGTTCACGATCCCCGAGACGGTCGTCGTCCTCACCCCGAGCGGCGGCCGCCACCTGTGGCTGAGCGGCCCGCCGGACGTCATCGTCCCCAACTCCGCCGGCCGGCTCGCCCCCGGCATCGACATCCGGGGCGCGGGCGGCTATCTCGTCGGCCCCGGCTCCCGCACCGACCACGGCGTCTACGCCACCGCCCCGGGCACCGCGCACCGCGCCCCCGCCGCCTGCCCACCGGCCCTGCTCCGGCTGCTCCTGCCCCCGCCCCGCACCACCCACCAGGCGTCGCCGCCCGCCGGCGACCACGGCCGGGGCCTGGTCCAGTTCGTGCTGACCGCGCACGCGGGCCAGCGCAACACCCGCCTGTTCTGGGCGGCTTGCCGCGCCTACGAGAACGGCATCGGCCCCGCCCTCACCGCCTCTCTCGTCGAGGCGGCCCTCTCCACCGGCCTGACCGAACACGAGGCCCGCGCGACGATCGCGTCAGCGGCCCGGATGACGGGCCACCTGGCATGACCGCAAGCCACCGGGTCTGGTCACAGGCCACCGGGCCGACCGGGGGCCACCATGCCTGACCACGGGCCACCGGGCCTGACCACGGGCCACCGGGCCGACCGGGGGCCACCGGGCCTGACCACGGGCCACCACGCCCGACCACGGGCCATCGGGCCTGCCCCGGGGGCC
Source organism: Streptomyces sp. NPDC002520 (assembly GCF_053595235.1). NCBI lineage: Bacteria > Bacillati > Actinomycetota > Actinomycetes > Kitasatosporales > Streptomycetaceae > Streptomyces > Streptomyces sp. NPDC002520. The sequence goes on along the minus strand of NZ_JBSFXG010000003.1, from coordinate 334,699 downwards.
AACCACGCCCGACCAGGGGCCATCGGGCCTGGTCACGGCTGCTCACAGCTCCCCAGGGCTTCTCCCTCGCACAGCCCGCCCGCGTCCCGGGTCATCCGATCGGATGACATCGCGGTCACCCGTCCCGCTAGCCGGGAGCACCCGGAACGCCGACGGGAGGGCGGGGTTTTCGACGGGAAGCTTGAACCACGGCGCGAGAGGAACACGCCGACACGACACGAGAGGGAGCTGTCCACCATGCAGCACAAGGCCAAGAAGTTCTCCACCCGCGCCCGGATCGTCACCTCCGCCGCGGCCGTCGCGGTCGTCGGTGCCGGCGTCTTCGGCACGGTGTCCGCCTCCGCGGCCACCCCGGCCGCCACCCCCGCCGCCGCCTCGGTGCCGGCGAAGGTCACCACCACCAGCAACCACCTGACGATCAAGGCCGCGACCGAGGTCGCGCAGGCCGCACTGCAGGCCGCCCAGGAGGAGGGCCAGCGGGTGAGCGTGGCGGTGGTCGACCGCAACGGCAACACCATCGTCACCCTGCGCGGCGACGGCGCCGGCCCGCAGTCCTACGAGTCCGCGATCAAGAAGGCGTACACCTCCGTCTCCTGGAACGCGCCCACCTCCGAGCTGGCCAAGCGCCTGGAGTCCGCGCCCACCCTGAAGGACATCCCCGGCACTCTGTTCCTGGCCGGCGGCGCCCCGGTGGACTACAACAACGCCCCGATCGCCGGTGTCGGCGTCGCGGGCGCCCCCTCCGGCGCCCTGGACGAGAAGTTCGCCCAGGCCGGTGTCGCGGCCCTCGGCGACGACCACTGACCCGGAAGCCTTCGAGTGAGCGCCCACCCCACCGGGCAGGCCGCTCCGGCACCGGCGGCGTTGCGACTCCCCCCGGTCGCACGCCGCCGGCCGATTCGGCGCGGGCTGCCGCACCGCCGTACGGTCCTGACGCCTGTCATCACCGTCTGGAGGACCTACCTCATGCCCAAGAAAGCACCTTCCGCGGCCGGTCTCGCCCTGCTGGACGCCGCCGACCGCGGTGACGTGGACGCCGTGCGCACGGCCCTGGCCGACGGCGCGGAAACCGAGACACGCGACGCGAACGGCCGTACTCCGCTGCTGCGCGCCGCCCTCGCCGACCGGGTCGAGGCGGCCCGTGTACTGGTCGACGCCGGCGCGGACGTGAACGCCCAGGACGACCGCGAGGACAGCCCGTGGCTGGTCACCGGCGTCACCGGCAGCGTGGCGATGATGCGCGCGCTGCTGCCCGGCGGCCCGGACGTCACGCTCACCAACCGGTTCGGCGGCGTGTCCGTGATCCCCGCGAGCGAGCGCGGCCACGTGGCCTACGTACGGGCCGTACTCGCCGAGACCGACATCGACGTCGACCACGTCAACCGGCTGGGCTGGACCGCGCTGCTGGAGGCCGTGATCCTCGGCGACGGCGGCCGCACCCACCAGGAGGTGGTCGAGGTGCTGCTCGCGGCGGGCGCCGACCCGCTGGTGCCGGACACCGACGGTGTCACGGCGCGGGAGCACGCCGAGCGCCGCGGATTCCAGGGGATCGCGGCCGTACTGCGAAAGGCCGAGGAGTGAGCGGGCGACGCCTCAGGACGTGCGCCCTCGGCGCACTCGCCGCGGCCGTGCTGCTGGCCGGATGCGCGTCGGGCTCCGACGCCCCGGCCGCGTCCGCCGCTTCCCCGTCCGACGCTTCCCCGTCCGACGCTTCCCCGTCCGTGGCGCGCCCGAACCTGCCCGAGCGGACCGCCGGGGCCGGCGCCGGGGAGACCCTGGTGGTCACCGACTTCGGCGCCGACACCGTGACCTTCGTCGACCCGTCACGGCGGGGCGGGAAGGCCGAGCTCGGCTCGGTGAAGGTGGGCACGGCCCCCTACGGGATCGCGCTCGACGACGGAACGGCCTGGGTGGCGACGGCCGAGGGCGTCGCCGCGGTCGACACGAAGGAAGGCCGGCGCACCGCGCTGATCCCCTACTCCACGGACGTCGGCCCGGTGACCACCGGCGAGTACCGAGGCGGCGGCATGGGCATCGCGCTCTCCCCCGACGGCAGACACGTGTACGTCGGCGTGAACGTACCGGGCGGCAACGGCACGTTGGAGGTCATCGACACGCACAGCCGCAAGGTGGTGCGCAGCGTCCCGGTCGGACGCCGTCCCTTCGACGTCGACGTCTCCACGGACGGCCGCCGGGTCTACGCCACCGACCACGACTCCTTCGACGTCACCGTCGTCGACACCGGCGACTGGACCACGCGTCGCATCGAAGTGGCCCCCTACGGCACCGAGGGCGGCCTCGGCTCCTGGCTCAAGCCGCACTACACCGCCGTACGCCCGTCCGACGGGGCGCTCCTGCTGCCGTTCGAGGGCGAGCGGCTGGCCGTGGTCGATCCCGGCACCGGCCGGGTACGCGTCGAGCGCATGACCGCCAACACCCACCAGCACGGAGCCGCGGTGGGCGCCGACGGCACGCTGTACGTGGTCGGCACGGGCCCGATCGACCCGTCACGGGACGAGGGCCCGTCCCTGACCGTCCGTGCCCCCGACGGCCGCGAGCGCGTCATCCCGCTGGACGGCCCGCACGAGGACGTGGCCCTCTCCGCCGACGGCCGCACCGCCTACGTCTCCGGCGGCTTCACCCGCGACGGCTCCTGGAACGGCCTGAGCGTCGTCGACCTGCGCACGGACAAGGTGAGCCGAATCCCGGCGGGCACACGGCCGTTGGGCATGGCGGTGCTTTGACGGAACCCACCGGAGTCCGTCCTCAATCGGCCTCCGGTGCGGTGTACGAGAAGTCGTACCCCGCCCATTCGTCGAGCGCGCGATAGCCGAGGCGCTGATAGAGGGCGTTGCTGGTGGGGTTGGACACGTCCGCGAACAGGACGACGTCACTCGCCCCCGCAGCCAGCGCGGCCCGGCTCACCTCCGCCGCCACGGCGCCCGCGTAGCCGCGACCGCGCAGGCCGGCCGGGGTGTAGACGACGTCCACCTGGATCTGGCCGCCGATCAGCGGGTTCATTCCCGCGACGGAGACGGGAGTGCCGTCCGGGGTCTCCCAGAGCGTGTAGCGCTTGTCGGCGAAGCGCGTGTCGGCCCACGTGTCGGCGTCGATGGAGACGTCTTCCCCGACGGCCTTGGCGAACTCGCCGCACCAGAACATGGCTTCCCCGAGATCCTGCTCACCCAGGACACGGCCCCGGCCCGCCGGCAGCGGCTCCGGTGGGGTGAGCTCGCCGAGGCGGTACAGACGGACCCGCGTGTCACGGGGGTGCGGCATCGCCCCGGTGCGCCGCTGCCAGGCCTCGGCGAACGTGGCGGCCGTGCCGCTGTCCGCGCCGACGGAGGGCAGAGAGTGCCCGAGGGCGGCCAGGCGGGCGGCGAGGGAGTCGGCCTGTTCGTACGTGAGCGGGGACAGACCCAGCCCACGGGAGGGCAGCCGGTAGAAGGTGGCCTGGACCTCACCCGCCGGCTCCAGCACGCCGAAGACGGGGGATCCGCTGCCGAACGCCTCCGCCCCACGCGTTCGCACTCTCTCCGCCCACGTCAGCTGCATGACGTGCGCGGCGGGCCGCGAGCGCAGGAAGTCCCCGGCCAGGGCGAGGAATTCGTCGACGTCTTCGGTGAGGTGCCAGTCATCCGGTCGCATGCCTCATGCTTTCGCACGCCGCGGACGCGCGCCCAGGGTTCTACGAGACCGAGGTCAGCCGGCCTGCGCGCAGCAGCCGGCCCCCGCCGCCGGTGAACTGGACACCGTGAAGCGAGGTGCCGGTCGTCACGCACTCGAAGCCGAGTTCCCGGTGCGCGTCGAGCGAGGCGCGGTTCCTGGCGGAGACGCAAGGCCTTGGAGGCCGCAGACGCGTCGCCCCCACTGGGATCAGTGGGGGCGACGCCGTTTCGTTGGCTGAGGGGGACGGTCTGGCCTACCCGGCTACCGCACGCTCCATGGCAGAGGCTTCTGCGGTCCGCTTGGCCACGCCGTCACGGTGAGCAGTACACGGTGGTCGAGACCGCCGCGGTGATGGTCGGGCTGGAGTTGAAGAACTCCACACTCCACGTGTCGGTGCCCGCCCGCACGGAATTACTCGCGAAAACCTGAGGCGTATCCGACGTCCAACCGCCGGAGACGGCCGTCTGACCGACTGGGCAGGTGGCGGCCACCTGAGTAGCAGAGTTCGGTGGCAGCGACGACGGTCCCGAGTTCACAGCCGTGAGCTGGACCGAGCCAGTAGCTCCTGTCGGGCCCGTCGGGCCAGTCGGACCCGTCGCGCCATCGACACCGTTCAGACCGGCAGCACCCGTGGCACCGGTCGGTCCCGCGACACCGGGTTCACCCGGGACACCGGGTTCGCCCTGAATACCCTGCAGCCCCTGCGGACCCGTCGGACCCGTCACGCCATCCACACCGTTCAGGCCAGCCGCACCCGTGGCACCGGTCGGACCTGCGACACCGGGTTCACCCGGGATGCCCTGCAGGCCCTGCGGACCAGTCGGACCCGTCGCACCATCGACACCATTCAGGCCAGCCGCACCGGTCGGACCCGTCGCGCCATCGACACCGTTCAGACCGGCAGCACCCGTGGCACCAGTCGGTCCCGCGACACCGGGTTCACCCGGGACACCGGGTTCGCCCTGAATACCCTGCAGCCCCTGCGGACCCGTCGGACCCGTCACGCCATCCACACCGTTCAGGCCAGCCGCACCCGTGGCACCGGTCGGACCCGCGACACCGGGTTCACCCTGGATACCCTGCAGGCCCTGCGGACCAGTCGGACCCGTCGCGCCATCGACACCATTCAGACCAGCCGCACCAGTCGGACCCGTCGCACCATCCACACCGTTCAGACCGGCAGCACCCGTGGCACCAGTCGGACCCGCGACACCGGGTTCGCCCGGGATGCCCTGTAGCCCCGTCGGACCAGTCGGACCCGTCGCACCGTCCACACCATTCAGACCAGCCGCACCCGTGGCACCGGTCGACCCCACGGCACCGGGTTCACCCGGGATGCCCTGCAGCCCCTGAGCACCCGTCGCACCGGTTACACCCTGGATCCCCTGCGGACCCGTCGCACCCGTCGCACCGTTCAGACCGTTCAGACCGTTCAGACCGTTCAACCCGTTGAGCCCCTGCGGGCCGGTAGCACCCAGGGGGCCCGTCGGACCCGTCGCGCCGTTCACGCCGTTCAGGCCGGTGGCGCCCGTCGGACCCGTCGCACCGGTGGCACCCGAACCGGTCGGACCCGTCGGACCCGTCGCACCGTCCACACCGTTCAGACCGGCCGCACCCGTCGGACCCGTCGCGCCAGTGGCACCCGAACCGGTCGGACCCGTCGGGCCCGTGTCACCGGTCGGGCCCGACGGACCCGTTGGCCCCTCCCCGAGCGCGCACAGGGGCACGCCCGACGCGCTGACATACCGAGCGGCGACCCAGCCGTCGCGATCCGCCAGTCGATACCACGAGGGGTTCCCGTCCACCTCCTGGCCCGACTCCTGGCACAGCAGGTCGATCTGCGCCCCGAACGGGAACGATCCCAACGTCGCCGAATTCGTCGTCGGCTCCTCACGGATGTTGACGCCGATCCTCGCGGTCACCGTTCCCGATACGGCCGCCCGCAGAGTGCCGTAGTTCACCCGGGCAATCCGCTCCGCCTGCGAAACGACCGCCTGGGCGTGCGCCCGCGCGGCGACGGGCTGAGCCTGTGCCGGAACGGAGCACAAACCCCAGGTCAGACCGAGGCTCACTGCCCCGAGGACCAATGGCGACACGCCGCTGGCCTTAACAGCCCCATGCACCGAAACCCACCATGCCTTCCATGCCGAAAACGCGATGAATGAGATGCACAAAGACAAGGGCATTTCATTGCCGCGATCGAGATCAAACTAATAAAAGGGGCTGAAAGCAGCACAGTTATCGCTCAGGCAGCCGGTATTAGTCAGTTCATCAACACATGGCGGAATTACCGGGATTGAGGGACCGGCACTCGCTCGTAGGTACGGCGGCGGCCCTGGAGTCCGTTCAGGGCGGGTGGGCGAAGACGACCAGGTTCTCCGTGCCGTCGGTGGTGAGACACGTCCCATGCAGAAGGGGTGCCCCTCATCGAGGGGCACCCCTTCTGACCAGCACATCTATGAACTGTGCGGAGGCGGTGGGATTTGAACCCACGGTGACATCGCTGCCACGACGGTTTTCAAGACCGTTCCCTTCGGCCGCTCGGGCACGCCTCCCCGCGTCGCCCACCTGGGGCGGAGCGGGTACAGCGTACCGGGGATCGCGGCGGACCGTGGGGGCTGGGCGGGGCTCGGTGCGCGTGAGCGGTGCCTCCCCCCGAGGGAGGCACCGCTCACGCGCGCGTGCGGGTCGGACGCGTCAGCTGTCGCCGGCGCGCGAGCCGAGGGTCAGGGACACCGTGTGGTCCTCGCCGCCGCGCTTGTAGGTGACCGTGACCTTGTCGCCGGGCTTGTGGGTCCAGATCTCGCCGATCAGGGTCGGGCCGCTGTCGATCACGGAGTCGTCCAGCTTGGTGATGACGTCCCCGGGCTTGAGGCCGGCCTTGTCGGCGGGGCCGCCGGTCTCGACCGGGGAGGCGCCGCCGGTGCCCTGGTCGGTGATCTTCGCGCCGTCGGTGGAGTCCTCCAGGGAGACGGAGGCGCCAATCTTGGCGTACACCGGCTTGCCGGTCCTGATCAGCTGCTGGGCGACGTATTTGGCCTGGTTGATCGGGATGGCGAAGCCCAGGCCGATGGAGCCGGACTGGCCGGAGCCACCGAGGCCGCCGCTGCTGGAGGACTGGATCGCCGAGTTGATGCCGATGACCGCGCCGGAGGCGTCCAGCAGCGGGCCGCCGGAGTTGCCCGGGTTGATGGACGCGTCGGTCTGCAGGGCGCTCATGTACGACGCCTTGCTGCTGGCGCTGCCGTCGCTGGAGGCCACCGGGCGGTTCTTGGCGCTGATGATGCCCGTCGTGACGGTGTTGGACAGGCCGAAGGGGGCGCCGATGGCGATCGTCTCGTCGCCGACGGCCACCCTGTCCGAGTCGCCGAGGGCGAGCGGCTTGAGGTCGGACGGCGCGTTCTTGAGCTTGATGACGGCGACGTCGTAGCCCTGCGCGTGGCCGACGATCTCGGCGTCGTACTTCTTGCCGTTCGGGAACGTGGCCGTGAGCTTGCCGCCGTTGACGGCTTCGGCCACGACGTGGTTGTTGGTGACGATGTGGCCCTGGGTGTCGAACACGAACCCGGTGCCGGTGCCGCCCTCGCCGCTGGTGCTCTCCGCCTCGATGGTGACGGTGCTGGGCAGCGCCCTGGAGGCCACGCCCGCGATCGTGCCGGGGGCGCGCTTGACCTGTGAGGCGCTGCTGTCGGAGGAGACGGTGGTGGAGCCGCTGGTGTCGTTGTCCTTGGCCAGCGTGTAGCCGAGGCCGCCGCCGATGCCGCCCGCGACCAGCGCGGCCACCAGGACGGCGGCGATGAGGCCGCCGCGCCCGTTGCGCGGCTTGGGGGCGGGCTGCTGGTACGACGCTCCCCAGCCGGCGCCCGCACCGCCGGCGCCGCCGTAGCCGGGCGCGTGCCCGGTGGAGGACGGGGGCGGCCAGGCGGCACCGGGGGCGGGGCTGCCGTAGGGCTGATGTGCGTCCTGGGGCGGGCCGCCGTAGGGCTGATGTGCGTCCTGGGGCGGGCCGCCGTAGGGCTGGTGCGCGTCCTGGGGCGGGCTGCCGTAGGGCTGGGGCGCGTCCGGCGCCGGTCCTGCGGGGTGGGCTGCTTCGGGGGCGTGCGGCGCGGTGCCGTCGGCCGGGCTCCGGTGGGCCCCTGCCGCGGTGTCCGTGCCCTCCGGGGCAGCCGGGGGGACCGGCGGCAGCTGCGCCGTCGGCGCTTCTCCCTCGGGCGCGGCGCCCTGCGGGGAAGCAGCGGGAGATGCCACCGGCACGGGAGGTGCGGACGGGGCCGGGGGTACCGCGTTGCCCTCGTTCTCGGTGCTCACAGCTCTTCTCCTCGATCCACGGCTGTTGTCGTCGGTCGCATTCGGTCACACTCGCTCATGCTCGGTCACGCTCGTCATGGCGTGGCACATGCGTCGCCCGAGAGGCGGGAGCCCGGTGCGGTACGGCTGTGCATGGTTCCGTGTTCCTGTTGTATGCAGTCAGCTTTTCCCACGGGCCGTCAGAGCACCATAAGCGGTGGCTGTGGGTCCGGGACCATCCTTTATATAGGACTGTTCCGGCAAAAGTTACATAAATAAGCAGGCTGTACGCGCACGTTCGCCGCACAGATCCGTTCACGCCGCCCGTCGTACCCCGCGACGGTGGCACCATGACGCGGTGACCCACGCACCACAGCACCGCGTCCAGGTCGTCGCCCACCGGGGCGCCTCGGAAGACGCCCCCGAACACACGCTGGCCGCGTACCGGAAGGCGATCGAGGACGGTGCGGACGCCCTCGAGTGCGATGTACGTCTCACCGCAGACGGTCATCTGGTCTGCGTCCACGACCGGCGGGTGAACCGTACCTCCAACGGGCGCGGCGCCGTCTCCGCCCTGGAGCTGTCCGAGCTGGCCGCCCTGGACTTCGGTTCCCGGAGGTCGCGCGACGCCTGGCGCGGCCGGGACGAGGAACCGGACTGGGTGCACCGCCCCGAGGACCCCAAGGAGACCTCCGTCCTCACCCTGGAGCGGCTGCTGGAGCTGGTCGCCGACGCCGGCCGGCGGGTGGAACTGGCCATCGAGACCAAGCACCCCACGCGCTGGGCGGGACAGGTCGAGGAGCGGCTGCTGGCCCTGCTGGGGCGGTTCGGCCTGGACGCACCGGCCTCGGCCGCCGAGTCGCCGGTAAGGGTCATGAGTTTCTCGGCGCGCTCGCTGCACCGGGTACGCACCGCGGCGCCGACGCTGCCGACGGTCTACCTGGTCCAGTTCCTCTCACCCCGGCTGCGCGAGGGACGGCTGCCGGCGGGCGTGCACATCGCCGGGCCCTCGATCCGGATCGTGCGCAGCCACCCGGGGTACGTGGAGCGACTGAAGCACGCCGGCCACCAGGTGCACGTATGGACCGTGAACGAGCCCGAGGACGTGGATCTCTGCGTCGAGCTGGGCATCGACGCCATCATCACCAACCGCCCGCGCGCGGTGCTGGACCAGCTCGGCCGCTGAGGCGACGCGACGGCCACCCGCCCCCACCTCCTCGGCACCCCCGCCCACCGCACCGTCGAAATCCAGCCATTCATCTGCGACCCCCTTCACAGGGAGTGCCCCGGCGCGTTCGGTCCGTGATCGACCTTTGCGAATGCGTCACCGGAAGAGGATTGGCCGGTTTCCGGTGCAGACCCAGGGGGCATCCACACCGTGGCGTGGGGCGAAGGAGGTCTCGGGGGTGGCGTTGGTGGTGGCACAGGAGGTGCCCACGTCGTCGAGCATGGCCGTACCTCATGGCCCTGCGGGCGTGGGGAAGGCGAGACACCGGATGCGGGCGCAGCTGCGCAGCGGTGGTGTGTCGGAATCGGTCATCGACGACGCCGTACTGATTCTTTCCGAACTACTGAGCAACGCGTGCAAACACGGCCGGCCCCTGGGCGGCGCGCTCGCCGGGGACGGCGCCGTCCGCGCCGCGTGGCGGGTGGACGCGCACGGTCGGCTCATCGTGGAGGTCACGGACGGCGGCGGCCCGACCCGTCCCGCTCCGGCGACCCCGTCGGTCACCGCGCACGGCGGCCGCGGGCTGAACATCATCGAGGCACTCGCCGACGACTGGGGCGTCCGGGACGACACCCGGGGCCAGGTGACGGTCTGGGTGGTGGTCCACGAGGACGTGCACGATCCGGACGCGGGGTGCCGACGCGAGGCCTTCGCTACGCGCGTCACGGCCTCCCAGCCTTCCGGGCTCGCCGGACTGGACTTCGCGGACGCCTTCGACAACCTGGACTGAGGCCGCCGCGACCACGGTGTTCGTCGTACGGTTCACACCGTCGGCGCGGTCCCCGTGCGGGTTGTCCACAGGTTCCCGTCGCTCCCGGCGCGAACGGCTAGGCTCCCGCCGTACGAGACGAGCCGTAACCGGGAGACACCCACGATGGCCAAGAAGCGACCCCAGACGAAGGCCAAGCGCCCGCAGATCACAGACGGAGAGATCCCGGTCGTCGGCGCCCGCGAGCCCTGCCCCTGCGGCAGCGGCCGGCGTTACAAGGCGTGCCACGGCCGGGATGCCTCGCACGCGGCGACCGAGCTGGTGCACCGCCCGTTCGAGGGCCTGGCGGGCGAGGGCGACTGGGTGGCGCTGCGCGAGCTGGTCCCGGCCGCCACGGTCGAACTGACCCTGAAGGACGGCCTGCCCGAGGGTGTTCCCTCGGTCACGCTCGCCACGGTGCTCCCGATGGCCTGGCCCGCGCTGCGCCGCGACGACGGCACGGTGCTGCTCGGCCTGCAGAACGACACGTCGTCCGGCGACATCAGCCGGGACCTCGCCGACACCCTCCAGCGCGCGCTGGAGGCGGAGCCCGGCACCCCCGTGCAGGGCCGCCGCGCCCCCGCAGGGACTCCCCGGCTGCAGGACCTGCTCGACCCCGAGGGCGCCTTCGAGCCGGTCGTGCACAGCGGCTTCGAGTTCTGGGTGCCGGACGCGGAGAACGCCACCCCGGAGGTGACCGCCTCCCTGGAGCGGGCCAACGCCGCAGCGATCCCGACGGTGAAGCTGTCCGGCGTGGACTCCGCGTACTGGTGCGAGACCCCGGAGAAGAACCACCTGCGGTGGGTCATGCCGTACCCGGAGGAGCAGCTTCTGGACGCTCTCGCCCGGTTGCACGCGGCGGGCCGCTCCAGCCTCGGCGAGGGCACCCGGCTGGTGGGCTCCTTCCGTGCTCACGGCCTCACCGTGCCGGTGTGGGACCTGCCGAGCGAGGTCTCGGCCGAGGATGTGGAGAAGCCGGCCGCCGAGTTCGCCGAGCGCCTGGCCGCGGCCCTCGCCGCCACCGAGCCGCTCACGGCGGACGAGCGGCGGGCGCGTGGCGGACTGACCAACCGGCAGGTCACGCTCAGCTGACGCCCGTCGCGGGCACCGTCGGCGGCTGACCGGAGGGTCAGCCGCCGGGCAGACACCGAAGCGGGTGACTCCTGTCACAACTCCCGGCGAGAACAGGGAGATCGGTGTCCGAATAGCCGAGATCGAATTTGCGAACCGCCGATCTCTTGTTACCGTTCCAGTAGCCCGGTTGCTGGTGCATCCCCCGTCGCCAGCAACCGGGTCTTTCTATGCCCGCACGCGTGTACAGCGCGTCACGGGCCGTCAACTCCCGGGTTTCTCGTCGGAGTTGCTGCCCGAGCGCAGGAGCAGCGGCCCGCCGGCCCCGCGCGCCGAGAACTCGGCGACGGCCGTATAGGCGTCCGGCCCGCCCCGGGTGCGCTCACGGGGTGTCTCACAGGTGGCGGGCTCGTCGTCGGTGCCGGTCGCGCAGTGCGTCTGGACGGTGCGACCGCCCGGCCCCATCAGGCTCAGCACGGGATCCACGGCCTCGCCGGTGGTGTTGCGGTAGTAGGTGCGCCCCCAGGTGTCCTCGCCCTGTGTCATCACACAGGTCTGCGCCTCGATGCCGTCGGGGGAGGAGAGCTCGGGTCCGCAGCGGGCGGCGGTGGCCAGGCCCAGTCCGAGCAGGCGGGGCGTACCGGCGGGGGCGGCCGGGGCGGCGGGGGGAAACTTGGCGTCGTCCCGGTCGGGCGCGCGGACGCCGGCCGGCACGTCCTGCCCCGCGGTCCCCGTCGCCTCGCCCACCTGCCCCGCGGACGACACGGCCAGTGGCAGCGCGATCACGGCCGCCACGACGCCGACGAGGGCGATCAGACGGATCCTCCGGGGGTCCGGCCCGCCGCGGCGTGGCCCTCGATCTCCTGGCCCCCCAGAAGTTCTTCCTGGCCCCCCAGAAATTCGCAGCATGGCCGGAAGATAACGACCGCGGACGGGCATCCGGGCCCGCCCGCGCGCGACACCCCTACAACTCGGGCGCGCTCACACCCGTACGAGTGAGGGCGTCGACCACGGCATCCACGACGGCCTCCACGTCGGGCACCCAGGGCGAGGCCGAGCCGGGCAGCGGGGCGCGCTCCCAGCGGACCGCGCCGTGCCCGGTCTCGGACGGCGGCAGGGCGAGATAGCCGCCCTGGCCGTGGAAGCGCAGCGAGCCGGGCACGAAGTCCTTGGCGTAGAGCAGCTCGCCCAGCTGCTCCATGGAGTACGGCTTGACCAGCAGGGACCAGCGGGTCGGCGCGGCGGCCACCGGGCCGAGGCGCATGCCGCGCCGGTCGAGCAGGTCCAGGGCGCGGGCCGCGGCGGGCGCCGGCAGGCTGACCGCGCAGGGCGCCTTGTCACCGGTCGCGAGGATGATCGGCGCGTTCGGGCGGTTGCCCCACCACCAGCGCACCATGCGCGCGTCGGTGGTGGCCGCGAGCAGCCCGGGGTCGAAGGGGTGCGCACCGGGCACCGTGCATTCCGGGTCGGGGCAGCCGCAACGGGCCCGGCCCTGCGGGTCCGGGGCCACGCCCGGGAGTACGGGCCACTGCCATTCCGTCGCGAAGGTCAGGGCCGCGCCGATCAGCTCAGGCCTCCCGTCGTTCCGCCTGGACAGGAGCCTGCGTCGCCTTCCGAGGATCTCGCGCATGAGCGCTCGTTCCTTTCCGTTGCACCGCTGGCAACACCGTGGGCCACATCACACCATGTGTCGATCGCTTCACTGGGCGTACCTGTTGCCGCATCACACCCCTGCACACGGCGGGGGGAACCCCTGGGGTTCAAGCGTTGGCCGCGTCCGTGTCCGTAGTACGTCCGTCAAAAGCACGGTTGCGGCGTGGGGGTGGCGAAGTCTGGCGTTTTACCGTCGCACGTGTTTCTCTCCGCCTCCGCCACGGGAGGATGGGGCTCGGCCGTCGGTGGCTATGACGCCCGGGTCCATCGCCAGGTTCCGGGTAGCCCCCAACCACCCCTGGCCTTCACCGAGTACGTACCCATCACGACCGCTGTGACGCTCCGTGGAGCAAGCCCAGTCGACCGCAATGAACCGATACCCGAGGCAGTTTTCAGCCAACTTGGCAGTAAGGCAAGGGGGTCTGCGAAAACCCACTGCAGACCCATGGACACCAGGAATCCCCGCAGGACAATGCTGGACATCCCCTCACGAGTGCGTGTACATGTGGAGACACCGCTAGCGGCGCAGAATGACATGGGGGTTTGCGATGCTTTTGAGCAATACGCACCGGCCTGAAAGCCGGACACCATGAGTGCCCCGCACCCTCAGAAAGTGGCTGGAATCGATCCGACGGTTCCGACGCCCGCACACACTGTCGCGCCCGCTTCCCCCACGCCCGGCGCCGGTCCCGCCCCGGACACCGCCCCCACCGTGCCCGCTCCGGCCGCGCCCGCGCCCGGCGCCCTGCTCCAGGACCGGCTGGCCGGCTGGGTCTCGGATCTCACGACCCTCCACGAACTCACCGAGCGGCTGTCCCGCACGAACGCGCTCGAGCCCGCCCTCGAGGAACTGCTGCGCGCCGGCTCCGCCCTCGTCGGCGCCCGCCGCGGCCTGGTCGTCCTGGAGCCCGGCGACGGACTCGGCCCCCGCACCACCCTCGGCCTCGGCCTGTGCCGCGCCGACCTCGGCCACATGGAGACCGTGCCGCGCCACTCCCTGCCCCACGGCCCCCTCCTGGACACTGGAGCGAGCACCGGCGCCGCCGAGATCGTGCACGCCGACCTGTTCGCCGAGGACGGCCTCGACCCCCGCCACCGCGAGGTGGCCGCCCGCCTCGGCTACGCCGCCAGCTACGCCCTCCCCCTGACCGCCAGGTCCTCCGGCCGCCTCGGCGCCGCCGTCTGGCTCTACGACGAGCCCGCCGAGCCGGACGAGCACCACCGCCACCTGGTCGGCCTGTACGTCCGCCACGCCGTCGAACACCTCGCCCTGCTGGTGGAGGTGGAACGCTCCCGCGAGCGCGCCGCGACCATCACCGAGGAACTGCTCCCCACCCGGCTGCCCCGGGTCGCCGGCGTCCAGCTCGCCGCCCGCCACCGCACCGGACCGCGCGGCGGCGGCGACTGGTACGACGCCCTGTCGCTGCCCGACGCCGCCCTCGGCCTCTCCGTCGGCTCCGTCACCGGCTCCGGGCCCAGCGCGGTCGCCGCGATGGGCCGGCTGCGCGCCTCACTGCGGGCCTACGCCGTGATGGAGGGCGAGGACCCGGTGGCCGTCCTGTCCGACCTGGAGCTGCTGCTGCGGCTGACCGAGCCCGCCCGCTCCGCCACCGCCCTGTTCGCCTACTGCGAGCCCGCCCTGCGCAAGGTCACCCTGGCCGGCGCCGGGCACAGTCCGCCGCTGCTGATCGGCGAGCGGCGCACCGAGTTCGCCGAGACCTCCGTCTCCGCGCCGCTGGGCATGCTCGCCTGCTGGGAGGCGCCCAGCGTGGAGATCCAGGCAGAACCAGGAGAAACCGTCCTGCTCTACACCGACGGGCTGCTGCACCGCACCGGCGACCCGATGGACCGCGCCTTCGCCCGGCTGCACGCGGCGGCCGCGAGCATCCCGCGCGCCCTGCGCTGCGACCCCGGGGCCGTCGCCGACCACGTGCTGCGCACGGTCCTGCCGGACCGTCTCGACGAGGAGAACGGCGAGGAGGACGTCGTCCTGCTGGCGGCGCGCTTCGACTGACGGCGCCGGCACCCGCACCCGCAGCTCGCATGACTGGGCATAACAGGTCATCCGGCACCGGGTCCGCCTTGGTACAACCGTACGATGATGGGGGTCCCCGCTCGGCCACAAGCAGGAGCGCCGCGGGCCCGGGGGAGATCACATGGCGTATCGAGGAGGATCACGTGTCCGATGAGCTCAACCCGGCTGTGCCCGACTCTGCTACCGCAGAGGGCCCCGAGACCGAGTCCGAAGAGCCCATCAAGCAGCGGAAGAACGGCCTGTACCCGGGCGTCTCCGACGAGCTGACCGAGAACATGAAGTCCGGCTGGGCCGACACGGAACTGCGTGACCTGCAGCCGGTCCCGCAGGCCACCGAGACCGCGCACCGCCGCGCCGCGCTCTCCGCCCGCTTCCCGGGCGAGCGTCTCGTCGTCCCCGCGGGCAACCTGAAGACCCGCTCGAACGACACCGAGTACGCCTTCCGCGCCTCCGTCGAGTACGCGTACCTCACCGGCAACCAGACGGAGGACGGCGTCCTGGTCCTGGAGCCGAAGGGCGACGGCCACGAGGCGACGATCTACCTGCTGCCCCGCTCCGACCGCGAGAACGGCGAGTTCTGGCTCTCCGGCCAGGGCGAGCTGTGGGTCGGCCGCCGCCACTCCCTCACCGAGTCCGAGGCGCTGTACGGCATCCCGGCCTCCGACGTGCGCGAGCTGCCGGAGAAGCTGAAGGAGGCCACCGGCCCGGTCCGCGTGGTGCGCGGCTACGACGCCGGCATCGAGGCGGCCCTCACCGACAAGGTCACCGCCGAGCGCGACGAGGAACTGCGCGTCTTCCTGTCCGAGGCCCGCCTGGTCAAGGACGACTTCGAGATCGGCGAGCTGCAGAAGGCCGTCGACTCGACGGTCCGCGGCTTCGAGGACGTCGTCAAGGTCCTCGACAAGGCCGAGGCCACCAGCGAGCGCTACATCGAGGGCACGTTCTTCCTCCGCGCGCGCGTGGAGGGCAACGACGTCGGCTACGGCTCCATCTGCGCCGCCGGCCCGCACGCCTGCACGCTGCACTGGGTGCGCAACGACGGCCCGGTCCGCTCCGGCGACCTGCTCCTGCTGGACGCGGGCGTGGAGACCCACACGCTGTACACCGCCGACGTCACGCGCACACTGCCGATCAACGGCACGTACAGCGAGATCCAGAAGAAGGTCTACGACGCCGTGTACGAGGCCCAGGAGGCCGGTATCGCGGCGGTGAAGCCCGGTGCGGGCTTCCGCGACTTCCACGACGCCTCCCAGCGCGTGCTCGCCGAGAAGCTCGTCGAGTGGGGTCTGGTCGAGGGTCCGGTCGAGCGGGTCCTGGAGCTGGGGCTGCAGCGCCGCTGGACCCTGCACGGCACCGGCCACATGCTCGGCATGGACGTCCACGACTGCGCCGCCGCGCGGACCGAGACCTACGTGGACGGCACGCTGGAGCCCGGCATGGTCCTCACCGTCGAGCCCGGCCTGTACTTCCAGGCCGACGACCTGACGGTCCCCGAGGAGTACCGGGGCATCGGCGTCCGCATCGAGGACGACATCCTCGTCACCGACGACGGCAACCGGAACCTCAGCGCCGGGCTGCCGCGCCGCTCCGACGAGGTCGAGGCGTGGATGGCCTCGCTGAAGGGCTGAGAGTGCGTTGAACGGCCGGGTGCGCGGACGCGTGCCCGGCCGTTCGTCCGCGCCGCCCCCAGGGTGTTGCGGCTCTCGGGGTCACAGTGCCGGCGCGTCGTCGTGCAGCACCCGCTGGAAGAGGCGGCAGTCCCGCCATTGCCCGTTGATGTGCAGGTACTTCGGGGCGAGCCCGATCGGCTCGAATCCGCAACGCGCGAGCACCCGCTGCGAGCGGGTGTTCTCGGTCAATGTGGACGCCTCGACGCGGTGCAGGCCGAGCGCGTCGCGGGCGTACGCGCAGACCCGTTCCACCGCGGCGCCTGCCAGGCCCCGGTTCTGCTGGTCGGCGGCCACCCAGTACCCGAGGCAGGAGCTGAGGAACGGCCCCCTGGTGATCCCGGTCAGGGTGATCGCCCCGACGATCCTGCCGTCCTCCGCCGCGAACACCCACGGCACCACGGTCCCGTCGGCGCGCTGCCTCACCAGTCCTTCGATGCGCTCCGCCTGGCCCCTGACCGTGAAGAAGGATTCCGGCCTGACCGGCTCCCACGGCTCAAGGTGCCTCCGGTTCTCCGTGTAGGCGGCGGCGAGCGCGGAGGCGTCGCCCCGGGCGAGGGGGCGCAGGGTCACACCGGCCGCGATCTCCTGGCCGGTATCCCGGTCCTTCTCCTGGTCCTTCTCCTGGCTCTCCGCGTTCTCCAGGTTCTCCAGGTTCTCCATGGGGGCGCCATCCATGCGCGCACCCTAAAAGGCGCGCCGCCCCCGCGGGGACCCTCATGCGGTGAGCAGAGAAGGATCCTTCGTCCACTTGAGGATCTTGTCGAAGCTGACCACCGTGCCGCCCCGGCCCGGCTTGGCGCCGATGTGGACGTGATCGGCGAGTTCCTGGATCAAACAGAGACCTCTGCCGTGCTCGGCGTCCGTACGGACCGGCCGTATGTCCGGGGCGCGGACGAAACCGGGGCCCGAATCGGTCACTTCGATACGGCACTTCTCGCCGTCCAGGTAGGCGGTCACCCGGTACGCCTCGGAGCTGCCGCGGGACGCGTCGCCTCCGTGCTCGACGGCGTTCGCGCAGGCCTCGCTGAGGGCGACGGACAGGTCGTAGGAGATGTCCGGGTCGACGCCCGCCGTCTCCATGGTCCCGATCAGCAGCCGCCGGGCGAGCGGCACGCTCGCGGCCTCGCGGCGCAGATGGAGTGACCACCAGATGCTCATGCTCCACCCTCCCGGCCGCGGCTCGACATACCGATACCTATTGCCACCCGTGCGCCCACGTAAGCACTCCGTTGGCATGACTCGGCCCATATGGGCGATGCGCCCGGGGACGAACCGGTGTATGAGGGGTCGGATCCGTGCGATGCGCGTACGGGACCTGCTCATACGGAAGGCGGTGTTCCGGCCGGAAGGCGGTGTTCCGGCCGATGTTGAGATGGACGACCGTGGCGGAATCCGGCGGGCCTGCCGCAGGGCGCGGGTGTGCGCAGTGCGATGATGAGCCCCGCCATGACAGCCCCCCACGCGCGCACGACGCGTCCCGGACCCGAGGTCCGGATCCTGCGGGCCGCGGTGTTCGCCGCGGTCTGTGTCGTGCTGGCCGCGGCCGGGCACACCCTGGCCTCCTGCGCGCGCGTGCCCCTGTGGACGCTGGGCGCGGGATTCCTGGGCTGTCTGCTGCTCGTCGTACCGCTCGCCGGGCGGGCCCGCTCGCTGCCCGGCATCGCCGCACTCCTCGCCCTCGGCCAGACCGTGCTGCACATCCTGTTCGGGCTGGGGCAGCACGGTGCGGCCATGGCCTCCGGGATGCCGGCGGGACCGACGGGTTCCAACGCCGGCATGGCCGGCATGGGCGGCATGGGCGGCTCCGCGGACGGGCCGCTCGGCAACGCCGCGCTCGTCGAGCGGGCCGCGCGCCTGCTGTGCGGGTCCAGCCCGTCGGCGCTCACCCCCGGGCACGCCTACCGCCTCCTGCTCGACGCGCGCCTCATCGACGCCTCGGGCCGGGCCGCGGGCGGCGCCCCCGTCATCCACCACACCGGCGACGCCACCGGCTCCTCGGCGGCGCTGCTGCCCTCCCTGCCGATGCTGCTCGGCCACGTCCTCGCGGCCCTCGCCGCGGGCTGGCTGCTGCGCCGCGGCGACCTGGCCCTGCTGCGCCTGATCGAGCTGTCGGTGCACGGAGTCGCCGAGGGGGCGCTCGTACGATCACTGCGCGCGGCGCTCACGCTGGCGCACGCCCTGTGTGCCGGGCTGCTGCCCGCACCCGGACCGGACCCGCGCGCCCCTCGCCCCGACCGGGACGAGGCTCCCGCCCCGCACACCACCGCGCTCCAGCACACGGTGATCCGGCGCGGCCCGCCCGCCGCCGGCCTCCTCCTCGCCGCCTGACGCCACGCGACCACCCCTCCACGTCCATCCGGAGGAGAGAGGCCGCCGTCACGCGGCCGCGCGCGCGTGCGTCCCTCGGACGGCCCGTCCGACGAGTGGCACGACCACGCGCACGCGTACCCCTCTTCCTCACCGGATCTCACACAGAGTGGAGTGCTCCTGCCATGCAGGTTTCCCGTACCGCGTCCCGCGTCGCCACCCGTGTCGCCGCCGCCGCTGCCGTAGCGGGCTCGGCCGTCCTCGTCCTGTCGGCCCCCGCCTTCGCGCACGTCAGCGTGCAGCCCGAGGGCACCGCGGCCAAGGGCGGTTACGCGGTCGTCGACTTCAAGGTGCCCAACGAGCGCGACAAGACCGCGACCACCAAGCTCGAGGTGAACTTCCCGGCCGACCACCCGCTGGCCTCGGTCATGCCCCAGCCCGTGGACGGCTGGACCGTGAAGGTCACCAAGTCCAAGCTGGCCAAGCCGCTCACCCTGCACGGGGAGAAGATCGACGAGGCCGTCACCAAGGTCACCTGGACCGCCGACGGCAAGGGCATCGAGCCCGGCTACTTCCAGAAGTTCCCGCTCTCCGTCGGCGCCCTGCCCGAGGACACCGACCAGCTCGTCTTCAAGGCGATCCAGACGTACTCCGACAACGAGGTCGTGCGCTGGATCGAGGCACAGCAGGAGGGCCAGGCCGAGCCCGAGAACCCGGCCCCGGTGCTGGAGCTGTCGGCCGCCGGCGACGACCACCACGGCGCCTCGGCGGCCAAGGACGACTCCGGCACGGCGGACGGCGAGAAGGAGAAGACGGCCGCCGCCGAGGACTCGAAGAACGGCAGCGACACCACCGCGCGCGTCCTCGCCGTCGTCGGCATCGTCATCGGTGCCGCGGGCGTCGGCTACGGCGTCGTCGCGGGCCGCCGCAAGACCGCCTGACCCACCCTTCCCCGCGCGTGCACCGGGGTCGTGCGACGCTTTCGTACGACCCCGGTGCACGCCGGAGTTCTGACATCTGGGACATTTTTCTATGCGCAAGAAGACGTTCGCGGCGGCCGCGCTGCTCGCCGCCGCCACCCTGACCCTCACCGCCTGCGGCAGCGGTGACGCGAGCAAGTCGCCCGTCTCCGTGGTCTCCGAGGAGACCGGGCAGGGCAAGGCCGCCACCGTCCTCGACCAGCCGTTCACCAAGCCCGACCTGGTCCTCACCGACACCCACGGCAAGCGGTACGACCTGCGCGCCGAGACCAAGGGCCACCCGACCCTGCTCTACTTCGGCTACACGCACTGCCCGGACATCTGCCCCACGACGATGAGCAACATCGCCGTCGCCAAGAAGGCACTGCCCAAGGCTCAGCAGGACGACCTGCGGGTCGTGTTCGTCACCACCGACCCCGGCCGTGACACCCCCGCCGAGCTCGGCAAGTGGCTCAAGGGCATCGACCCGCAGTTCGTCGGCCTGACCGGGAAATTCGCCACCATCCAGGCCGGCGCCCGCTCCGTCGGCATCTCCGTCGAGCCGACGACGAAGGACAAGAACGGCAAGCTCGTCTCGATGCACGGCACCCAGGTCATCGCCTTCTCGCCGAAGACCGACGGGGGATATGTCCTGTACGGCGAGGACGCCACCGTCGACGACTACACCAAGGACCTGCCGAAGCTCGTCGAGGGAGCCAAGCCGTGAGGCGCACGGCCTTGACGGCGGCCGCGCTCGCCGGCGCGCTGGCCCTCGCGGGCTGCGGCACCGGCTCGGACTCCGGCTCGGACAAGACCTCGGGCAAGGGCTCCGGTTCCGCCCCGGCCGGGCTGTCCGTGAGCGCGTCGTACATGCCCCAGCCGGTCTCCGCCGACATGGCCGCCGGCTTCCTGACGATCAGCAACAAGGGCGGGGCGCAGGACGAGCTGACCTCGGTCACCAGCGACGTCGCCGGACAGATCACCATGCACAGCACCGTCGGCGGCGCCATGGAGGAGAAAGAATCCTTCGCCATACCGGCCCATGGTCAACTCGTCTTCAAAAGCGGTGGCAACCACCTGATGTTCGAGAAGCTGAGGCGCAGGCCGGAGCAGGGCCAGACGGTGACGCTGAAACTCGGCTTCGCGAAGTCCGGGCCCCTCACCGTCGAGATGCCGGTGAAGTCCGCCACCTACAACCCGTCGACCGGCCACTGAGGGAGGGACCACTGTGACGCGGACCATCACCCCCCGCCTGCGGACCCTGGTGCTGCTGCTCCTCGCCGTCATGGGCGCGCTGCTCGCGGGCGCCGGGACGGCCTCCGCGCACGCCGCGCTGACCGGCAGCGACCCCGCGCAGGGGGTGGTGGTCGACAAGGCACCCACCCAGGTGTCGCTCACCTTCTCCGAGAAGGTCGCGATGAGCGACGACTCGCTGCAGGTGCTCGACCCCAAGGGCAGGAAGGTCGAGGCCGGCTCACCGGTCAACGTGAGCGGGACGACGTACGCCGTGAAGCTCAAGAGCGGCCTGGGCAACGGCACGTACACGGTCGCCTACCAGGTCGTCTCCGCGGACAGCCACCCCGTCTCCGGCGCCTACACCTTCTCCATCGGGGCACCCTCGGGAACCGTCGTCTCCGGCGTCGGCACCGCGGCCGGCGGCGGAGTCGTGGGCGGGCTCTACGCGTTCGGGCGGTACATGTCGTACGCCGGCTTCATCGTGCTGGTGGGCGGCGCCGCCTTCGTACTGGCCTGCTGGCAGCGCGGCTCGGGCGTACGGGCCCTGCAGCGGCTCGTCGTCGGCGGCTGGCTCGCGCTCACCGCGGCCACCCTGTGGCTGCTGCTCCTTCGCGGCGCGTACACCGGCTCCGGAAAATTCGGCGACGTCTTCGACCTGGACCTGCTCGGACAGGTGCTGCAGACCAAGACCGGCGCCGCACTGGTCTCCCGGCTGCTGCTGCTCGCCGCCGCCGCGCTGTTCATCGCCGTCCTCTTCGGCGCCTACGCCCGCCCGTCACCCACCACCACCCTCAACGACGGCGCTGCGCGCCGACTGCCTGATCCCAGCGAGGAGAGCGAGGAGAAGCGGGACCTGAACTTCGGGCTCGCCGTCGGCGGGGTGGTCGTGGCCGCCGGGCTCGCGGCGAGCTGGGCGATGGCGGAGCACGCCTCCACCGGGCTCCAGCCGGGCATCGCCATGCCCGTCGACGTCGTCCACCTGCTGGCCGTCGCCGCCTGGCTGGGCGGGCTCACCGCGCTGCTCGTCGCCCTGTACCGGGCGCCCGCGGACGCCCCGATCGAGACCACCGCCGTACACCGCTTCTCCCGGATCGCCTTCGGCTCCGTGCTCGCGCTCGTCGCCACCGGCATCTACCAGTCCTGGCGCCAGCTGGGCTCCTGGTCGGCCTTGGCCGACACCGCGTACGGGCAGCTGCTGCTGGTCAAGATCGGACTCGTGGCGCTGCTGGTCGGCATCGCCACGATCTCACGGCGCTGGACGGGACGGCTCGCGGACGTCGCCGACGCTGTCGGCACCGCCGAGACGGAACAGGTCCCCGCGCCGCAGTCGGCCGGCAAGGGTGCCTCCGGTGCCGCGCGGGACACCGCGGCCAGGGACGGCAAGCGTGCCGCGCAGCTCGCCCGGCAGCGGGCCGCCGTGGACGCCGCACGGCAGAAGCGGCTCAGGGACGCCGACACGAACCGCTTCGGACTGCGCCGCTCGGTGTTCGCCGAGGCGGGCGTCGCGGTCGTCCTGCTCGCCGTCACCACCGCGCTGACCCAGACCGAACCGGGCCGCACCGAGCAGGAGGCCAAGGCCGCCGCGTCCTCCACCGGCTCCTCGGCGTCCTCGTCCGCGTCCGGCACGCTGACCCTGGACATGCCCTTCGACACCGGCGGCACCGACGGCAAGGGCCTCGTCCGTGTCGATCTCGACCCCGCGCGCGTGGGCGGCAACGAGATGCACATCTACGTACAGCGGCCCAACGGGCGCGCCTTCGACATCCCCGAGGTGAAGATCGCCTTCACCCTGGAGGCGAAGAAGCTCGGCCCGCTTCCCGTGACCCCGGACCACATCACCACCGGCCACTGGTCGGCGAGCGGCGTGCAGATCCCCATGGCCGGCGACTGGAAGATCGCGGTGACCGTGCGGACCTCCGACATCGACCAGGTGACCGTCTCCAAGAACGCTCAGATCGGCTGAACCCCACCATGCCCGACCAGTCCATCCCCCAGGCCCGCCGTACGCCCGACTCCGCGGTGCGGGAGCCCGACGCCGGCGGCGGCCGAGGCGTCTCCCGCCGCGCACTGCTCGGCACCGCCGGTGCCACCGGGCTCGTGCTCGGCGCGGCGGGCGGGGCCGTGGGATACGCCGCCGCGCCCGCCCAGGCCACCCCGCTGACCTCGCTCGGCTCGGGGCGGGCGATGTTTCACGGGAAACATCAGCCCGGCATCACCGAGGGACTCCAGGCACGCGGCCATCTCGTCGCCTTCGACCTGGTGGCGGGTGCGGGCCGCAAGGAGGCGGCGGCCCTGCTGCGGCGCTGGTCGAGCACGGCCGAGCGGCTGATGGCGGGCGAGGCGGCCCCGCACGACGACACCGACGTGGCCCGGGACGCGGGCCCGTCCTCGCTGACCGTCACCTTCGGCTTCGGCCACAGCTTCTTCGCGCGGACCGGCCTGGAGAAGCAACGCCCGACCGCGCTGGACCCGCTGCCCGACTTCTCCTCCGACCAACTCGACAAGGCCCGCGGCGAAGGCGACCTGTGGGTGCAGATCGGCGCCGACGACGCCCTGGTCGCCTTCCACGCCCTGCGCGCGATACAGAAGGAGGCGGGCGGCGCGGCCCGCATCCGCTGGCAGATGAACGGCTTCAACCGCTCCCCGGGCGCCACCGCGCGGCCCATGACCGCGCGCAACCTGATGGGCCAGATCGACGGCACCCGCAACCCCAGGCCCGCCGACGCCGACTTCGACCGGCGGATCTTCGTGCCCGGCGCCGGGGAACCCGCGTGGATGGCGAACGGCTCCTACGCCGTCGTACGCCGCATCCGCATGCTCCTCGACGACTGGGAGAAGCTCTCGCTCACGGCCCAGGAGGCGGTCATAGGGCGCCGCAAGGCCGACGGGGCACCACTGTCCGGAGGCGGCGAGACGACGCCGATGGACCTGGAGAAGGCCGACGCGAAGGGCGAGTACGTCGTCCCGCTCGACGCCCACGCCCGCATCACCCGGCCGGACCGCAACGGCGGCGCGGCCATGTTGCGGCGCCCGTTCTCGTACCACGACGGCATCGGCCCGGACGGCACCCCCGACGCCGGTCTGCTCTTCGTCTGCTGGCAGGCGGACCCGCTGCGCGGCTTCGTCCCGGTGCAGCGCAAGCTCGACCGGGGCGACGCGCTGTCGCGGTTCATCCGGCACGAGGCGAGCGGCCTGTTCGCGGTGCCCGGGGGCGCGGCCGAGGGAGAGTACGTGGGACAACGCCTGCTGGAGGGCTGATTCCGGGAACCAAACCACCCGGTCGAGTGGTGTCCATGAGACGCGGGCGCCGCCTTCGGCCGCGGCCATTAGGGTGAGGACATGCCAGCGAGCTATGCGTATCTCGGTCCCGAAGGCACCTTCACCGAAGTCGCCCTGCGCACGCTTCCGGAGGCCGCGACCCGGGAGCTGATCCCCTACGTGTCGGTGCAGTCCGCACTGGACGCGGTGCGGGCCGGCGAGGCCGAGGCCGCGTTCGTACCGATCGAGAACTCCGTCGAGGGCGGCATCACCACCACCCTGGACGAGCTGGTCGCGGGCGAGCCGCTGATGATCTACCGCGAGGTGCTGCTGTCCATCACCTTCGCGCTGCTGGTCCGGCCGGGCACGAAGCTCTCCGACATCAAGACGGTCTCCGCGCACCCGGCCGCGCAGCCGCAGGTGCGCAACTGGCTGAAGAGGAACCTCCCGGACGCCCACTGGGAGTCGGCCGCCTCGAACGCGGACGCGGCGCGACTGGTCCAGGAGGGGCAGTACGACGCCGCCTTCGCCGGCGAGTTCGCCGCCGCGCGGTACGGCCTGGAGGCCCTGGAGACCGGGATCCACGACGCGGAGAACGCGCAGACCCGGTTCGTGCTGGTCGGCCGCCACGCCCGGCCCGCCGCTCCGACCGGCGCCGACAAGACCTCGGTGGTGCTGTGGCAGAACGACGACCACCCCGGCGGCCTGCGCGATCTGCTCGGCGAGTTCGCCACCCGCGGCATCAACCTCATGCTGCTCCAGTCCCGGCCGACCGGCGAGGGCATCGGCAACTACTGCTTCTGCATCGACGCCGAGGGCCACATCTCGGACCGGCGGGTGGCCGAGGCGCTGATGGGGCTGAAGCGGATCTGCCTCCAGGTGCGCTTCCTCGGCTCCTATCCGCGCGCGGACATCACGCCGGACGAGGCCCCGCGCACCCGGCCGGGCACCTCCGACGAGGAGTTCGTGGCCGCGTCGGACTGGGTGGCGCGCTGCCAGGACGGCCGGTTCTAGATGCCCGGCCCGACTGCCGGAACAGCTGATTCCGGCAGTCGTACCTGCATATCTTCGTTATCCACAGAAGTTATCCACAGGTCCGCTTCTCGACCTGGGGACAAGTCGACAAGGGAGGGTTACCCGGTCGACAAATCGCCCAGGGAGCCCCAGATGTGGCCACCGCCCAGCAGGTCACCCTTCGTCCACTCGTTTCCTTTGGTTCATCTCTTGGAGCGACGCCTTTCCCCTCGAAAGTAGGTGTCGACCCTGCTTGGACCGGGAATTCCTCCCTCCGGCCGGAACATCCGGAGTGATCAATTCCGAAGTCCACAGACTTTCCTCACAGCCTGTGGATAACTCTTCCCGGGATGTGGATTCCTGTGGACAACGGCGCCGCCAAGTGTGGCCCTCCACAAGGGAATCCGGTCAACCGGAGATCGGCCGGCTGCCCCGTTCCAGGTATTGAGACGGTCTTTATTGACCTCACGGGACACACCGCGCAATTGCCGCACGACGCCACGTGAGGTGCGCATCGCAATAGTGAGTCGTGGCCCACGAGCCGACACCGGTAGCCTTGGCCTCGTGATTGACCTTCGCCTGCTCCGTGAGGACCCCGACCGTGTGCGCGCGTCCCAGCGCGCCCGTGGAGAGGACGTCGCGCTCGTCGACGCCCTCCTGTCTGCCGACGAGCGGCGCAGGTCCTCCGGCGTCCGCTTCGACGAACTCCGTGCCGAGCAGAAGCAGCTCGGCAAACTGATCCCCAAGGCCTCCCCCGAGGAGAAGGCCGAGCTGTTGGCGCGCGCCGAGCAGCTGAAGGCCGACGTCAAGGCCGCCGACGCCGAGCGCGACGCCGCCGACACCGAGACCCATGAGCTGCTGCTCCGGCTCGGCAACCTCGTCCACCCCGACGTGCCCGTCGGCGGCGAGGAGGACTTCGTCACGCTGGAGACGCACGGCACCATCCGCGACTTCGGCGCCGAGGGCTTCGAGCCCAAGGACCACCTGGAGCTCGGCCAGATCCTCGGCGCGATCGACGTCGAGCGCGGCGCCAAGGTCTCCGGCTCCCGCTTCTACTTCCTCACCGGTGTCGGCGCCCTGCTGGAGCTGGCCCTGGTGAACGCGGCGATCTCGCAGGCCACCGAGGCCGGGTTCACGCCCATGCTGACCCCGGCGCTGGTGCGCCCGCAGTCCATGGCCGGCACCGGCTTCCTCGGCCAGGCGGCCCAGGACGTCTACCACCTCGACAAGGACGACCTGTACCTGGTCGGCACCTCCGAGGTCCCGCTGGCGGCGTACCACATGGACGAGATCATCGACGCCGACCGGCTGCCGCTGCGCTACGCCGGCTTCTCCCCGTGCTTCCGCCGCGAGGCCGGTTCGCACGGCAAGGACACGCGCGGCATCTTCCGCGTGCACCAGTTCGACAAGGTCGAGATGTTCTCGTACGTCGCTCCCGAGGACTCGCAGGAGGAGCACAAGCGCCTGCTGGAGTGGGAGAAGCAGTGGCTGACCTCGCTGGAGCTGCCGTTCCGCGTCATCGACGTCGCCTCCGCCGACCTCGGCTCCTCGGCCTCGCGTAAGTACGACTGCGAGGCGTGGGTCCCGACCCAGGGCAAGTACCGCGAGCTGACCTCGACCTCGGACTGCACCGAGTTCCAGTCCCGCCGCCTGTCGATCCGCGTCCGCGACGGCAAGCAGGTCAAGCCGCTGGCGACGCTCAACGGCACCCTGTGCGCCGTGCCGCGCACGATCGTGGCGATCCTGGAGAACCACCAGCAGGCCGACGGCTCCGTGTACGTGCCCAAGGTGCTGCGCCCGTACCTGGGCGGCCGCGAGGTCCTGCAGCCGGTCGCCAAGTGATCGCCGAGCCGCCCACCGCGGAGTTCCCGTACAAGCTGATCGCGACCGACCTCGACGGAACGCTGCTGCGCTCCGACGAGTCGGTCTCGCCGCGCACCCGTGATGCGCTCGCCGCGGCCACCGCGGCGGGCGCCGCGCACATCGTCGTCACCGGCCGCGGGGTCCCCTGGACCCGGCACGTCCTCGACGACCTCGGCTACGAGGGTCTCGCCGTCTGCGGCCAGGGCGCCCAGGTGTACGACGCCGGGCAGCACCGGCTGCTGACGTCCGTGACCCTGGACCGGCAGCTGGCGGGCGTGGCCCTCGCGAAGATCGAGGCCGAGGTGGGCCCGCTGCACCTCGCGGCGAGCCGGGACGGCCTGGACGGCGAGGTGCTGGTGGGGCCGGGCTACGCACTCGCCGGCGCCCTGCCCGCCACCCCGTTCACGGACGCGTCCGACCTCTGGGCCGCCCCGCTGAACAAGATCTACATCCAGCATCCGACGCTGAGCGACGACGCCCTGGCCCAGGCGGCCCGGGAGGCGGCCGGCGGTTTCGTCACCGTCGCCATGGCCGGCGAGGGCATCGTCGAACTGCTCCCCCTCGGCCTCTCCAAGGCCACGGGACTGTCCATCGCGGCCCGCCGCCTGGGCCTGAAGGCCGCCGACACGATCGCCTTCGGCGACATGCCCAACGACATCCCGATGTTCGCCTGGGCGTCCCGGGGCGTGGCCATGGCCAACGCCCACGAGGAGCTGCGGGCGGTCGCGGACGAGGTGACGGCCTCTCACGAGGAGGACGGCATCGCGCTGGTCCTGGAGCGCCTGCTGGGCTGAGGGCGCCCGTCCGGGCGCCCCGGGGCGAGCCGCCGCTGCTACATTCGGCGGCCATGCGCTCACGCGAATACGACTTCGACTTCCGCGACCGCTCCGGTCGGATACGCACCTGGGGCATCGCCCTGCTCGCCGTGGCGGGCCTGCTGTGGACCTGGTGCGCCGTCCTTCTGCTCACCCCGTACGACGTCGACCGCCACCCCGACGACCAGTACCCCGAGCACTGCGAGTCCCGCCTGCTGACGGATCGCGGCACGGCCAACGAGGGTGCCCGGCGGGGCGACTACTGCGGCGACGAACGCGACTGGCCCGAGGCCCTCGCCGTCCTCGGCCTCTCGATCCCGGTCTCGGTCGCCGGCGTCGCCCTGTTCACCACGGGCACGGTGAGCCGCCGTATGAGCGCCCACGCGGAAGCGATGCGGGAACTGGACCGGATCGCGGACGAACGGGGCGTGTGAGGAACCGGCTTCGGCCTCGGTGGGCGCCCCTTCCGCAGGGCTCCTCTTGCCCGTACCCCCAGCCCTGAATCCCAGCCAAGTCCCAGTGACAACGTCTCGCGGAGGATGCACGGATCGAACGTGCGCGGGGTGACCCCCGACCATGGCTTAGCAAGCCAGTGCCTTACCACTCGGCCAATCCTCCGGGTGGGCGGCCCACGCGAGAGCGACATCGCGTGCTCGAAGTGGCCGCCCCGGGCAGTTCCCGTGGCTCTGCGGAGCGGTAATGGCTACTCCGGAGCCGGCCTCGGACTGCCCTGTCGGGAGCCGGGCGTACTGCCGTGCATGGACATCGCCCTGCTCCTCTCCCAGAACGTGGCGCCGGGACACTCCCGGCGGATGGGGCACAACCACTCTGCCTCGCCGCCGAGTTGGGCGCCACCGAATTAACCGGTGCGCACCACCGCCCTATCGGCGGCGCCACCTGCGCCGACGCGCCCTGCTGAAGAACCAGCCCGCCGGCGGCTCGTCGGAGCGCCAGGGCTGAGGCTCCGGTTCCTCGGCGCGCCAGCGGGCCGCGAGCATCCGGGCCCGCGCGGACGGTTCGGAGGTCTCGGCGGACCGCGCGAAGGCCTCGTCCAGGACCAGTTCGTCCCAGAGGTCGTCGCCGGTCCGCCCGGAGGCGTCGTGCCGCGGGATCTCCTCTGCCATCTGCCGGCCTCCTCGCCGTACATCCGTTTTGCCCAGTGTGCCCGGACCGGGGTGAAGCCCCCGTCAAGACCGGTACGGTCACTCCTCGCCGGCGAGCGTGAGCGACCTCAGCTTCTGGCCGGCGTACCAGGTGGCGAGCACGGTGACCACGACCAGCAGTACCGTCGCCGTGGGCAGGCCGACGTCCGAGGTCACCAGGTCCCCGCCGGCCACCTTGTGGGCGACGGCGAGCGACCACTGCTGGACGCTCAGGGTGCGGGCGCCGGACACCAGGGAGCCGAACAGGGCCTCCCAGACGAGGGCGTAGACGAGACCGAACACCACCGCGTGCCGGGACACCGTGCCGAGCAGCAGGAACATCGCCGCGTAGGCGATCGAGGCGACCAGTGCGGCCACGGTGTAGGCGACGGCGATCTGCTGTCCGTTGCCGTTGAGGATGAAGCCCGCGATGAGCGTCGGCAGGGCCGAGAACACCATCGTCACGGCGATGGCCACGATCAGCTTGGTGAAGATGATCGTCGGCCGCTTCAACGGCTTGGACAGCAGGTAGACGACGGAGCCGTCGTCGATCTCCGGGCCGATCGCGCCCGTGCCCGCGATGACGCCGATGATCGGCACCATCGTGGCGAGCGCGAGCCCGCCCAGCAGGTCGGCGGCCGTCTGGTCGTCGGCGCCGGCCAGGCCGCGCACGACGACGGAGATCGCGATCAGCAGGAGGGGCAGGGCGCCCAGGATGAGGGCCCGGCGACGGCCGAGCAGGGCCCGATAGGTGAGCCGGGCGACTGTGGGGTCGTACATCTTCGGCCTCCTACGCCGCGACCAGGTACGAGAACACGGACTCGAGGGACTCGTCGGACGGCGAGACCGTCAGCAGCCGGATGCCGTGGTCGCGGGCGACCTTGGGCAGCAGGGCCGTGAAGCGGCCGAAGTCGACGGCCTGGATGCGCAGCGCGCCCTCGGCGTGGTCGACCTCGATGCCGGACGTCGAGGGGTCGGCGATCAGCGCGGCCGCGAGCGCGCGGTCGTCGCTGGAGCGGACCAGGTAGCGGTGCGGCCGGTCGGTCATCAGACGGCGGATCTTGCGGAAGTCGCCGCTGGCCGCGTGCCGGCCGGCGACGACGACCTCGATGTGCCAGGCGAGCTGCTCGACTTCTTCGAGGATGTGGGACGAGAACAGCACCGTGCGCCCCTCGTCGCCCATGCGCCGCAGCAGGTCCATGAGCTGCATGCGCTGGCGCGGGTCCATGCCGTTGAAAGGCTCGTCGAGCAGCAGCAGGGACGGGTCGTGGACCAGCGCGGACGCCATCTTCACTCGCTGGCGCATGCCCTTGGAGTACGTCGCGATCTTGCGGTCCTGCGCGTACTCCATCTCGACCGTGGCCAGGGCCCGCTGGGCCGCCTTGTCGCCCAGACCGTGCAACTCGGCGTTGGCGACGACGAATTCGCGTCCGGTGAGGAAGTCGTACATCGCCTCGCGCTCGGGGACGAGGCCGATCTGCCGGTAGATCGACTCGTTGCGCCACACCGGCTGTCCGTCGAGGGTGACGGTGCCGGTGGAGGGGGCGAGGAAGCCGCCCATCATGTTGATGAGGGTGGACTTCCCGGCACCGTTGGGGCCGAGCAGGCCGGTGACGCCGGGGCCGATGGTCATGGTGATGTCGTTGACGGCGACCACGTTGCCGAACCAGCGGGAGACGTGGTCGATGGTGAGAGTGCTCATGGGCGCGGCCCATTCCTTGGAAGGGTGGTGGCGGGCGACGGGCTGGGCGTGGTCACAGGCCCACCCTCTTGTAGCGGCGCAGCAGGAGGCCGTAGCTGCCGGCGACGAGGACGAGGACGACGAGGACGTAGACCGCGCCCTCCCCCTTCGAGGGGCCGATCCCGCCGGGGAACGCGGAGGTCGCGCCGAGGAACGCGGCCTGGACCCCGTCGATCAGCGTGACCGGCGAGAACAGGCCGATCCAGGGCACGGCGGTCGTGCTGCCGTGCGTGTCGGCGATGGCCTGGAGCGTGGAGACCGCGCCGTAGGAGATCGTCATGACGGCGATGACGGCCGCGATGCCGAAGCCGCGCCGCGGGGTGACCGCGGCGATGACCAGGCCGATGCCGGCGAAGAGCAGCGAGAGCAGTACCACCGAGACGATTCCCTGGGCGAATCCCTTGGTCTGGTCGGCGAAGTCGAGTTTGGCCAGCAGCGCGCCGACGTAGAGCACCAGCAGCGGGGCCGCGGTGAGGACGAACAGCGCGGAGGCCAGGGCCGCGTACTTCGCGCGCACGTAGTCGGCGGTCTCGATCGGCCGCGAGAAGTACAGCGGCACGGTCTTGAAGCGCAGGTCGCGCGAGACGGACTGCGGGGCCTGCGAGGCGACGTACAGGCTGATGACGGCCTGCATGATGATCGCGTAGCGGGTGTAGTCGACGGGCAGGTCCTTCGCCTTCGTGGCGACCGCGACGGCGACCATGATGGCGGCCGGCACGCACATCACCACGAACAGCAGCATCGGCAGCACCTTGGACTTGACCGAGCGGCCGAGGCCGTAGGAGCCGCGCAGGGACTGCGAGTAGAGGGAGCGCGTGGCGTAGGAACGGCCGAGGCGGGGGCCGTCGTAGTTGCGGTACCCGATGTCGTGGATGCGGGTCTGGTCACCCGCGGGCGCGACAGTGGCAGATGTCCGCATGGGCTGCTCAACGGCCATGGCCGACCGCCTCCTTCCGCTGCTCTTCCTCGCTCGTGAAGACCTCCGAGATGTGGTGCCGGCGCTGCTCCATGCGCACCAGGCCGAGCCCCAGGTCGGCGACGACGTCGCGCACCAGGTCGTACGTCTCCTCGCCCTGTGCGGTCAGCAGCAGGATGTGGCCGGCGCCCGGCAGACCGCTGCCGGCCTCGACGCTCACCCCGCGCGCGTGGAGCGCCTCGCGGACGGCGCCGGTGCCGTCGGGGTGCTCGTCGGTGTCGGTGACCTCGATCGCGAGGGTGGTCGTGGTCTGGGTGAAGTCCGTGGTGGAGCTGGAGCGCAGCAGCTTGCCGCCGTCGATGACGACGACGTGGTCGCAGGTGCGCTCGAGTTCGCCCAGCAGGTGGGAGGTGACCAGGACCGAGATGCCGAAGTCGGAGTGGATACGGCGGATCAGGCCGAGCATCTCGTCGCGGCCGACCGGGTCGAGGCCGTTGGTCGGCTCGTCCAGGAACACCAGCTGCGGATCGTGCACCAGCGCCTGGGCGAGCTTCACGCGCTGCTTCATGCCGGTGGAGTAGCCGCCGATAGGGCGGTAGCGCTCCTCGTACAGGCCGACATGGCGCAGGGTGTCCGCGGTGCGCTCGCGCGCGGCGGTGGGCGGCAGGCCGGACATGCGCGCCATGTGGACGACGAACTCGGTGGCCGAGACGTCGGGCGGCAGGCAGTCGTGCTCCGGCATGTAGCCCACGCGCTCGCGGATGGCGGCACCCTTGGCGGTGACGTCGAGGCCGAGCACCTCGGCGCGGCCCTCCGTGGCGGGGGACAGACCCAGCAGGATCTTGATCAGGGTGGATTTGCCGGCGCCGTTGGCTCCGACGAGTCCGGTCACACCGGGTCCGATGTCCACGGACAGCCGGTCGAGCGCGGTCACCCGGGGGAACCGCTTGCTCAGGCTTTCGGTCGCGATCACAGTCACGCATTCGAAGGTAGTGAACATGAGCACGCCGGTCGTCAGACCTCAGAGCCGTCTCTGCGTCAGCCTCGAGTATTACGGGCTCCTCCCCGGGGCCCTAGGGGACGCCCGGCGGGCCGTCGCGCCGAGGCGTTGTCCACAGCCCTTGATCCCGCCTATTGACGCCGACTCTAACAACTGCGACATTCACCAGTGTCAAGTTACGGACGCGTACCGCAGTCGACGGGACGGGGCGGGATGACGACGGCAGTGAAGAGCGAACTCTCCGCGGAGCTGGAAGGGTTCAGGCGGGTGCAGCGCCTCGCCTACGAGTGCGCGGAAGCGGTGGCGGCACGCCTGGAGCCGGGCGTGACCGAGCGTGAGGCCGCCCGGATGCAGCGCGAGTGGCTGCGCGAGCGCGGGGTGCGGGACTTCTTCCACCTCCCCTTCGCCTGGTTCGGCGACCGCACGGCGTTCGTGAACTTCCGCATCCCGCTGCAGTTCTTCCCGACCGACCGCGTCCTGGAGCCCGGGATGCCGTTCATCCTGGACGTGGCCCCGGTCTTCGAGGGCTGCACGGCCGACATCGGCTATTCGGGCTCGCTCGGCCTCAACCCCATGCAGGACCGGCTGATGACCGACCTGGAGGCGCACCGCGAGCTGATCCTGCGCGAGGTGCGCGAGCGGCGCCCGCTGCGCGAGATCTACGAGGACGTGGACCACCTCATGGTCCGCCAGGGCTACGCCAACCGGCACCGGGCCTACCCCTTCGGCGTGATCGCCCACAAGGTGGACCGGGTGAAGCAGCGGCGCTTCTCGCCGCACCTGTTCGGGTTCGGCACCCAGTCCCTCAAGGGGCTGGCGAGCGACGCGCTGCACGGCCACCGCGAGGGCTGGTCGCCCCTGTGGTCGCCGTACCGCTTCTCCGACCACCCGCCGCAGCCGGGCCTGTGGGCGGTCGAACCCCACCTCGGCTTCCGGGGTACGGGCGCGAAGTTCGAGGAGATCCTGGTGGTCACCGACTCCCGGGACCCCGAGGAAGGCGCCTTCTGGCTGGACGACGATCTGCCGCACGTGCGGCGCTGGGCGGAGGAGAAGTGACGACACCTTCGATGCTGAAGGGCGCGCGTGAGCGCTGGGTGCGGACCGGCGGGATCGAGCTGTGCGTGGCCGAGTTGGGCGATCCCGAGCAGCCGACGGTGGTGCTGGTGCACGGCTACCCGGACAGCAAGGAGGTCTGGTCGAAGGTCGCGGCGCGGCTGGCCGACCGCTTCCACGTCGTCCTCTACGACGTCCGGGGCCACGGCCGCTCCTCCGCGCCGAAGCCGTTGCGCGGCGGCTTCACCCTCGCCAAGCTCACGGACGACTTCCTGGCCGTCGTCGACGCGGTCAGCCCGGACCGTCCGGTGCACCTCGTCGGGCACGACTGGGGCTCGGTGCAGTCCTGGGAGTTCGCGACGGCCGGCCGCACGGAGGGCCGCATCGCGTCCTTCACCTCGATGTCCGGCCCGTCCCTCGACCACTTCGGGCACTGGATCAACGCGCGCGTGAAGCGTCCGACGCCTCGCCGCGTGGGACAGCTCCTCGGTCAGGGCGCCAAGTCCTGGTACGTGTACTTCCTGCACACCCCCGCCCTGCCGGAGCTGGCCTGGCGCGGCCCGCTCGGCAAGCGCTGGCCGAAGATCCTCCAGCGGATCGAGAAGGTCCCCGCCGACGACTACCCGACCCCCTCGCTCCCCACCGACGCGGCGCACGGCGCCTGGCTGTACCGGGACAACGTCCGCGCCCGGCTGCTCCATCCGCGCCCGGACGCGCACGCACACGCGCCCGTGCAGCTCATCACGCCCGAGGGGGACGCGTTCCTGTCGGAGCGGCTCTACGACGACCTGGACCAGTGGGTTCCGCAACTCACCCGGCGCACGCTTCCGGCCAAGCACTGGATCCCGCGCACGCGCCCCGACCAACTGGCCGACTGGATCGATGAGTTCGTGACCACTGTCGAGGGAGGCCGCACCGAGGTGAAGGCCACCGGCCGCCATGCCGACCGTTTCGGCGGGCAGTTGGTGCTCGTCACCGGCGCGGGCAGCGGTATCGGCCGGGCGACGGCGTTCGCCTTCGCGGAGGCCGGCGCGCGCGTGGTGGCCGTCGACCGCGACGCGGAAGCCGCCGCTCGCACCGCCGAGTTGGCCCGCCTGGTCGGCGCCGGCGGGGCCTGGGCGGAGACGGCCGACGTCTCCGACGAGCAGGCCATGGAGAAGCTCGCCGAGAAGGTCCACCGCGACCACGGTGTGGTGGACGTACTGGTCAACAACGCGGGTATCGGCCTGTCCGGTTCCTTCTTCACCACCACCACCGACGACTGGCGCAAGGTCCTGGACGTCAACCTGTGGGGCGTCATCCACGGTTGCCGTCTCTTCGGTGCGCGCATGGCCGAGCGCGGCCAGGGCGGCCACATCGTCAACATCGCGTCGGCGGCTGCCTATCAGCCCTCCCGCGCGCTGCCCGCCTACAGCACCTCCAAGGCGGCGGTCCTGATGCTCTCCGAGTGTCTGCGCGCCGAACTGGCTTCCCAGGACATCGGGGTGACGGCCGTCTGCCCCGGGTTCGTCAACACCAACATCACCTCGACGGCCGGCTTCACCGGCGTGGACGAGGAGGAGGAACGCCGCCGCCAGAAGCGATCCGCGCGCCTCTACGGTCTGCGCAACTACCCTCCGGAGAAGGTCGCCGACGCCATTCTCGACGCGGTCGTCCGCAATGTCGCGGTGGCACCGGTGACCCCGGAAGCCCGCGGCGCCCACTTCATGTCCCGCTTCATGCCGGGGGTGTTGAGGGGGATCGCCCGGGTGGAACCGAAGCTGTGAGGGGAGTTGGGGCGGTGGCGGGGCAGACGGCCCCGACCCGCCCTGACGCGAGACCGCCATCTCCCGTTGGTTACGGCCGTGTTGGGAGATCAGGATCCATCAGGGCCCCATCACCCCCATTTCCCGGCGAAGTTGATGAACTACCCCAAATCATCGGCCCGTTGTCCACACCTTCGCCAAATACCCTGTGGATAACAGCACTTGGTTGTGGATCAAACATGGATTCACAAATAATCTGCGTGATCCGCATCTCTCCTGCACTCTGGTGATGTGACAGAAGGAAAAGAAGGAGAGATGGACGACAGGCGCACCGTGAAGGTGTCGAAGTACCTGTCGAAGCACCTGCGCCACCAGCCCGAACGCATCGGCCTCACGCTCGACGAGGCCGGCTGGGTCGAGATCGGCACCCTGATCGCCGCGGCGGCCGCCCACGGATTCCGGTTCACGCGCGAGGAGCTCGACCACGTGGTGGCCGTCAACGACAAGAAGCGCTTCGCGGTCGAGGGCACGAGGATCCGCGCCAGCCAGGGCCACAGCATCGAGGTCGACCTCGGCCTGCCCCCCGCCACCCCGCCGCCGTACCTCTACCACGGCACCGTCGCCCGCAGCCTGGACGCGATCCGCGCCGCGGGGCTCAGGCCCATGAGCAGGCACGACGTACACCTGTCGGCGGACCGCGAGACCGCGACCCGGGTCGGCGCCCGGCGCGGCCGCCCCGTCGTCCTCGTCGTGGACGCGGGGGCCATGCACCGCGACGGCCATGTCTTCCACGTCAGCGCGAACGACGTCTGGCTGACCCGGGCCGTACCGCCCCGCTACCTGCGCTTCCCCGGCCCGCGCTGATCCCTGCCGCCGGGGATCGCCGCCCCTCGCACGGGCCCCGGCCCTCGGCTCCGACCCGTCCCGTGGTCGTTCCGGTGCGCAAAGTGACCGTTTTCGTATCACCTCAGTCAAGCCTTTTTCGCCTGTCGCAGCGTGACCTGGCGAAATAGATTCCCCCACGGCCCTCTGCCGCTTGTCGGCGGACAGCGCCGACCGCACAGCCTGTCGACCGGCGTCTCGACCAGCGTGCCGGCCGGATAGGGGCCGTCAGCCCAGCTGCGCGAGCGCCTCGGTGGCAATGCGCTCGAAGGCGTCCATGTCGGCGGCGAAGTCCGAACCCGGGATCGGCCAGTGGATGACAATCTCGGTAAAGCCAAGTTCCCTGTGCCTGGCGGCGAAGTCGACGAAGGCGTTGAGGGACTCCAGGGGACGGCCACGGTCCGGCGTGAAACCAGTCAGCAGGATCTTGTCCATGGCGTCGGCGTCGCGGCCGATGTCCGCGCACGCCTTTCCCAGCTTCTCAACCTGGTCACGCAGTGCCTGGCGGGACTGCTCAGGCGTACCCGTCTCGTACAGCTTGGGGTCACCCGTGGTCACCCACGCCTTGCCGTGGCGCGCGGCGAGCCGCAGCCCGCGCGGGCCGGTGGCGGCGACGGCGAAGGGCAGCCGTGGGCGCTGCACGCAGCCGGGGATGTTGCGCGCCTCATGTGCCGCGTAGAAGTCGCCGACGTGGGAGACACCGTTCCTGCCGTCCTCGGTCAGCAGTCGGTCGAGCAGCGGGACGAACTCCGCGAACCGGTCGGCACGCTCGCGCGGGGTCCAGGGCTCCTGACCGAGCACGGTGGCGTCGAAGCCGTTGCCGCCCGCGCCGATGCCCAGCGTGATCCGGCCGCCGGAAATGTCGTCCAGTGAGATCAGTTCCTTGGCCAGAGTCACCGGGTGCCTGAAATTAGGCGACGTGACGAGGGTGCCCAAGCGCATCTGCTCGGTGACGCCCGCGGCGGCGGTGAGTGTCGGTATCGCGCCGAACCAGGGCCCGTCGCGGAACGGGACGCGCCAGGACAGGTGGTCGTAGGTGTAGGCGGCGTGGAACCCGAGCTCCTCCGCACGCTGCCATGCGGCGCGGGCCCCCTCGTGCCAGCGGCGGTACGGGAGGATCACGGTGCTCAGACGCAGACTCATGCCCCAGAGCCTACGGTGCCCCTCGGCGCGCCTGCGAAAGGTCGTACTCGGGGTCGGCCACTGCTGGTGCCGGAACGGCCGAGGACTCGGGGCGCCCAGAGACCGGCCGAGAAACGTAGATCAGGGCATTCTCCGGCGTTGGCGATTCGGCGGCATACGTACATGTCGTGCATCGGCGCGACCTTCATCCATGCACACAAGCCGTGACAAAGACCACTGAGGAAGACCAATACCTCAGACGGATACTGGCGCTGCTGGACAGCGCCCGGCCGTACGAGAGCCTCACCCAGTCCGACTCCAAGCAGTGGCATGTCCAGCCCGGAAGCGCCCTGGCCTGGGACGACGCCAAGACCGACCCCTACCAGCTGTCCCACAATGTCTGGAACGCCCGGAGCGTGGCCGTCGACCACCTCCACTGCTTCCGCTCGACCTTCGCGGGTGACCCGCAGGACAACTCGGTGTCGATCACGCTGCACACCCACGGGCAGTACTCGCTGCTGCGCGGCGCCTTCGAGATCAGCGCCCGCGCGGTGTGGATGCTCGGTCCTCGCCAGCGGCTCGTACCAGGCGCCAGACGAGGACACCGCTGATGGAGTCGGCGGTGTCCAGTTCCCTGCTTGTGGCGGCCTCAGTGAGGAGAGCCTGCGCGTTGTGGCCTGCCTGTGTGGCGTCGGCGAGGGGGGCGGCCAAGGCGTCCCAGCCGGGCTCTGCGACCAGCGTCAGCACGCCCAGCAGGCCGAGGCCGCCCGCCGGGCCGCCGCCCACCTGCGGTCCGCCTACCAGCAAGCAGCCGCCGAACCCCTCACCATGCTGCGCGAACGCCGCCGCCGTATCGCCCCGTCCCTGCGCCGCCACTACGCCACCACCGTGCGCGCCGCCCTGCCTGAGCTCGCCGAGACCGTTCTGGCCGGGGAATTCGCTTTGTGCAGGTGGTGGCAACGGCACTTCCGTACTCAAATGCCGATGAGCCGGACTCGGTCACCGCACAGCCGGGCCATGTCGTCAGGGTCGGACGTCAGTATGGCCACCGGCCCGGGCTGGCGCATTGCCATCTCGGCGACAGTCGCGTCGATCGCGTACTTGTGGCCATGCAGACCTGTGGCCTTGAGCAGTTCCGCGGACGCTTTCGCTGCGCTCTCGGTCACCGGCTCGACCTTGACGCGGGACAGCACCCACCCCAGCCGGGGCATGTTCACCCGCGCATGGCTGACTTCCACAATGGTGTTGGCTCCGATGACGAAATCGGCACCCACGGCATGAAACACCTGGAACATCGCGAGGATCTTGCGGTCCTGGGCAATCCAGGCGGAGACCCCCTGGGAGTCAAGAACGACGGTCTCGACGTGCTCGTTCACGCCGCACTCGCCGACCCGCCCGCGCCCGGTGTCCCGAGAATCCTGGAGCGAGCCTCTGCCAGCTCCTCCTCGGTGAACGCCCCGTGCTCCTCCTGGTGGCGCTGCAGGTCGGCACCGAGCAGCTGGTGCCGCAGCTGACGCGCCACCGCCTCGGCCACATAACCGGAGACGTTGTCGGTGAGCTTCCTCAGTTCGGCGACCTGCTCGGTCGGCAGCGTCACCGTGATCCGTGTCGTGTCCGCCATGACCCGAGCATACTCCGATATGCGCGCCCTCGGTCCATTCCGGCCTGCGGTTCCTCCGCTCCGATGGGCCGCGGCCGACGGCGGCCCGGGGCCTCAACGTGAATCGGTGACTGTCAGCGGCCGACGGCAAGCGCGCTGAGCCTGTCGCCGATCACGGAGACACCGGGGCGGGGTTCGTTCGCGTAGTACCAGGGCTTGCGTCGGCGCAGCAGCGCCTCGCCGTGCTCGCTCCAGGTGAATCCAGGATTCCGCAACAGCTTCCGGAATACCGCGTCGGCTGCCTCCGGATGAGCGGCAGCCAGTCGGCGGATCGGCAGTGGCGCGATCGATTCCTCGCGCAGGTACGTGCGCAACAGGTCCTGGTGCTGCCTGCGGCCCGCGAGCGCCGGGTTCGCGAAGAGCTCCCGCAGCATTCCGTAGTCCGCGTAGAAGTTGAGCCCGTCGACCTCGTCGTAGATGACACCGATGCTGTCCACGTCCGCCAGTTCTCCCGGTAGCTCGAAGAAGGGCAGGTC
Source organism: Streptomyces sp. NPDC002520 (assembly GCF_053595235.1). Classification (NCBI taxonomy): domain Bacteria; kingdom Bacillati; phylum Actinomycetota; class Actinomycetes; order Kitasatosporales; family Streptomycetaceae; genus Streptomyces; species Streptomyces sp. NPDC002520. Next base: position 295,149 of record NZ_JBSFXG010000003.1, on the reverse strand, counting down.
CAGACCGGGTAGCCGCCTGCCTCGGGCACGGTCGGGCTGTCCGGCGACGGCGGCCTCTTGGCGGTGGCGGTAGTAGGCGTTGAGAAGGTCCTCGGCTTCGGCAGGCGGAAGGACCAGTTCGTCGCCGCCGCAGAACTGGACGAACTCGGCCCGGTCCTCCCGCATCTGCTGCCAGCCCTGCTCGATCTTCACGGGGTTACGGAAGACCAGTTCGGGCCGGCAGGTGGCCAGACGGATAGCGGCCTGGGCGATCTCGGTGGCACTGGACTTGGGGTAACTCGACATCGCCCCGGACACCAGCCACGCCCCGCCGGCCGAGTGGACGGGTACGAGGCAGGTGTGCAGGAAGCTCCCCTTGGACACTCTACGGAACGCCGCCCGCCCCGCATTGGAGTAGGTGCGGTACTCCAGGTCGTCGACCAGGTTCAGCAGGACGACGGCATCCTTCTCCTTGCGCTGGATCTCGAAGATGCCCTCGACCGGGTCACGCCAGCCGAGCAGCATCGCCCGGTCGACCGCGGTCAAGTCCTTCCGTCCCGCGACGAAACGGTCCACCACGGTCGAACCGTCCGGCAGGCGGTACCGCAGGATGAAGTGGTCGATGATCCGGATCGCCTCGCCCTCGTCCAACTGCCGCTCAGGCCCAGCGGCTTCCAGGAGGACGGGCGTCAACCACCGGTCGAAGCGGGCGCTCTGCCCGAAGGCGACCAGCTGCCCTTTCAACTCGGCACTGCGCTCGATGAGGTCGGCCAGCGACGGTTCACCGCCACCCTGATGCGTGCCCTGTACGGCGTCAGCCACGTTCAGCCCTCCCAGACAAGCCGGTTCCGCGTGGGGTGTGAGGTGTCCGACCTCAACCGGCCCAGTGACGGTACGCCTCGATCCACTCAGCGCCCTCGGGCGCCGGGCTGGGCAACGGCAGCTCCAGGATTCCGATCGATTGCCGCATGCCGCCGCGAGAGCACAGGGCGACGATCCATCCGTCCGGCGTGAGGTCGATGCCGTCCACGGTTACCTCGCCACCGAGAACCGCGGTGGTGAAGGGCAGGCCGAGGTGTTCCTCAAGCATGGTGAACAGACCGGTCAGTTGCTCGTCGTCGTTGTAGGCATCGACAGTCGCCTCTTCGACCATGGCCTCAAGCTCGGCCGTGTCCAACGCGCCCATGGGGCAACTCTAGCGACCCTCGGGCTGACACCGGGCGGCCATGGCGCTGCTGGTATCCCACCTCCGGGACGACGAGGAGGGGTGGTGGCCCGTGGCACCGGCCGACACCGACCTCATCGCGGCACTCGCCACGGCCCGGGCGTAACGCTTCAGCCACCGACCTGGACGAGATAGGACCGCCACCGCAAGTTCCAGGTGAACCATCGAGACCAGGGAGCCGGGAGGCACAAGTTCACATCGCCGAACTTCCGGCACCCGGTGACCCTCGCCAAGGAACTGATCTCCCTGGACGACATCTCCGGCGGCCGGATCACCCTGGGCATCGGCGCGGGCGGCACCGGCATCGGCGCGGGCGGCACCGGCTTCGACGCCACCGCCCTCGGCCAGGAGCCGTGGACGCCGCGCGAGCGCGCCGACCGGTTCGCCGAGTTCGTGCCGTTGCTCGACCGGCTGCTCACCGAGGACTCGGTGACGCACGAGGGCCGGTTCTGCTCGGCGCACGAGGCGCACAACACCCCCGGCTGCCCTTCGCCGTGGCGGCCACCGGCCCGCGCGGCCTGAAGCTCGCCGCGCGCCACGGGCTGGCCTGGGTCACCACGGGCGATCCGAAGCTGTACGAGAACGGCACCCCGGAGCAGTCGGTCGAGGCGCTGCGCGGACAGCTGGGCAAGCTGTCCGCGACCTGCGCCGAGGCCGGACGGGACATGGCGGAGCTGGACAAGATCCTGCTCCCCGGCTTCACCCCGGACCGCGGCCGGCCGCTCGAGTCCCTGGACGCCTTCGTGGACTTCGCGGGCCGCCACCAGGAGCTGGGCTTCACCGAGATCGTGATCCACTGGCCCATCCCGGACTCCGACTTCGCCGCCGACGCGAAGGTCTTCGAGCAGATCGCCATGGAGGCGCTCTCCCAGCTGTGACGAGGGGTGAGCCCACTGCCGTGAGGCGGTGGGCTCACCGCCTTGAGGCGCTCTCCCAGCTGCCGTGAGGCGGTGGGCTCGCCGCCGTGACGGCCCCTGGAAAGGCACCGTCGCGACGACCCCGTGGACCCACCGACGTGACGAATCCGTCGACTCATATGTGCGGAGTCCCGCACGGCCGTGCTGGCATATGCGCGAGAATGACCGGGTGACCTCAGCGACCAGACAGCCCGGGACCCCGGCCTCCCCCAAGCTCTCGGCCTCGCTCGACCAGGGAAACAGCGCCGGTCCACCACCTCGACTGATCGCTACCGATCTTGACGGAACGTTGCTGCGCGACGACAAGTCGGTCTCCCCGAGAACCGTCGCCGCCCTGGCCTCAGCCGAGGAAGCCGGCATCGAGGTCTTCTTCGTCACCGGTCGCCCGGCCCGCTGGATGGGCGTCGTCAGCGACCATGTGCACGGCCACGGCCTGGCGATCTGCGGCAACGGCGCCGCCGTGGTCGACCTGCACGGCGGCCCCGGCGCCCACCGGTTCGTGAAGGTGCGCGAGCTGGCCAGGCGGAACGCGCTGAGCGCCGTACGACTGCTGCGCGAGGCCGTGCCCGGCACGGTGTTCGCGGTCGAGCAGACGTACGGCTTCCACCAGGAGCCGGACTATCCCAAGCTGCACATGGAGATTCCGGACAACCTGCTGTCCGCCGAGGCCCTCCTCGGGCCGGACGGTCCGGACGACGGCCAGCCCGTGCTCAAGATCCTCGCCTACCACCCGGACCTGGACCCCGACGCCTTCCTCGCCGTCGCCCGGGTCGCGGTCGGCGACCACGCCAACGTCACCCGCTCCAGCCCCAGTGCCCTGCTGGAACTGAGCGGACCCGGCGTCTCCAAGGCCAGCACGCTGGCGCTGTGCTGTGCCGAACGCGGCATCTCGCCCGCGGAGGTCGTGGCCTTCGGGGACATGCCCAACGATGTCGAGATGCTGACCTGGGCCGGCCAGTCGTACGCGATGGGCAACGCCCACCCGGACGTCGTCGCCGCCGCCTCGGGCCGTACCGTCGCCAACAACGAGGACGGGGTCGCGGTCGTCATCGAGCGACTGCTCGGCGACCGCGCCTGACGCCGACTCCCCCGCCGGCCGGTCCGGCAGGGGAGTCCCACGCAGCACTCGTCCCGCGTGCCGTCCGCTCCCCGGGCCGCGGTGCGGCCGCGCCACGCCGAGGTCCGCGTCACCCCGCCGTCACCAGCGAGTCGGCCTCCGCCTCCCGTCGCGCCATCGTGCGCAGCGGGCCGTCCACTGTGACCAGCTCCGCGTACGGGCCGCGCTGCGCCACCCGTCCCGCCTCGAGGACGACGACCTCGTCGACGGCGTCGAGCCCGGCGAGCCGGTGGGTGATCAGCAGGGTCGTACGGCCCTCGGTCGCGGCCAGCAGATCCGCGGTCAGCGCGTCGGCCGTCGGCAGGTCCAGGTGCTCGGCCGGCTCGTCCAGGACCAGCACCGGGAAGTCAGCGAGCAGCGCGCGGGCGAGCGCGAGGCGCTGCCGCTGGCCGCCGGAGAGCCGGGCCCCGTGCTCGCCGACGTGCGTGTCCAGGCCGTCGGGCAGGCCGTCCACCCACTCCCGCAGCCTCGCGCGGGCCAGCGTGTCCAGCAGTTCGGCCTCGGTGGCGTTCTTGCGTGCGATCAGCAGGTTCTCGCGCACGGTGCTGTCGAAGAGGTGCGCGTCCTGGGCGCACAGGCCAACGAGCCGTCGTACGTCGTCGCCGTCCAGCGCGTGCGCCTCCACACCGGCGAGCGTGAACGTGCCCGCGCTCGGGTCGAGGAAGCGCAGCAGCACCTGGGCGAGGGTCGTCTTGCCCGAGCCGGAGGGTCCGACCACGGCGATCCGGCGGCCCTGCTCCAGCGTGAGGTCGAAGCCGGCGAGCGCGTCGCGGTGCTGTCCCTCGTGGCGGGCGGACAGGTCCCGGACCACGACCGGGAAGGGCGCGGCGGGCGCCTGCCGGGGCCGCTCGGGCTCCCGCACGGGATCCGGCGCGTCCAGGACCTCGTACACGCGCTCCGCGCTGCGGGCCACCCGCTGCCGGTAGCGCACGGCGAGCGGCAGCCCGAGGACGGCCTCGAAGGCAGCCAGCGGGGTGAGGACGACCACGGCCGTCAGCACCCCGTCGAGCCGGCCCGCGGCCACCGCCTGGGCGCCGAGCGCGGCGGTGGCGGTGACGGTGAGGACGCAGACCAGGGCGGTGAGCCCGTCGCCGAGCGCGGTGACCCCGGCCGCCCGTGAGGCAATCCGGGTGAGCGTGCCGTCGGCCTGCCGGGCCGCCGCCGTACGAGAGGGCAGTGCACCGGCGACCGTCAGCTCGGCGGTGCCGGTGAGCAGGTCGGTCACCCGGGTCGCCAGCACGCCCCGGGCCGGCGCCAGCCGCCGCTCGCTGCGCCGTGCCGCCGCCGCGGTGATCAGGGGGACACCGACGCCGGCCGCGAGAAGCCCGGCCGCGAGCGCGGCCCCGGCCTCGGGCAGCAGCCAGGCGGTGAAGCCGACCGAGGCGGCGGAGACGGCGACCGCGACGCCGGCGGGCAGCAGCCAGCGCAGCCAGTAGTCCTGGAAGGCGTCCACGTCGGCGACCAGGCGGGTGAGCAGATCGCCGCGCCGGGTCGCCCGCAGCCCCGCGGGTGCCAGGTGCTCCAGCCGCCGGTAGACGGCGACCCGAGTGTCGGCCAGCATCCGCAGCACGGCGTCGTGGGACACCAGCCGCTCGGCGTACCGGAAGACGGCCCGGCCGATCCCGAAGGTCCGCGTCGCCGTCACGGCCACCATCAGATACAGCACCGGCGGCTGCTGGGAGGCCCGCGAGATGAGCCATCCGGAGGTCGCCATCAGCCCGACGGCACTGCCGAGCGCCAGCGTCCCGAGCAGCAGGGCCAGGGCGAGCCGTCCCCGCCGGGGACCGGCCAGGGCCCGGACGCGCGCCAGGACGCGGCGCGTGGACCCCGCCTTGGCGGTCGCGGGGGAGCCGTCCGCGGGCGCACCGGTCAAGGACCCACCGGTCTCCGCCCGTCCGCTGGGCTCGTGTCGGGCGTCGGCCGGGTCGGCCGCTTCGGGGGAGCACGTGCCGGGGGACTCGGTGAACGGTGCGCCGGGCTCCGGAACGTGTGCGTCGAGCGCGGACGTCACCGGGGCGGTCTCGCGTACGCCGAGCGGTGAGAGCGCCGGCTCGGGGACGAGCGCGTCGGCGGCGGTCGCCCCCCGCTCGGGGACGAGGACGCCGGCCGCCGTGGTCAAAACCTCGGGCGCATGCGTGTCGGGCGCGGAAGCCGCCGGTTCGGCGGCGGGCGCCTCGGGCAGCTGAAGTCGTACGACGCGGTCCGCGGCCTCCAGGAGTGCCGGCCGGTGCACCACCAGGAGCACCGTGCGGTCCACGGCCAGCCGTCGTACCGCCGCCACGACGTCCGCCTCGGTCGCCCCGTCCAGGGCGGCCGTCGGCTCGTCGAGCAGCAGCACGGGCCGGTCGGCGAGGAAGGCACGGGCCAGCGCGAGCCGCTGCCGCTGCCCCGCGGACAGCCCGGCCCCGTCCTCCCCGAGCACGGTGTCGGCTCCCTCGGGCAACGCGTCCACGAACTCCAGCGCGCCGGCGTCCCGCAGCGCCCGGCGTACGGCGGTGTCGTCGGCGTCGGGCCGGGCCAGCCGGACGTTCTCCGCGATGGTGCCGGCGTACAGATGCGGCCGCTGTGGCACCCAGGCGATCCGTGACCGCCATTCCTCGAGGTCGAGGCCGGCGAGATCCGCTCCCCCGATCCTCACCAGGCCCTCGGTGGGCCGTACGAACCCGAGCAGCACGTTCAGCAGGGTCGACTTGCCCGCACCGCTCGGACCGACCAGGGCCACGGTCTCGCCGGGCTCGACGGTGAAGGACACGTCGGTCACGGCATCCGCGGTCCGGCCCGGGTAACGGACCGTCACCGCGTCGAAGGCCACCGCACCCGTGGGCACAGCAGCGGTGCCGGACACCGGAACCGGTGTCTCCAGCACGGTGAAGATCTCCTCCGCCGCGGCCAGCCCCTCCGCCGCCGCGTGGTACTGCGCCCCGACCTGACGCAGCGGCAGATACGCCTCCGGTGCCAGCACCAGGATGACCAGGCCGATGGAGAGGTCCATGTCTCCGTGCACGAGCCGCATGCCGATCGTCACAGCGACCAGCGCGACCGACAGCGTGGCGAGGAGTTCCAGCGCGAAGGAGGAGAGGAAGGCGATCCGGAGGGTTCGCAGCGTGGCCTGGCGGTACTCGCCGGTGATCCGGCGGATGGAATCGGCCTGCGCCTTGGCCCGGCCGAACACCTTGAGCGTCGGCAGCCCCGCGACGACGTCCAGGAAATGACCCGAGAGCCGGGACAGCAGCCCCCACTGACGGTCCATCCGGGCCTGGGTGGCCCAGCCGATCAGGATCATGAAGATCGGGATGAGCGGCAGGGTGGCGACGATGATCGCCGCCGACACCCAGTCCTCGGTGACGATCCGCGCCAGCACGGCGACCGGGACGACCACCGCGAGCCCCAACTGCGGGAGGTATCGAGAGAAGTAGTCGTCGAGGGCGTCGATCCCGCGCGTGGCCAGGGTGACCAGCGAGCCGGTCCGCTGCCCGCTGAGCCATCCGGGACCGAGCGCCGCAGCCCGGTCGAGGAGCCGCTCCCGCAGCTCGGACTTCACCGCCGCACTGGCCCGGTGGGCCGCGAGTTCGGTCAGCCAGGAGACCAACCCGCGGCCACAGGCCACGGCCACCAGCAGGAACAGGGGAGTGACGAGGTCACCGGCCGACCGGCCGTGCTGGAAGGCCCCGACCACCACCTCGGCGATGAGCATCGCCTGAGCGATGACCAGCCCTGCGCCTACTCCGCCCAGGGCGATGACCGCCACAAGGAAGAAGCGTGTGGCACGGGCGTATCGCATCAGGCGGGGATCGATCGGTTTCACGTGAAACGTGTCCTTCAGTCCCGAGGGGCGTGTTTCACGTGAAACATACCCTTGGCGGTTTCAGTGCGCGGGGTCGGCGATGTGCTGCGTACCGATCCGCTTGCGGAACACCCAATAGGTCCAACTCTGGTAGAGCAGGACGAGCGGTGTGGCGATCGCCGCGCACCAGGTCATGATCTTCAGGGTGTACGGACTCGACGAGGCGTTGGTGACCGTCAGGCTCCAGTGCGCATTGAGCGTGGACGGCATGACGTTCGGGAAGAGCGACAGGAAAAGCATCGCCACGGTGGCCACGATGGTCACGCCGGACAACGCGAACGCCCACCCCTCACGCCCCGCCCTGGTGGCGGCCAGAGCGGCCAGCAGGGCGACGACCGCCACGACCAGGGCGACCAGGCTCTTGCCGTCCCCCTTGTCGGCCTGCGTCCACAGCAGGAAACCGAGCGCGGCGACCGCGGTGACGAGACCGACCCGCAGCGCCAGCTTCCGTGCCCGGCGCCGGATGTCGCCGACGGTCTTCAGCGCGGTGAACACCGCTCCGTGGAAGGTGAACAGGGTGAGTGTCACCAGGCCGCCGAGCAGGGCGTAGGGGTTGAGCAGGTCCCCGAGGCCGCCGACGTACTCGAAGTTCCGGTCGATCTTCACGCCCCGCACGATGTTCCCGAAGGCCACGCCCCACAGGAACGCCGGGATCAGCGAGGTCCAGAAGATCGCCGTCTCCCAGTTGCGCTGCCAGTTCTCCTCGGGCCGCTTGACCCGGTACTCGAAGGCCACGCCCCGGACGATCAGGCAGACCAGGATGGCGAGCAGGGGGAGATAGAAGCCGGAGAAGAGGGTGGCGTACCACTCCGGGAAGGCGGCGAAGGTCGCGCCGCCCGCCGTGAGCAGCCACACCTCGTTGCCGTCCCAGACCGGTCCGATCGTGTTGATCAGCACCCGGCGCTCGGGCCGGCTTCTGGCGAGCAGCTTGGTGAGGATGCCGACCCCGAAGTCGAAGCCCTCCAGGAAGAAGTAGCCCGTCCACAGGACGGCGATCAGGACGAACCAGACGTCGTGCAGTTCCATGACTGTCCCCTCGGCCTAGTAGGAGAAGGCCATCGGCTTGTCGGCGTCCCGCGGGTCGCCGCCGATCTTCGTGGGCGGATTGAGGTCGGCCTCGGTCAGCTCGGGCGGGCCGGCCTTGACGTACTTCGCGAGCAGCCTGACCTCGATCACGGCGAGAATCGCGTACAGCGCGGTGAAGACGACCATCGAGGTGATGACCTCGCCCTGGGAGACACCGGGGGAGACCGCGTCCCGGGTCTGCAGGACGCCGTAGACGACCCACGGCTGACGGCCCATCTCGGTGAAGATCCAGCCCCAGGAGTTGGCGATCAGCGGGAAGGCCATCGTCCAGGTCGCGATGCGCCAGTACCAGGGGGTCAGCTTCGGGCCGAGGGCCTTCTTCCTGAACAGGACCAGGTGCGGCACCTCGTCCTCGCCGACCCTCAGGTGCTGCGCGAGCATGAACTTCTTACGGGTCAGCCAGAGTCCGGCCAGGCCGATGGCGAAGGAGGCCATGCCAAAGCCGATCATCCAGCGGAAGCCCCAGAAGGCCACCGGAATGTTGGGCCGGTAGTCCCCGGGCCCGAACTGCTGCTGCTCGGCCTTGTTGACGTCGTTGATGCCGGGGACGTACGAGGTGAAGTCGTCGTTGGCGAGGAAGGACAGCACGCCCGGGATCTCGATGGCCACGGTGTTGTGGCCCTTCTCGACGTCGCCATAGGCGAAGATCGAGAACGGTGCCGGCTTCTGTCCGTCCCACAGCGCCTCGGCGGCCGCCATCTTCATCGGCTGCTGCTTGAACATGACCTTGCCGAGGGTGTCGCCGCTGATCGCGGTGAGCAGACCGGCGATGACCACGGTGATCAGGCCGAGCCGCAGCGAGGTCTTCATCTCGCGGATGTGCTTCTTGCGGGCGAGGTGGTAGGCGGAGATGCCGACCATGAAGGCGCCACCGGTCAGGAACGCCGCGGAGAGCGTGTGGAAGGCCTGGGTGAGCGCGGTGTTCTGGGTCAGCACGGCCCAGAAGTCGGTCAGCTCGGCGCGCCCCCTCACCTTGTCGATCCGGTAGCCGACGGGGTGTTGCATGAACGAGTTGGCCGCGAGGATGAAGTACGCGGACAGGATCGTGCCGAGCGAGACCATCCAGATGCACGCCAGGTGGATCTTCTGGGGCAGCTTGTCCCAGCCGAAGATCCACAGGCCTATGAAGGTCGACTCGAAGAAGAACGCGATCAGCGCCTCGAAGGCGAGCGGGGCGCCGAAGATGTCACCGACGAAGCGTGAGTAGTCCGACCAGTTCATGCCGAACTGGAACTCCTGCACGATGCCGGTGACCACACCCATGGCGATGTTGATCAGGAAGAGCTTGCCCCAGAACTTCGTCGCCCTGAGGTACTTCTCCTTCTCCGTGCGCACCCAGGCGGTCTGCAGTCCGGCCGTGAGGGCGGCCAGCGAGATCGTCAGGGGGACGAACAGGAAGTGGTAGACGGTGGTGATGCCGAACTGCCAGCGCGCCAGTGTCTCTGGCGCCAGAGCCAGTTCCACGTCGTCACTCTCCTTACGTCGCCGTACTGAAGCGGCGGTCTGCCCTGTTCGTCACACACAAACAGGGCAATCCGGTCGAGCTTGTGAACGCGTTCACATTCACAAGCCATTATGACGCACTGATTTTCGGCAATCGACGGGGGGTCGCCCCTTCGCCGTCTCGTCAAGACCTTGGCAGCGACTTCAACGTCTTGTTGAATTGCGCGCCATGCAGATACGGATCTCATGGCCATCCGGCCATCTCACCGCGACCCTCGAGGACACCCCGACCGCACGAGCCCTCGGCAAGGAGCTGCCGCTCGTCTCCACGGCTCACACATGGGGTGAAGAGGTGTATTTCGATACAGGTGTCTGTGTTTCACGTGAAACGGACGCCCAGCAGGTGGTCGAACCCGGCACCGTGGCCTTCTGGACCGACGGCGACGCACTGGCCCTCCCCTACGGCCCCACGCCGATCTCCCGGGGGAACGAGTGCCGCCTCGCGAGTCCCTGCGACGTGCTGGGCCGGATCGACGGAGACCCGCGCCTCCTTGCCAGGGTGCGGGACGGCGACCCCGTGCGCGTGGAACCGATCGACGCGTAGGCCCACCCCGGAACCGCGCGGGCCCCTCGAAACCACGTGGGCCCGAGAACCGCGCAGCCTCTCGGAACCGGGCGACCCCCCGGAAACGAGGAGAGCCCCGCACAAGGCGGGGCCCACTCGGAACCGCTTCGGGACTTCTCCCGGAGCCCTCTCAGCTCTCCTTGCGGAACGCTTCCGACACCTTCAGGAAGATGTCGTTCGCCTCGACCTCTCCGATCGTCACCCGCACACCCTCGCCCGGGAACGGCCGGATCACGACACCGTGCTCCTCGCAGGCCGCCGCGAACGCCGCCGTACCCTCCCCCAGCCGCAGCCACACGAAGTTGGCCTGGGTCTCCGGCACCGTCCAGCCCTGGGCGCGCAGCGCGTCGACCACGCGGGCGCGCTCGCACACCAGCGAGCCGACACGGCCCAGCAGTTCGTCCTCGCACCGCAGCGAGGCGATCGCCGCCTCCTGCGCGAGCTGGCTGACGCCGAAGGGCACCGCCGTCTTGCGCAGCGCCGCCGCCACCGGCTCGTGGGCGATCGCGAAGCCGACGCGCAGGCCGGCGAGGCCGTACGCCTTGGAGAACGTCCGCAGCACACAGACGTTGGGCCGGTTTCGGTACAGCTCGACGCCGTCGGGCACCTCGGGGTCGCGGATGAACTCGCGGTAGGCCTCGTCCAGCACCACCAACACATCGTCGGGAACCCGGTCGAGGAACCGCTCCAGCTCGGCCCGCCGCACCACCGTGCCGGTCGGGTTGTTGGGGTTGCAGACGAAGATCAGACGCGTCCGGTCGGTGATCGCGTCCGCCATCGCGTCCAGGTCGTGCACCTCGCCCGGCGTGAGCGGAACCCGCACCGACCGGGCGCCGCTGATCTGCGTGATGATCGGGTACGCCTCGAAGGACCGCCAGGCGTAGATCACCTCGTCACCGGGTCCGCTGGTGGCCTGGAGCAGCTGCTGGGCCACACCCACCGAGCCGGTGCCCGTCGCCAGGTGGGAGAGCGGGACACCGAAGCGGTCCGACAGCTCGTTCATCAGCCCGGTGCAGGCCATGTCCGGGTAGCGGTTGAAGTCGGCGACGGCAGCCGCGACGCTCTCCATCACGCTGGGCAGCGGGGGGTACGGGTTCTCGTTGGAGGACAGCTTGTAGGCGACCGGTCCGTCGGCCGCGGCAGGCTTGCCCGGCTTGTAGGTGGGGATACCCTCCAGCTCGGCGCGCAGCCTGGGGCTCGTCTCGCTCACCGCATCCTCCTCGCGACCACCGGCGGACCGTCGACACCGCCGGCTTCCAATACTCCTCACCTTATGAGGATTCGGCGCACTTGCGTACTGTCGCGGACCGGCGGGACACCAACCCTGTCCGCCCCTCAGGCATCAGGGGCATCTCCGCACGAAGGCGTACGGACCGGGGGCGCGCCGCACATATATCTATGCGCCGGTAGCTCACGCCGTGGCGCGCATCACCCGTGAAGGTGAGTTGAGACCTCTTCGAAACATCGGACACTTGGCAGGCCCACGTACGCCACCACATCACGTCCTACCACCGAGTCGCACAACTGACTTGCTTTCTAAGGTTGTTAGCCCCTTACGATCATGCAGAAACGTGCCTGTCAACGCGCGCATATGCGTCCGCACTACCCCACCGCATGAGCCCTACTATCGGCTCGCCATGACAGCAGCAGGAAAGCACCAGGTGAGCCGCGCGGAAACCTCACGTCGAGGCAGCCGGCCGGGTCGGGCGGGCATCAGGGACGTGGCCGCCGCCGCCGGGGTCTCCATCACAACCGTCTCCGACGCCCTCAACGGCAAGGGCCGGCTCCCGGATGCCACCCGGCGCCATGTCCGCGAGGTCGCCGAACGGCTGGGGTACCGCCCCTCGGCCGCCGCCCGCACCCTCCGTACCGGCAAGTCCGGACTGATCGGCCTGACCGTGACGACGTACGGGGATGAACCTTTCACCTTCACCGAGTTCGCGTACTTCGCCGAGATGGCGCGGGCCGCGACCTCGGCCGCGCTCGCCCGCGGCTACGCCCTCGTCATCCTGCCCGCGACCTCCCGCCACGACGTGTGGTCCAACGTCGCCCTGGACGGCACGGTGGTCATCGACCCCTCCGACCAGGACCCGGTCGTCAGCGAACTGGTCCGGCAGGGATTACCGGTCGTCTCCGACGGCCGCCCGGCCGGCCCCCTCCCCGTCACCGCCTGGGTCGACAACGACCACGAGGCAGCCGTCCTCGGCATCCTCGACCATCTCGCCGCCGCCGGCGCCCGCCGCATCGGCCTGCTCACCGGCACGTCCACGGACACGTACACCCATCTGTCCACCACCGCCTACCTGCGCTGGTGCGAACGCGTCAGCCAGGACCCGGTCTACGAGGCCTACCCGGCACACGACCCGTGCGCGGGCGCCGTCGCCGCCGACCGGCTGCTCGCCCGCCCCGACCGGCCCGACGCCGTCTACGGCCTGTTCGACCCCAACGGCACCGACCTGCTCGCCGCCGCACGCCGCTACGGCCTGCGCGTCCCGGACGACCTGCTCCTGGTGTGCTGCAGCGAGTCCACGGTGTACGCCACCACCGAGCCGCCCATCACCACACTTTCCCTGAAGCCACGCCGCATCGGCACGGCGGTGGTCCAGCTCCTCATCGACGCCATCGAGGGAGTCGAGTCGGACCAGCCCGTCGAGCAGGTGATACCGACCGAACTGATCGTGCGTACGTCGTCCCAGCGACGTCCGCCGCGCACGACGGTCAGCCCCCCGCGGGCCCCGGAGAAGGGATAACGGGCAGCGGCTCACGCGCTGCCGTGCCGCCCCGGGGGCGGCGGCTTCGCGGAACGGCCGGCCACCGCGAGGACGGCCCGGCCGGCCCTGTCGCAGGGGTCGAACCGTCTGCCCGTCAATGCCGTGCCGCATCCCGCCCCACCGCTCAACAGGCCGGGCGACCCCTTCGGCGGGCGGACGGAAGGGCACGGACAGCCGGTCGAACCCCTGCCCAAACGGGGCGAAAGCCGCGGTGAACAGGAGTCTTGCTCCGATTCACCACCCCTGGGTCATCACACGGCGCGACGCGCATTCCTATGATGGGCGCACGACACCGCGGGCCGCTGCGACCAGGCAGTCCGAAGCGGTGCAGCTGCGGCGCGATGGTGGAGGGGTCTGATGACTCAGGGGGCCGATCAGGGACCCGAAGTGGAACGGACGGCGACGTTGCGCGACTTCCGAGTGCCCGCGTACGTCCACGAGACCGGTCCGCGCATCCAGACCGACCCCCGTGACACCCACCCGCCCCTCGACGACGGCTACACGCCTACGCAGCGCGACCTGCCCGTCATCAACCGCGGCGACACGCTCCAGGTCACCGTCGAGTCGTCCCCCGCCGTCCCTGCCCCGCAGCCCGCGACCGGCCTCGGCCCGCTGTACGTCGTCGGAGACGTCCACGGCTACCTCGACGAACTGCTGGCCGCTCTGGAGGAGAAGGGCCTGATCGACACCGCGGGCCAGTGGTCCGCGGGCACCGCCCGGCTGTGGTTCCTCGGCGACTTCACCGACCGCGGCCCGGACGGCATCGGCGTCATCGACCTCGTGATGCGGCTGTCCGCCGAGGCCGCCGCGGCCGGCGGCTACTGCAAGGCACTCATGGGCAACCACGAGCTGCTCCTGCTGGGCGCCAAGCGCTTTTGCGACACCCCGGTCAACTCCGGTGCGGGCACGGCCACGTTCCAGGCGGCCTGGCTGCTCAACGGCGGCCAGAAGACCGACATGGACCGCCTCCAGGACCACCATCTGCAGTGGATGGCCCGCCTGGACGCCATGGAGGAGGTCGACGGCCATCTCCTCGTCCACTCCGACACCACCGCGTATCTCGACTACGGCGACTCGATCGAGGCCGTCAACGACACCGTCCGCGAGACCCTCACCCGAAACGACGCGGACGAGTGCTGGGATCTGTTCCGCAAGTTCACCAAGCGCTTCTCCTTCCGTGACGAGGGCGGCGCCGATGCCGTGCGCTCCCTGCTCGATACGTACGGCGGCACCCGGATCGTTCACGGCCACAGCCCGATTCCCTACCTGCTTGGCGAAGTCGGCTCCGAGGACGGCGAGGAGGGCGGCGGCCCCCACGTCGAGGGACCGCACGTCTACGCCGACGGACTCGCCATCGCCATGGACGGCGGCGTGACCATGGCCGGAAAGCTGCTGGTCCAGCAACTTCCGCTGGACACCTGAGAATTCACCGCCCGGATCCGACCACTCCGGGCGGACGCGGGCCGCCACCCAATTTCCGGCAACCCCCTGTCACCGTGTGCCGTCACGGCTCTACCATCGGCTTATCCGTAGCAGGCTCCCCTCCGTTTCTGCCCGACGGCTCGCCGGCGTGCGAGCCCCAAGCCCTACGGAGCATCGGGGGATGCACATGAACAGCGTTCCGCAGCACCTGCTGAGCGAGGACCGCCAGGAATTCGAGCGGATCCTCGATGAGGCGCTGCGCTCCGCGCCACACCGCCAGGAACTGGCCGCTGTCGGACAGCGGCTCAACCCCGAACAACTGCGCACCATGGCCCTCAACGCCACCGCCCTCATCACGGCCGCCGCTGCGGCCGAGTACCAGCACTATGTGAAGGTCCGCGAGGAACTGCGCCACCCGGCGCCGTCCACCCCCGCGTCCACCGGCGACTCCGGTTCCGCGGAACCGGAGTCGGGTGCACTGGGGATCGCCACCACCCTCGGCGAGGCCGCCGAGGCCACCGGCGCGGGCGCCGTCGCGGTGATCGCCGTGCTGGCTCCCGTCCTCGCCGGAACCTCCGCCGCGATCTTCCTGCTCGTGGGCTACATCCTGAAGATGCTGGCCCCCGAACAGGCCTTCGCCCGGACCATGCTCACCGCCGGCTGGGTCTTCGGCGCCCTGACCGCGGCCGCGGTCCTCGTCGCCGCCGGCGGACTGCTGCTCACCGCCCTGCGCAACAGCGCCTCCGCGGACGCCTCGGCCCACGACGAAGCGAGCCGAGAGGTGGACAGGGCCAGAGAGGCCTGGCGGGACGCCCTGCTGGAGCGCGGCGTCCTGCCGTTCTTCAAGGAGGCCCTCGCCCAGCCCGGCACGACAGCCCCGCATCGCGCCGCGCCTCCGTCCCGGACCGGCAGAATGCCCCGCCTGGGCTACGGCCGTCCCGGGTTCAGCAGCCCCGAGGACGGCCCCGCCTCCGACCGCCCGAGCTTCACCAGCCCGGACTACACGAGCCCCGACTTCGGCGGCCCGGAGCACCAACCGGAATGACCTCCGGCCTGCGCCCCCTTCCAGGGGCGCGGCCGGACACCCGGCAGCACACCCGGCCACTCGCCGACCCGTGACGCCTGTGACACCACCGAGCGGTCTCTGCGCCGGTGCTGCTCCCCGGACACATCAGCCCCGGGAAGCAGCACCCCTGGGGCCCGTCAGTCGGCCATCGGCAGGTACACCCGGTTGCCCGCGGCCGCGAACTCCTTCGACTTCTGCGCCATGCCCTCCTCGATCTCGGCCCGGTTGCCGCCGTGTTCGCGGCGGATGTCCTGCGAGATCTTCATGCTGCAGAACTTCGGCCCGCACATGGAGCAGAAGTGAGCCGTCTTGGCGGGCTCGGCCGGCAGGGTCTCGTCGTGGAACTCCCGTGCCGTGTCCGGGTCGAGGGCGAGGTTGAACTGGTCCTCCCACCGGAACTCGAAGCGGGCGTCCGACAGCGCGTCGTCCCATTCCTGCGCACCGGGGTGTCCCTTGGCGAGGTCGGCTGCGTGGGCGGCGATCTTGTAGGTGATGACGCCGGTCTTGACGTCGTCACGGTTGGGCAGGCCCAAGTGCTCCTTGGGCGTGACGTAGCAGAGCATCGCCGTGCCCCACCAGGCGATCATCGCGGCACCGATGCCGGAGGTGATGTGGTCGTACGCCGGCGCGATGTCCGTGGTCAGCGGGCCGAGCGTATAGAACGGAGCTTCATCGCAGATCTCCTGCTGAAGGTCGATGTTCTCCTTGATCTTGTGCATCGGGACGTGACCGGGGCCCTCGATCATCGTCTGCACGTTGAAACGCTTGGCGATCCGGTTGAGTTCCCCGAGGGTGCGCAACTCCGCGAACTGCGCCTCGTCATTGGCGTCCGCGATCGAGCCCGGCCGCAGGCCGTCGCCCAGCGAGTACGTGACGTCGTAGGCGGCGAGGATCTCGCAGAGTTCCTCGAAGTTCTCGTACAGGAAGGACTCCTTGTGGTGCGCCAGGCACCACGCGGCCATGATCGAGCCGCCGCGCGAGACGATGCCCGTCTTGCGGTTGGCGGTCAGCGGGACGTACGGCAGACGCACGCCTGCGTGGACGGTCATGTAGTCCACGCCCTGCTCGGCCTGTTCGATGACGGTGTCCTTGTAGATCTCCCAGGTGAGTTCCTCGGCCTTGCCGTCGACCTTCTCCAGGGCCTGGTAGAGCGGCACCGTGCCGATGGGGACGGGGGAGTTGCGCAGCACCCACTCGCGGGTGGTGTGGATGTTGCGGCCGGTGGAGAGGTCCATGACCGTGTCGGCGCCCCAACGGGTCGCCCAGGTCATCTTCTCCACCTCCTCCTCGATCGAGGACGTGACGGCGGAGTTGCCGATGTTGGCGTTGACCTTCACCAGGAACCGCTTGCCGATGATCATCGGCTCGATCTCCGGGTGGTTGACGTTCGCGGGCAGAACCGCGCGGCCCGCCGCGATCTCGTCGCGTACGACCTCGGGCGAAACGTTCTCCCGGACCGCCACGAACTCCATCTCGGGCGTGATCTCCCCCCGGCGCGCGTACGCCAGCTGCGTCACGGCCTGGCCGTCGCGGCCCCGGCGCGGCTGGCGCGGGCGCCCCGGGAAGACCGCGTCCAGGTTGCGCAGACCACCGCGCGGTGAGGTGTGCTTGATCCCGTCGTCCTCGGGTCGGACGGGACGGCCCGCGTACTCCTCGGTGTCACCGCGGCCGATGATCCAGTTCTCCCGCAGCGGCGACAGGCCCCTGCGGACGTCGGTGTCGACGAGTGGATCGGTGTACGGGCCCGATGTGTCGTACAGCGTGACCGACTGCCCGTTGGTGAGGTGCACCTGACGGACCGGCACGCGCAGGTCGGGGCGCGAACCCTCGACATACGCCTTGTGCCAGCCGATGGACTTCCCAGCCTCCGTGTTCGGCGACCCCTCGGTCGCGTTCTGCGTGGAGGCAGGCGTGCGTACGTCCTTGTTGGTCATGAGACCTACTCCCTACGCCGGCATTACCCGGTAACAGGTTCGGCGGTCGACGCAGCGATTTCCGTCTGTCGATGGTTCCCGTGAGACCACGTTCCACGTGAAACATCGCAAATACGGAGGTCAGCGCCCTCTCAGCCCGGTGCTCCGAGCTCCCGCGTGTGCAAAGGTGCCTCCACGCTAGCGTCATGTGTGGCGTGATGAACAGTGGGCCTCCGCCGTTCTTGCAATGATCGGGCCGTGACCACGACACATCAGCCCCCGTATCCACCTCCCGGCCCACCCCGCCGGTACGGCCCCGCGCACCCCGTCGGGCACGGTGGCGGCCCTGGCCCCGGGGACCACCACGGTTCCGGTGGCGGCCATGGTTCCGGTGGCGGCCATGGTTCCGGTGGCGGCCATGGTTCCGGTGGCGGTCACGGGGCCGGCGGCGGTCACGGGGCCGGCGGCGGCCGGGGTGAAGGGCACGGGCCCGGCGACGGCGGGGACGACGGGCACGGCTCCGGTGGTGGTCACAGCCACTCGCACAGTCACGGACCCGCCGCGCCGGTCTCGAAGCATCTGCGCAAGGTCATCGCGGCGATCCTGGTCCCGTTCACCGCGGCCGTCGTGGTGGGCCTCGTGGTGCTGTGGCCCGGTGGAGCCCCGCCGCACCAGCGCACCGGCGTCGGCTTCGACCGCCAGTCGCAGCAGGCGACCGTCTCCAAGGTGGTCGAGGTCAGCTGCAAGTCGGTGAACGCCTCGGGACAGGCGCCGACCGGAGACGCCTCCACCGCCGAGGGCAACCCGGCGCAGCACGAGGCGAACGGCACCTGCAAGAAGGCGACGATCCGGGTCGACACCGGCAAGGACCAGGGCCGTACCTTCACCGAGATCGTGCAGCCCGACCAGACACGGCAGTTGCACGAGGGCGAGAAGGTCATCGTGGCCTATGAGCCCTCGGCGCCGCGGGACCTGCAGTACTCGGTCACCGATGTGGACCGGAAGTTCCCCATGGCGCTGCTCGCCGGGATCTTCGCGCTCGCCGTCGTGGTGGTGGGCCGGCTCCGGGGTCTCATGGCACTGGTGGCGCTGGCCGTCAGCTTCCTGGTGCTGACCCTCTTCATCCTGCCCGCGATCCTGCAGGGCTCGAATCCGCTGCTCGTGGCGGTGGTCGGGGCGAGCGCGATCATGCTCATCGCGCTCTACATATGCCACGGGCTGTCGGCCCGTACGTCGGTCGCGGTGCTCGGCACGCTGGTCTCGCTGCTGCTGATCGGCTTCCTGGGCTCGGAGTTCATCGACTGGGCCGCGCTCACCGGCAACACGGACGACAACACCGGTCTGATCCACGGCCTCTATCCGTCGATCGACATGAGCGGTCTGCTGCTGGCCGGCGTCATCATCGGTTCGCTGGGTGTGCTGGACGACGTGACGGTGACCCAGACGTCGGCGGTGTGGGAGCTGCACGAGGCCAACCCGTCGATGGGCTGGCGCGGGCTGTATCGCGCGGGCATCCGGATCGGACGTGACCACATCGCGTCCGTGGTCAACACCCTGGTCCTCGCCTACGCCGGTGCCGCGCTGCCGCTGCTGCTGCTGTTCTCGATCGCGCAGAGCAGCGTCGGGACCGTGGCCAACAGTGAGTTGGTGGCGGAGGAGATCGTGCGCACGCTGGTGGGCTCGATCGGCCTGGTCGCCTCGGTGCCGGTCACCACGGCCCTCGCCGCCCTCGTGGTCTCGGCCGACCGGCCGTCCCCGGATACGGCGGCACCCGCCGGCGCCCAGTCGGCGGCGGCGCGGGGCGGCAGGGGGCGGCGCCGGAAGCGGTGAGCGGGGTCCGACAGAGCCGCGCTCCCCTCCGCAGAAGCGTTTCTGCGTGGATTCACTGGCACGACGGAGCGCTCGGCGCTCCGTTGCCGTAACGCTTCAGCCGGCGCTCTGTTCCTCGGCCAGGATGCGGTCCAGAGCCTCGTCGAGGTGGGCGTCGAAGTCGGCCAGCGCACCTTCCTGGCCGAGCGGCACCAGCTTGTCCGTACGGTCGAGGAAGGCCACGAGCGGTGGCGTCGAAGAGCGGAACAACGCCTGGTCGCTGCCCACCTGAAGCCGGATCAGCACCTCGCCGAGCATCTCGGAGTCGGCGGGGGCGATGTGCACGTCTCCCTCCCCGCACGGCCGGCCGACTCCGTCGATCATCAGCTCTCGCCCGAAGGCCCAGGTCACCGGGGCGTCGCCGGGCAGATGGAAGGTGAGCCGCACCGCGTAAGGATCACTCGTCTCGTAGCGCAACTCCACCGGGATGCGGAAGGAGAGCTCCTCCGAGACGAGAAAGCTCATCATGACTTCTGCCTGTACGGACTCGCGCATCGCCTACCCCGTCTAATGACATCGACTGGCCGGGATTGATCCCTGACCGTGTGCAAATCTTGCTGAACGTATACACCAGATCACAAGGAGTAAGTTTTCAGATACTGATAGAGAGCACCAGGGACCCGAGATGGCGCCCGATCTCGGCCTGCAGCTGCTGGGCCGCGGGTACCAGCCGGTCGGCTTGGTGAAGCGGGAGCGAGATCGCCACCGTGGCCGCCGTGGTGCCGACCGTGATGGGAACGGCCGCGCAGACCGTACCGAGGGCGTACTCCTGGCGCTCCATCACCAGCTCCATGCGCCGCGTCCGGGACAGCCGCCACAGCAGGGCGTCTTCGTCGCGCACGGTGTGCGAGGTGATGGGCCGCACGGGATAGCGGGCGAGATGGTCGCGGCGGGCAGCCTCGTCCAGCTGGGACAGCAGGCACTGGCCGATCGCGTGGGCGTGCCCGGTCTCGCGGAAGTCGGCCCACTCCTCGACCGCCGGCGTCTCCCGTGTGTCGGAGACGCACATGACCTCGATCTCGCCGTCCCGGTACATCGCGTAGTAGACGGGCACACCGATGGAATCGCGCCAATGGGCGAGCGTGTCGGCCACCGTGCCGCGACGTTTCTGCTCCGCTCCGCTGCTGCCGAGGCGGTCGGCCGCGTCCCCAAGGAAGAACAGCCCCTTCTCGCGGCGCAAGTAGCCCTCGTGCACGAGCGTGCGGAGCAGGTGGTAGGCCGTGGGCAGGGCGAGACCGGTCTCGCGGGCGAGCTGCTTGGCAGGGGCGCCGTACGGGTGCCCGGCGACGGACTCCAGCAGGCGCAGTGCGCGCTGGACGGACCCGATGAGGGTCGCGGAGTGTTTGTCGGGGCCGGTCGCCGCAGGCGGGCGCTGCATGGGGGGTGCGCAGGGCCGCGGTGGGGCGGGGGGCGCGTGGGGCTCTGCCGGGGCGGTGTCAACCGTGGCCAAGGGGGTCACTCCCGAAGCGAGGGTGGGCGACCCGTGCGGGAAAACACGGGTGGGGGTGTGCCACCCGCGGGGTCCGGGCCCCACGGGGGTTCCGGACTCTAACCGTCCGCCACCGCAGGCAGACGGCCTGCCGGTGAAACTTCCCCCGCCCGAGGGAACCGGTGCCCCCTGTTACCGCTCACCGGCCCCCGACGTGCCTCACCAGTCGCCGCGCGACGAGGAGTTCGACGTGAACTTCCGCACGATGTAGATGAGTCCGCCGACAAGAGCGACGAAGACCAGCGCCTTGAAGAGCAGGCCGATCACGAAGGTGACCACGGCTCCTATCAGGCTGCCGAACACGACCAGGGCGATGACCGGCACCGCGACCCACTTCACCCACCATGGCAGTCCCGCGAAGATCTCCCGCATAGCCCTCGTCCTTTGCGTCGGCAGTTCTCGATGTCTGCACTCGATGCTAGGCCGCGAGGGGGCCCTGCGGGGGCCTCGCACCCCTTGTCCTCCCCTGAACCGCCCCTGAGGGAACCCTGAGGTCCGCGCTCACGCCTCGGGGGGAGAGAAGACCACCAGAACCCTCAGGTCCTCGCTGATGTGGTGGAACTTGTGCGCCACACCGGCCGGCACGTACACCACGCTGCCCCGTGCCACCTGAGTGGTCTCCAGACCGACCGTGATCGACGCACGGCCACTGACGACGAAGTACACCTCGTCCTGGTTGTGCGGCTTCTGCGGGTCGTGCTCGCCCGTGTTGAGGGCGTACAGGCCGACCGACATGTTCCGCTCCCGCAGGAACTGAAGGTAGGCCCCCTCGTTGGCGGCGCGTTCCGCCTCCAGTTCATCCAGCCGGAATGCCTTCATTTCCGTTGCCTGCCCTCGCTCACTGCTCAACATCGATCTGGTCTGCCACGATCAGACACATGAAGAATTTCGTAGTCAAGACGATCGCCAACGCGGGTGCCCTGCTGGTCGCCGTGTGGCTGCTCGACAAGATCACCCTCACAGGTGACAGCACGGCCAAGAAGGCCGGCACGCTGATTGTCGTCGCGCTGATCTTCGGCTTGGTGAACTTCCTGGTCAAGCCGGTCGTGAAAGTGCTCACCTTCCCACTGTTCCTTCTGACCCTCGGGCTGATCACCCTGGTCGTCAACGCGCTGATGCTGCTGCTGACGTCCTGGGTGTGCGGCAAGTTCGACCTGAGCTTCCACGTGGAGGGCTTCTGGACCGCTGTGCTGGGCGGCCTGATCATCTCCATCGTCTCGTGGGCGCTGCACCTCGTGCTGCCCGACGAGGACTGAGCCCGTCATGACCTACCGCGTCTGTTTCGTCTGCACCGGCAACATCTGCCGCTCCCCGATGGCCGAATCGGTCTTCCGCGCGCGCGTGGCGGAGGCCGGGCTCGAGGACCTGGTCGAGACCGACAGCGCCGGCACCGGCGGCTGGCACGAGGGCGAGGCCGCCGACCCGCGCACCGTCTCGGTCCTCGGCGAACACGGCTACGCCACCGAGCACACCGCGCGGCAGATCCAGCCCTCCTGGTTCGGCCACCTCGACCTCGTGATCGCCCTCGACACCGGCCATCTCAAGGCCCTGCGCCGCCTCGCCCCCACCGAGGAGGACGCACGGAAGGTGCGCCTGCTTCGTTCCTACGACGCCGCGGCCGCAGACGACCTCGACGTGCCGGACCCGTACTACGGGGGCCGGGACGGCTTCGAGGAGTGCCTCGAGATGGTGGAGGCGGCGAGCACCGGGCTGCTCGCCTCCGTACAGGAGCAACTGGAGGGACGGCTGGTATGAGCGACGCAGCCCAGGACGCGAACCGCACCGGCGAGGGCACGCGCGCGGTACGTGCGGGCCTGCCCGAGCCGGTCAAGAACGAACCGACGCTGCCGGGACCGGTGTTCGCCGCGCACTTCCACCTGCCGGGTGAGGTGGCGGGACCATACTCCTACGGCCGGGACGACAACCCGACCTGGACGCTACTGGAGCGTGCCATCGGCGAGCTGGAGGCGCCTGGGCGAAGCGACGTCGAGACGCTGGTGTTCGCCTCCGGCATGGCGGCGATCTCCTCGGTGCTCTTCTCCCAGACGCGGGCCGGCGACACCGTCGTACTGCCCTCTGACGGCTACCAGGTGCTGCCACTGGTGCGCGCCCAGCTGGAGGCGTACGGCATCGAGGTACGCACCGCGCCCACGGCCGGCGATGCCCAGCTGGACGCGCTCGACGGCGCACGGTTGCTGTGGATCGAGTCCCCGTCGAACCCGGGGCTCGACGTGTGCGACATCCGGCGGCTGGTGGAGGCGGCCCACACGCGCGGCGCCCTGGTGGCCGTGGACAACACCCTCGCCACCCCGCTCGGACAGCGCCCGCTGGAGCTGGGCGCCGACTTCTCCGTGGCCAGCGGCACCAAGCAGCTGACCGGGCACGGGGACGTCCTGCTGGGCTACGTCACCGGACGCGACCCCGAGGCGATGGGGGCCGTACGCCGCTGGCGCAAGATCGTCGGGGCGATCTCGGGGCCGATGGAGGCCTGGCTCGCACACCGCTCCATCGCCACGCTCCAGCTGCGTGTCGACCGGCAGAACGCCACCGCCCTCTCGGTGGCCGAGGCGCTGCGGCAGCGGCCGGAGGTCGCCGGTCTGCGCTACCCGGGGCTGCCCGACGACCCCGCGCACAAGACCGCCTCACGGCAGATGCGCCGCTACGGCTCCGTGGTCTCCTTCACGCTGCCCACGCGCGCGCGTGCCGAGCGTTTCCTGGCGGCGCTGCGCCTGGTCGAGGACGCGACGAGCTTCGGCGGAGTGCGCTCCACGGCCGAACGACGCGCCCGCTGGGGCGGAGACCCGGTCCCTGAGGGCTTCATCCGCATGTCCGTCGGCGCCGAGGATCCCGAGGACCTGGTGGCGGACGTACTGCGGGCCCTGGATGAGTCCGCCGAGTGAACCCGACGGCGTCCCACGCCCGGGACGCCGATACGGGGACGGTCCGAGCCTCCCCCCTCGTGGCTCGGACCGTCGGCGGTTCCGCGCGCGAAGAACCGTGCGAACAAGGCTAGTTGACTCTGCGTCAGTGTCCAATCACGGTAACGACAGAAACCTATCGACTTATTTATAGTTGGGGCCTGCCTGGGGGCCGGAGGAAGGCAGGGAAGGGGAGAGCCTGTCATGGATCTGGCCTTGCTGCGCACCTTCGTCACCGTGCACCGGGCCGGTTCCTTCACCCGAGCCGCCGCCCTGCTGGGCCTGTCCCAGCCGGCCGTCACCTCCCAGATTCGCACCCTGGAGCGCCAGCTGGGCCGCCCCCTGTTCCTGCGCCAGGCCCGCGGAGTGACGCCCACGACGATGGGCGACGAACTCGCCCACAAGGCCGCGCCCCACCTCGACGCCCTGGTGGAGATCGCCGAGAGCGGCCTGGACGACGAGTCCTCGCTGCGCACCCTGCACCTGGCCGGTCCCCCGGAGTTCACCGCCGAACGCGCCCTTCCCGCGCTCACGGAACTGACCGGCGACGACGGCCAGGGCTTCGCGCTGCGCGCCTCCTTCGGCACCGCCGAGGAGGTACTCGAGGGACTGGCCGCCGGCCACCACGATCTCGCCATCAGTACCGCCCGGCCCCGTGGGGCCCTGCTGACCGCCGGCCCGCTGTGCGACGAGGAGCATGTGCTGGTCGCCGCGCCACGCTGGGCGGAGCGGATCACCCCGGAGGCACTGAGGCTCAAGGGCGCTCCGTCCCTGGAGAACCTGCCCGTCGTCGAGGTCCACGAGTCGCTGCCGTTCGTCGCGCGGTACTGGGCCTCCGTCTTCGACTCGCGCCCGGCCGCCTCGGGCACCGTGATCGTCCCCGACCTCCGCGCAGTGCTCGCCTGCACGAGCGCGGGCGCGGGCCTGGCGGTGCTGCCCCGCTATCTCTGCGCGGCCGCTCTCGACCGCGAGGAGGTCGTGACGCTGCACGAACCGGCGGTCCCGCCGCTGCGGACGTACTTCCTGGTGGTGCGCACCGGCACGCTCGCCATGCCGCACATCGCGCGAGCACACGAGTGGCTCCACCGGGCAGCCGCGAACTGGGGCTGAGCGCCCTGCCCCGGGACTCACACCGCGCGTCCAGGCCTGGGCGCACTGAGATGTTTCACGTGGAACCAGCCGGGCCACATTTCTCCCATGACCGTCCGACCCGTGGTCAAGCGCACCGCCCGTGCCGTCCTGCTCGACGGTGACAACCTGATCCTGATCAAGCGCACCAAGCCCGGCGTCGATCCCTACTGGGTCACCCCCGGTGGCGGAGTCGAGCCCGAGGACCCGACCGTCGTCGACGCCCTGCATCGTGAGGTGCACGAGGAACTCGGCGCCAAGATCACCGACGTGGTGCCCTGCTTCGTGGACACCGTGGAGCACATCGGCGAGGACGGCGGTGCGACCGGCGTGAAGGTGCAGCACTTCTTCGTCTGCCGGCTGGAGTCCATGGACCCGTCGCAGCGCCACGGCCCCGAAGTGGACGCACCGGCCGGCGAGTACGAGATCGTCCGGATCCCGTTCACCCGAGTCGGCATCGCCTCCGTCCACCTCGTCCCGCTGTCGCTGCGGCACTACCTGGACGGCAACATCGAGGGCGTCCGCGCCATGCACGCCCCCGACCTCGGCTAGTCCTCCCGCCAGGCGGTCGGCGGCGGTCAACTCCTCGCCCAGAAGCCAAGAGACGGATCGACTACGCGGGCCGGCTCACCAGCGCGTAGGCGTCCCACAGATCCTGCCCCGTGTAGGAGTGCGTGGCGAGTCCCGTCAGATGAGCGTCGGCGTTGACGGCGACGGACACCGGCACGGCGGCGAAGAGATCCATGTCCGATAGCGAGTCGCCATACGCGACACAGTCCGCGCGAGCCACGCCGAACTCCTCGCAGAGCCGGTCCGCAATGGTCACCTTGGCGGGCGCACTGAGGACTCCGGCAGGGTCGACGGGCTCGGTGAACGGCACGGCGGGAAAGCGGGATCCGTAGGCGGCGTGCACGCCCCAGTCGAGGAGACGCTCGACGAAGAAGGAGGGCGAGAGGGACACCACCGCGCAGTAGTCGCCCCTGTTCCTGATCTCCGCCCAGACCTCGCGGATCCGGGCCAGCCACGGTGCCGCCTCGAAGGCAGGGGGCACATGCGCCTCGGTCAGGTCCGCCCACAAGTCGTACACCTGGGCCGCGTACTCCGGCGGGCCTATCCGCCCCTCCGCTATCGCCCGGTCCAGCGCCACCGTCTCGGCCTCCCGCCCCAACTGCCGGGAAATCTCCACCGGAGCGGTGGTGCCGTGGAGCAACGTGCCGTCGAGGTCGAAGAGATGAATTCTCGCCATGAGGCCCGAGGCTAACCGGCGTGAGTTGTTTCACGTGAAACCCCCCTGCCCGTGCAGGACCTGTGCGCCGGGCCACGTCGTGATCAAAAGATCATGTCTCCGGGGCGAAACAGGTGGACGCCAGGGGTGCTGGTCGGACAGCCTGACCTGCGTGCCGACTCCTTCTCTCGCCGCAATGCCCATCCGTCGTCTGACTCCGCGGGACCTGACCGCCTGCGCCGACCTGTCCGAAGACCGGGGGTGGCCACGCGAGGAACACAAGTGGGGCTTCCTGCTCACGGCCGGCAAGGGGTACGGCATCGACGATCCGGACGGCGGGCTCGTCGCCGCGTGCGTCGTCACGGAGTACGGACCCTGGGGGCGGCCGGATCTCGGCGCCATCGGCATGGTCCTGGTGGCCGAGCGCCATGCCCGTAGGGGCGTGGGGCGCCGTCTGATGCGTCATGTCGTATCGGCGTACGGCACCACGCCCCTGACCCTGCATGCCACGCCCAACGGCCGTCCGCTGTACGAGGAGCTGGGGTTCAAGGTCACGGGCCGGGCGGAAATGCTCCGTGGACACTTCGTCCCGGGCGGGCCCGAGGCCGGTGTGGCGACGCGTGCCGCCACGGCCGAGGACCTGCCCTCGATCCTGCGTCTCGACGAGGAGGTGTTCGGCACCGACCGCACCCCCCTCATCACCCGCCTGCCCGCCTTCGCCGACCAATTGCGCGTGTCGGAGGACGGCGGCCGGATCACCGGCTACGCCGCCGCCTGGCCCAACATGGAGACCCATGTCGTGGGTCCGCTGATCGCCCGGGACGCGGAGACGGCCAAGGCTCTCCTCGCCTCACTCGCCGCCAACACCGACCGGCCTCTGCGGACGGACATCGACGTACGCCACGAGGAACTGCTGGCCTGGGCGAAGCAGCAGGGACTTGAATCCGTGGCCTTCAACGCCGTGATGACCTACGGCATCACGGACCTGCCGGGAGACTGGACACGCCGGTTCGCCCCGCTGACGGTGGCCGCGGGCTGACCCTCCGCGTGGCACGACCCGCCCATGACACCGCTCTGCGCCAGGCACTGGACGCGGCGGCCACACAGCCCGGACTGGCGCTGCCGGTAAGGGTCGTGGAGTCGCGGAAGGTGCCCGCGTAGGGTGCGGACCATGGGAGATCTTGAAATACGGCGTGCGATCGAAGGCGACGTCCCGGCGATCGTCGCCATGCTCGCCGACGATCCGCTGGGCGCCCAGCGCGAGTCGCCGAACGACCTTGCCCCGTACCTGGCCGCGTTCGAGCGTGTGGACACGGATCCGAACCAGCATCTCGTCGTCGCCGTCCGCGGCGGCCGCGTGATCGGGACGCTGCAGCTCACGCTCATTCCCGGGCTCGCCCGCAAGGGAGCGACCCGCGCCATCATCGAGGCCGTACGCATCCACGCGGACGAGCGCGGCAGCGGGCTGGGCAGCGAGCTCATCCGGTGGGCGATCGACACCGCACGGAGCCTCGGCTGCCCCCTGGTACAGCTCACGTCCGACAAGACCCGCACCGACGCCCACCGCTTCTACGAACGGCTCGGTTTCACCGCTTCGCACGAGGGCTTCAAGCTGTCTCTCTGATGCCTGCCCTCGCGCACGGCGCGTAGCGCACAGAGCGGCCTGTTTCACGTGAAACAGGCCGCTTTCCTGTCGCTGCCGCCGGCTACGGCCGGTCGATACCCTGCCACCCCTGCGGATCCACCCCACCAGGCACGGGAGCCTCCGTGTCGTACGGCTGCCGGGTGAACACGAACGACCCGAGGTCGAGATGGCTCACGGACCCGTCCGGGCGCCGTACGGGCTGGAGCAGCTCCCCGGCGTAGTAGCCCTCCAGACCCGTCCATGTGCCGTCACCGTTCGAGCGGAAGCGGGCTCGACGCCCGCCACCCGTCAGCGGGCCCAGCGCGAGGAGGCCGTCGGCCGTCACGCGCACCGCGAAGGCATGGGTGCCCCAGTACCACTGCCCGGCCAACTCCAGGACCGCCTGGTCGACTTCAGGCAGTGGCCGCCACGGCTCGGGGATGCGCGGCTCGGCATCGGCGACGATCCGGACCAGGTCGGCGCCCAGCGCTCCGAGCAGCGGACCGCTG
The DNA here is from genome assembly GCF_053595235.1 of Streptomyces sp. NPDC002520. NCBI lineage: Bacteria > Bacillati > Actinomycetota > Actinomycetes > Kitasatosporales > Streptomycetaceae > Streptomyces > Streptomyces sp. NPDC002520. The sequence goes on along the minus strand of NZ_JBSFXG010000003.1, from coordinate 266,979 downwards.
GTGCAGTTGGCCAGCACCACGGCGGCCACGTCGTCCTCCACGCTGATGGTGAGATTCGCCAGGAAGCCGGGCAGCGAGCCGGAGTGCCCCACCAGGAGCCGGCCGGCCCGGCGCTGGATCTGCATGCCGAGGCCATACGTGGCCCCGTCCATCACGTCCGCGGCTTCCGCCGGGGCCGCGGGGGTGCGCATCTCCGCTACGGACTCAGCGCTCAGCACACGGTCGTCCCCCACCGCGAGGAAGGCGGCGAACCGCGCGAGGTCACCGGTGGTGGACCACAGCTGCCCGGCCGGCGCCATCCGGCCGAGATCCTCCAGCGGCTCAGGAAGCAGCGCGTCGGCCCAGGGGTGCACCGCCCAGCCACCCGCGTGCGGGGCCTGGGGCTGGGCGCTCGTGCGGTGGAGCCCGAGCGGTTCGAGGATCTCGGCGCGCAGCACCTCCTCCCAAGGGGCCCCGCGCAGTTCCTCCACGAGCGCGCCGAGCAAGGTGTAGCCAGGGTTGGAATAGTGGTGGCGCCGGCCGGCGGGATGCAGGAGGGGTTGCTCGCCGAGAACATCGCTCAGCTCGGGCCGCAGCGAGCCCGGGGTCCGCTCCCACCAGGGCGCGGGAGACTCGGCGGCGAGCCCGGCCGTGTGGGCGAGGAGTTCGGCGATGGTCGCCTCGCCGGCTCCGGTGCCGGGCAGATGCTTCTCCAGCGGATCACCGAGATCCAGCAGACCTTCGTCGCGCAGCCGCAGCACCAGCACGGCGGTGAACGTCTTGGTGATGGAGCCGATCCGGTACTGCACGTTCTCGTCCGGCCCGTGCCCGTCGACCGAGGTCCGGGCTCCGTGCCACACGGCCCGCCCGCCCCGCACGACCGCGGCGACCAGCGAGGGCGCCCGCCCTTCGGCCTGCGCGACCGCGATCCGGTGCAGCAGCGCCCGGCGGGTCGCGGGGAGCAGTTCTTCCTGAGATGTCGTCATGGGGCCAGTCCATCCGCTGCGGCGGCGCGCGTCGAGTTCATTTGCGCGGCCGCCGGGCGGATCAGGTCTGCGCCATGTCCACGAAGCGGGAGTAGTGACCCTGGAAGGCGACCGTGATCGTCGCCGTGGGGCCGTTACGGTGCTTGGCGACGATCAGGTCGGCCTCGCCGGCGCGCGGTGACTCCTTCTCGTAGGCGTCCTCGCGGTGCAGCAGGATGACCATGTCCGCGTCCTGCTCGATGGAGCCCGACTCACGCAGGTCGGAGACCATCGGCTTCTTGTCGGTGCGCTGCTCGGGACCACGGTTGAGCTGGGACAGCGCGATGACCGGGATCTCCAGCTCCTTGGCGAGGAGCTTGAGGTTACGGGACATGTCCGAGACCTCCTGCTGACGGCTCTCGGCGCGCTTGGAGCCGCCGGACTGCATCAGCTGGAGGTAGTCGATGACGACCAGCTTCAGGTCGTTGCGCTGCTTCAGGCGGCGGCACTTGGCGCGGATCTCCATCATCGACAGGTTCGGGGAGTCGTCGATGTAGAGCGGGGCTGCCGAGACGTCCGGCATCCGGCGGGCCAGGCGCGTCCAGTCCTCGTCGGTCATCGTGCCGGACCGCATGTGGTGCAGGGCAACGCGTGCCTCGGCGGACAGCAGACGCATCGCGATCTCGTTGCGGCCCATTTCGAGGGAGAAGATGACGCTCGGCAGGTTGTTCTTGATCGACGCGGCCCGCGCGAAGTCCAGCGCGAGGGTGGACTTACCCATGGCGGGACGCGCGGCGATGACAATCATCTGGCCCGGGTGCAGGCCGTTGGTCAGGGAGTCGAAGTCCGTGAATCCGGTGGGCACACCGGTCATCTCGCCGCTGCGCGAGCCGATCGCCTCGATCTCGTCGAGGGCGCCCTCCATGATGTCGCCGAGCGGCAGGTAGTCCTCGCTGGTGCGCTGCTCGGTGACGGCGTAGATCTCGGCCTGGGCGCTGTTGACGATCTCGTCGACGTCGCCGTCGGCCGCGTATCCCATCTGCGTGATACGGGTGCCGGCCTCCACGAGACGGCGCAGGACGGCGCGTTCGTGGACGATCTCCGCGTAGTACTCGGCGTTCGCGGCCGTCGGCACGGTCTGGACGAGCGTGTGCAGATAGGCGGCGCCGCCGACCTTGTTGATCTCACCGCGCTTGGTCAGTTCGGCGGCGATGGTGATGGGGTCTGCCGGCTCGCCCTTGGCGTAGACGTCGAGGACCGCCTGGTAGATCGTCTCGTGCGCGGGCTTGTAGAAGTCGTGGCCCTTGAGGATCTCGACGACGTCGGCGATGGCGTCCTTGGACAGCAGCATGCCGCCGAGGACGGACTGCTCGGCGTCCAGGTCCTGCGGCGGAACCCGCTCGAAGGCGGTTCCCCCGCCGTCCCAGCCGCTGCTCTCCCGGCCGCGGTCGTGCTGCTCGTCACGGCCGCGGACGTCACCGCGTCGTCGGGAGGCGGGCAGACGATCACTGGGTCCGCTGTCGGCCCACGGATCGTCCAAGGGCTCGGAAATGCTCACCGAGCCACCTCCTCCCGTCCGCACGGCGGACCTAGCCGTGCCCTCTTTTGTAGGGCACGACACTGACAAATGAGAGGCCCAACTCCGGTTCTGGCGCGTCGGTTTTGTGGGGTTTCCCGGGCCGAGGCAAGGAGGGGGCGCCGGACAACGGTAGGCCTCTCGGCACCGTCAGCCAATCTGGTTATCCACAGGCCATGTGGACGACCGCCCCGATGCTGTGGAGAACTCCCCGAAACCTGTGCACGACTCGGTGGACAGCCTTGTGAACAAGCCCTCCATCTCTCCCAAGACGCCGCTCTGACCTGGTCTTTTATCGTCCACCGGCTGTGCAGAAGAAAAACTTCCCCAGTCGGGCCAAGATCACTTCGAACGCGACGCGAAAGGACACGCCCCGAGATCAAGAGTAAGGGTCGCCTGCCAATTGCATCTCTTACCTGTGGACGATTAGATTAGTGCTCATGACACAGGCTCCCGCGATCCCCGAAGCCACCCGACGGCGGCACGATCGAGAGATCGTCGCACTGGCCGTCCCGGCCTTCGGCGCACTGGTCGCCGAGCCCCTCTTCGTCATGGCCGACAGTGCGATCGTCGGCCATCTCGGAACCGCCCAGCTCGCCGGCCTCGGAGTGGCATCGGCCCTCCTCACCACCGCGGTGAGCGTCTTCGTCTTCCTTGCCTACGCCACCACGGCCGCCGTGGCCCGCCGCGTCGGCGCCGGCGATCTGCGGGCCGCCCTCCGCCAGGGCGTGGACGGCATCTGGCTGGCGCTGCTCCTCGGCGCCGCCGTCATCGCACTCGTCCTTCCCCTGGCCCCCGGCATCGTCGACGTCTTCGGCGCCTCCGCCACCGCCGCTCCGTACGCCACCACGTACCTGCGCATCTCCGCGCTGGGCATACCGGCGATGCTGACCGTCCTCGCCGCCACCGGAGTGCTGCGCGGTCTGCAGAACACCAGAACGCCGCTGTACGTCGCCGTCGCCGGCTTCATCACCAACGCCGCGCTCAACGCGCTCCTCGTCTACGGCGCCGGACTCGGCATCGCGGGCTCCGCCTGGGGCACGGTGATCACGCAGTGCGGCATGGCGGCCGTCTATCTCCGGGTGGTCGTGCGCGGAGCACGGCGTCACCAGGCCTCTCTGCGTCCGGACCTCGCCGGCATCAGAGCCTCCGCCCAGGCCGGTGTTCCTCTGCTCGTCCGCACACTGTCCCTGCGGGCGATTCTCATGATCGCCACGGCCATGGCCGCGCGTCTCGGTGACGCCGACATCGCCGCCCACCAGATCGTCCTGTCCCTGTGGAACCTGCTGGCCTTCGCCCTGGACGCGATCGCGATCGCCGGGCAGGCGATCATCGGCCGCTACCTCGGAGCCAACGACGCCCTGGCTGCCCGCGAGGCCTGCCGCCGGATGTTCCAGTGGGGCATCGCGACCGGTGTCGCGCTCGGCCTGCTCGTGGTGGCCGCCCGTCCGCTGTTCCTCCCACTGTTCACCAACGACTCCGTGGTCAAGGACACGGCGTTGCCGGCGCTCCTGCTGGTGGCGCTCGCCCAGCCGCTGTGCGGGATCGTCTTCGTCCTGGACGGTGTCCTGATGGGCGCCGGTGACGGGCCCTACCTGGCGCGGGCGATGGTCGTCACCCTGGCGGTGTTCGCTCCGGTGGCGCTGCTCGTGCCCACGATCGGCGGCGGACTGACGACCCTCTGGGCGGCCATGGCGCTGATGATAGCGGTCCGGATGCTGACCCTGTGGCTGCGCGCCCGCTCAGGCCGGTGGATCGTGACGGGCGCGTCCCGCTGAGCGGACCGAGCGGCACAGCGGCCCGGAATTCCGGCACACACCGTCCCGGTTTCACGTGAAACATGACGTGCCCGCGCCTCTGGTGCCGATGCGAAGGCGCCAGAGTGGAGAGAACCCCGACGCGAAGAGGGGCCGCCCCCATAGGGGCGGCCCCTCTCAGCTGCTCAGACCGAGCGCGGCGTCACGCCGAGACGACCTCGATGTTGACCTTGGCGGCCACCTCGGGGTGCAGACGCACGGACGTCTCGTGGGCGCCCAGGGTCTTGATCGGGGCGGACAGCTCGATGCGGCGCTTGTCGACCTCGGGGCCACCGGAAGCCTTGATCGCGGAAGCGATGTCGGCCGGAGTGACGGAACCGAAGAGACGACCGGCGTCGCCGGAGCGGACGGCCAGACGGACCTTGACGCCCTCGAGCTGGGCCTTCACAGCGTTGGCCTGCTCGATGGTCTGGATCTCGTGGATCTTGCGGGCGCGGCGAATCTGCGCCACGTCCTGCTCGCCACCCTTGGTCCAGCGGATAGCGAACTTCCGCGGGATCAGGTAGTTGCGAGCGTAGCCGTCCTTGACGTCGACAACGTCGCCGGCGGCACCGAGGCCGGAGACCTCGTGGGTGAGGATGATCTTCATGTTTCGGTCACCCTTCCCTTAGCGCGCGGTGGACGTGTAGGGCAGCAGCGCCATCTCACGGCTGTTCTTGACGGCCGTGGCGACGTCACGCTGGTGCTGCGTGCAGTTGCCGGTCACGCGGCGGGCACGGATCTTGCCGCGGTCGGAAATGAACTTCCGCAGCATGTTCGTGTCCTTGTAGTCCACGTACGTGACCTTGTCCTTGCAGAAAGCGCAGACCTTCTTCTTCGGCTTGCGCACAGGCGGCTTCGCCATGGTGTTTCTCCTGTGTGATCAAGAAGTTTGGGTACGACCCACCCTCGGTCCGAGGACCTAGAAGGGGGGCTCGTCCGAGTAGCCGCCGCCACCGCCGCCGCCGGAGTTTCCACCCCAGCCGCCGCCACCGCCCTGGTTGCCACCGGCGGGAGCGCCGGTCGCCCACGGGTCGTCGGCAGGAGCGCCGCCGCCCTGCTGGCCGCCGCCGGAGTTTCCACCCCAGCTGCCGCCACCCTGGCCGCCACCGCCGCCGTAACCACCCTGGCCACCGCGAGCGCCACCGGCGGTCTTGGTGACCTTGGCCGTGGCGTTGCGCAAGCTGGCGCCGACTTCCTCGACGTCCAGCTCGTAGACCGTGCGCTTGACGCCCTCACGGTCCTCGTAGGACCGCTGCTTCAGCCGGCCCTGCACGATGACGCGCATGCCTCGCTGGAGCGACTCGGCGACGTTCTCCGCCGCCTGACGCCAGACCGAGCAGGTCAGGAACAGGCTCTCGCCGTCCTTCCACTCGTTCGTCTGGCGGTCGAAGGTGCGGGGCGTGGAAGCGACGCGGAACTTCGCGACCGCCGCACCGGACGGGGTGAAGCGCAGCTCGGGGTCGTCGACAAGATTGCCGACGACCGTGATGACGGTCTCGCCTGCCATGGGGAACCTCTCGGCGGGTTTGCTCTGGCTGCTTGCTTGCTACTCGAATCCCGAGATCAGCTGAGCGGGAAAGCTCAGTGGGTCTCGGGGCGGAGGACCTTGGTCCGGAGGACCGACTCGTTCAGGTTCATCTGGCGGTCGAGCTCCTTCACGACCGCAGGCTCGGCCTGCAGGTCGATGACCGAGTAGATGCCCTCGGGCTTCTTCTTGATCTCGTACGCGAGACGACGACGGCCCCAGGTGTCGACCTTCTCCACCTTGCCGTTGCCCTCACGGACGACGGAGAGGAAGTTCTCGATCAGGGGGGCGACAGCGCGCTCCTCCAGATCGGGGTCGAGGATGACCATCACCTCGTAGTGACGCATGTGGAACCCACCTCCTTTGGACTCAGCGGCCACGGTCGTTCCGTGGCAGGAGGGTTGTGATGCGTACGCAACGGTATCGGCCACCACTGACAATCGGGGGCTCCGCTGGGGATCCCCGCAGTGACCCCGAAAGGTCTGGGCAGACACCGGTGCAGACGGTACAGACTACCTGCACAGCGGCTTCCGGTTGAAATCCGGCGGTGCGGACCGCCAATCTGTACACATCGGGTGTGTATGGCGCTACAGTGCGCCGCGATCCGCAGGAGGTGCCACATGGCACAGCAGGCATTGCGACCCAACACCGCTGGATCCCTGTTCGCCAGCGACGGCAAGGCTCATCCGCTCCAGAACTCCCTTATGGCGATCACGCTGGTCCTGGGCGTGCTGTCGTTCATCACGTCCTTCTTCCACAGCCTCCATCTCCTCACTTCCTGGACGGGGCTGCTCGGGCTCGTCGTCGGCGCGTACGGACAGTGGGTCTCGGAGACCACGCGTCAGCGGACCGGTCTCATCCTGGGTCTCGGTGCCGCGGGCATCGGCTTCCTGATCGGCATGGCACACGGCGGACTCTTCGGCGGCATCATCGGCAGCTGAGCCCGCCCGCCGTCACCCCTGACGGCGCCCCAACCGACACCACGAAACGCCCCGGCGGCTCCAAGGCCGGGGCGGAAGGTGCCGTACGCCCCAGTCGGGGCGCTCGCAAGGCGCAGTAGGCTTCGGCGCGAGAGCCGGAGCCCCTGTACCCATGGGGACACACCAGCCCGAGGAGCGCCCCGACATGAGCCTGACCCTGAGGACCATCAGCCGCGAGCAGCATCTGGCCTACATCCAGAGCCTGCCGTCGGCGAGCCACATGCAGGTCCCGGCCTGGGCCGATGTGAAGGCGGAGTGGCGCACGGAGAGCCTCGGCTGGTTCGACGAGCGCACGGGCGAGATGGTCGGCGCGGGCCTGGTCCTGTACCGCCAGCTGCCCAAGATCAAGCGCTACCTCGCCTATCTCCCCGAGGGCCCGGTCATCAACTGGTTCGCGCCGAACCTGGACGACTGGCTCCAGCCGATGCTGGCCCACCTCAAGCAGCAGGGCGCCTTCTCCGTGAAGATGGGCCCGCCGGTGATCATCCGCCGCTGGAACGCGGAGACCATCAAGAAGGGCATCCAGGACCAGGACGTGAAGCGCCTGCGCGACATGGAGGCCGACTTCATCGAGCCGCGCGCCTTCGAGGTGGCCGACAAGCTGCGCCGTATGGGCTGGCAGCAGGGCGAGGACGGCGGCGCCGGCTTCGGCGACGTGCAGCCCCGCTACGTCTTCCAGGTGCCGCTGGCGGGCCGCTCCCTGGAAGAGGTCCACAAGAACTTCAACCAGCTGTGGCGCCGCAACATCAAGAAGGCCGAGAAGGCCGGCGTCGAGGTGGTCCAGGGCGGTTACCAGGACCTCGCCGAGTGGCAGCGCCTGTACGAGATCACCGCCGTGCGCGACCACTTCCGGCCGCGCCCGCTGTCGTACTTCCAGCGCATGTGGACGGCCCTCAACACCGAGGACCCCAACCGCATGCGGCTGTACTTCGCCCGCCACAACGGCGTGAACCTGTCGGCGGCGACCATGCTGATCGTCGGCGGCCACGTCTGGTACTCCTACGGCGCCTCCGACAACATCGGCCGTGAGGTCAGGCCCTCCAACGCCATGCAGTGGCGGATGCTGCGCGATGCCTACGCGCTCGGCGCCACCGTCTACGACCTGCGCGGCATCTCCGACTCGCTGGACGAGACCGACCACCTCTTCGGCCTGATCCAGTTCAAGGTCGGCACGGGCGGCCAGGCCGCCGAGTACCTCGGCGAGTGGGACTTCCCGCTGAACAAGCTGCTCCACAAGGCGCTCGACATCTACATGTCGCGCCGTTGAGCCGGGACGTTTGATTCCATAGCCTTCACAGCTCTCCCCTCTCCACCGCAGCCACGAGAAAGGTCCCGGGTCCGGCCATGGCGCTCACGCTCTACGTCGACACCGCGCGCTGGCGGGCGCACCACAAGCACGTGCAGGAGCAGTTCCCGGGCCTCGTCCCGGTCTGCAAGGGCAACGGCTACGGCTTCGGACACGAACGGCTGGCGGAAGAGGCCACGCGCCTCGGCTCCGACACCCTCGCCGTCGGCACCACGTACGAGGCCGCACGCATCAAGGACTACTTCGGCGGTGACCTGCTGGTGCTCACGCCGTACCGGCGCGGCGAGGAGCCCGTGCCGCTGCCGGACCGCGTGGTCCGCTCCGTGTCGTCGATCGACGGCGTGTACGGCCTCGTCGGCGCCCGTGTCGTCATCGAGGTGATGTCCTCGATGAAGCGGCACGGCATCAGCGAGCAGGACCTGCCGCAGCTGCACCAGGCCATCGAGAACGTCCGCCTGGAGGGCTTCGCCATCCACCTGCCGCTGGACCGTACCGACGGCTCGGACGCCGTCGAGGAGGTCATCGGCTGGATGGACCGGCTGCGCGCGGCCCGGCTGCCGCTGCACACGATGTTCGTCAGCCACCTCAAGGCCGAGGAACTCGCCCGGCTCCAGCAGCAGTTCCCGCAGACCCGCTTCCGCGCCCGGATCGGAACCCGGCTGTGGCTGGGGGACCACGAGGCCACCGAGTACCACGGTGCCGTCCTGGACGTCACGCGCGTGGCCAAGGGCGACCGCTTCGGCTACCGGCAGCAGAAGGCGGCCTCGGACGGCTTCCTGGTGGTCGTGGCGGGCGGTACGTCGCACGGGGTGGGCCTGGAGGCCCCGAAGGCCCTGCACGGCGTCATGCCGCGCGCCAAGGGCGTCGCACGGGCCGGTCTCGCCACGGTGAACCGCAACCTCTCCCCGTTCGTCTGGGGCGGCAAGCAGCGCTGGTTCGCCGAGCCGCCGCACATGCAGGTGTCGATCCTGTTCGTGCCCTCGGACGCCCCCGAACCGAAGGTCGGTGACGAGCTGGTGGCCCATCTGCGGCACACCACCACGCAGTTCGACCGCCTCGTGGACCGCTAGTACGCGGTACGAGCCCGGCCCGGTTTCCCTTCGGGCCGCCGAAGCGAAAAGGCCGTGCACGCATCTCGTGCACGGCCTTCTTCATGCCCTCAAGGGGCGGGTTCACTCAGAGCGAACGGTCCTCGTACGGCGGTGATCCCGGCCGCCCCCAGTCGACCTGCGGCGCGCCGACGTGGGCCGCGTGCCGAGGGGGATGGGACGCCGCGCCCAGCACGAACGCGTCCTCCGCGCCGTCGAGGACCCCGCCCGAGGGATCGTCGTCCCCGGACCGGCGCACCACGTCCCGCTCCGGCATGAGGATGTCCCGGACGACGACGGCGCACAGGTACATCGTGCCCAGCAGGTGAAGCACGATCGCCCACTGGTAGCCGTGCGTCGGCAGGCCCTTGTGGGCGTCGCCGCTGGTCGTGTAGGCGAGGTACATCCAGATGCCCAGGAAGTACGCCACCTCGCACGCCTGCCAGATCAGGAAGTCCCGCCACTTGGGCCGGGCGAGGGCGGCCAGCGGGATCAGCCACAAGACGTACTGCGGGGAGTAGACCTTGTTGGTGAGGATGAAGGCCGCCACCATCAGGAACGCGAGCTGGGCGAAGCGGGGCCGGCGGGGGGCGGTCAGTGTCAGCGCTCCGATGCCGAGGAAGCACAGGATCACCAGCGCCAAGGCCACGTGGTTCACGAAACTGGTGGTGGGCGGATGGCTGGAGTTCTGCGCCCAGATCAGCCAGAAGGAGCCGAAGTCGACGCCCCGGTCGTGGCTGAACGTGTAGAACTTCGACCAGCCCTTGAAGGCGAACCACATCACGGGCAGGTTCACCACGAGCCACGCGGCGACGGCGCCGCCCGCCGCCAGGAAGAACTCCCGCCACTTGCCGGCCCGCCAGCACAGCACGAACAGCGGGCCGAGCAGGAGGACGGGATAGAGCTTGGCGGCCGTGGCGAGGCCCAGCAGCACCCCGAAGGCGCCGGCACGGCCTCGCGACCACATGAACATCGCGGCGGCTGTCAGGGCGACCGCCAGGAGGTCCCAGTTGATGGTGGCGGTCAGGGCGAAGGCGGGCGCCAGGGCGACCAGCAGACCGTCCCAGGGGCGCCGGCGGTGCGTACGGGTCACACACACGGCGATGACCACCGCGCAGACCATCAGCATCCCGGAGTTGACGAACCAGTACCACTGCTCCCTGTGCTGGATGCTGCCGCTGCCCGGCGTGAGCCAGGCGGCGACCTCCATGAACACACCGGTCAGCACCGGGTATTCGAGGTAGTCCATGTCGCCGGGGAGTCTGTCGAAGTACGGCACGAGCCCGTCGGCGAAGCCGCGCCCCTGGTAGAGGTGCGGGATGTCCGAGTAGCAGGCGTGGGTGTACTGCGAGCTGGCACCGAAGAACCAGGCGCCGTCGTAGCAGGGCGCCTTCTGGACGAGGCCGAGGGCGAACATGCCGATCGCCACGAGCGCGACGACCCGCACGGGCGTCCACCAGGACGTCCCGAGCAGGGCACGCCGCCCGATGGGGCCGCCGATCAGTTCACTGCCGGCCGCGGCGACCTCGTCCTCCCTGGTCGGCCGTACCGGATCCGGCTCGTGCACGCGCGCGGGCGTCGTTTCTGCACTGGGCATGGGCCACATCCTGCCGTACCTCTCTGAGAAAACGCCGAGGGCCGCCGCACCTCGTCGGTGCGGCGGCCCATGTTTCACGTGAAACACCCGTGCCGGTCGAAATGACCGCCAATCGGTCGGGTGGCTCGGCTAGCCGTTCTGGCCTCCGAAGATGCCTCCGTTGCCGTTGCCCCTGGTACTGCCACCTGGACTGGTCGTGTCCGTGCCGGTCGGCGTGGGCGTGATTCCTCCGGTCGTGCCGCCCTGGCCGCCGTTTCCGCCATTGGCGCCGCCGTTGCCGCCGCAGTTGCCGCCCCAGGCGAACTGGCAGGAGTCGCTCGGCGACGGGGACGGGCTGGCCGACTCGCTCGGCGACGGGGACGCCGACTCGCTCGGGGTCTGGCTCGGCGTGATGGTGGGCGACGGGGTCGGGGACGGGGCGCCGGCCTCGTCCTGGACCGTGCCGATCTTGACGGGATCGGGGAAGCCCGGGTCGTTCTGGTTCTTCAGCGCGGCCAGCATGTACTCGGTCCAGACCGAGGTCGGGATGTCACCACCGTGAATGGAGTCCTTGCCTGCCGTGCCGTTCATGGAGAGCAGCTCGTGGTCCTTGGGGTTCTCACGGAACATCGCCACCGAGGTCGACAGCTGCTGGGTGTACCCGACGAACCAGGCCGACTTGTTCTTGTCGGTGGTACCGGTCTTGCCCGCCGCCGTACGGCCCAGAGCCTTGGCGTTCTGACCCGTACCGTTCTGGATGACGTTCTCCAGAACGTTCGTGACGTTGTCGGCGATGTCCGGCGACAACGCCTCCTTTTTCTTCGGCTTCTCGAAGCCCGGCTGGTCCGTGCCGTTGTACTTGACGGCGGTGACCGAGTAGGGGTCGGCCTGCTTGCCGGACGCGGCGAACGTCGCGTACGCGTCGGCCATGCGGATCGCGCTGGGCGTGGAGGTACCGATGGCGAAGGACGGGTTCAGGTCCTTCGACATGGTGTCGGGGAGGATGCCGGTCGACTGCGCGACATCCCGCACATTGGCCATTCCCACGTCGACGCCGAGCTGCACGAACGGGGTGTTGATGGACTGCTCCATCGCCTTGCGCAGGGTGATGTAGCCCCAGGGCTTGGGGCCCTCGTTCATCTGATAGAAGGTCGAGTTGTCCTTCTTCAGGTAGTACGACCCATCCGGCTTCCTGACCTTGAGATGGTCGTTGCCGTTGTACTTGCTCAGCGGGGAGACGGCCTGCCCGGGGTCCTTGTACGTCCCGTACTTCATGGCCGCGGCCAGCACGAACGGCTTCCACGTCGAACCGACGGGGACACCGGAGGTGTCGGCGTTGTTGGTGAAGTGGCCGTTCTCGTAACCGTCACCGCCGTAGAGGGCGACGATCGCTCCGTCGTTGGGCTTCACCGACGCCGCGCCGAACTGGACGTACTTGTCCTTCGGTTCGGTCTTGGGGTGCAGCCGCTCCTTCTGGATCTTCTTGACGGCCTCGCTCAGGGCGTTGACCTTGGCCTTCTGGAAGGTCGTGTAGATCTGGTAGCCGCCCCTGTCGAACTGCGTCTCCGTGATGTTGTCGGAGTGGTTCAGGACGTACTTCTTGGCGGTGTCGACCAGGTAGCTGATCTGGCCGGTCATGCCCTTGGTCGCCTTGCGGCCCTCGGGCGTCGGGTACTTCTTGATGGCCTCCTGGTACTGGGCGTCGCCAAGGTGCTTGTCCTTGTGCATCTCACCGAGGATCCAGGACCAGCGCTCCTCCGAACGCCTGCGGTTGTCCTTCGCGTTCGCGTTCGGGTCGAGGTCGCCGTTGCCGGCCGGGTCGTAGTACGTCGGCCCCTTCAGCAGCGCGGCGAGGAAGGCGCACTCGGACGGCTTGAGTTCGACCGCGTCCTTGCCGTAGTAGGTCTGGGCGGCGGCCTGGATGCCGTAGGCGCCACGGCCGTAGTACGAGGTGTTCAGGTACCCCTGAAGGATCCTCTGCTTGTCGAACTTCGTACCCACCTTTATGGAGATGAACATCTCCTTGAACTTGCGGGTGACGGTCTGGTCCTGGCTGAGGTACGTGTTCTTGACGAACTGCTGGGTGATGGTCGAACCACCCTGCGTCTGACCGCCCGTCGCCATGTTGGCCAGGGCGCGCGCGATACCCATGGGGTCGACGCCCGAGTCCTGGTAGAAGCTCTTGTTCTCCGCCGAGATCACGGCCCACTGCATGGCCTCGGGGATCTTGTCGATGGTGACGTTCTGGCGGTTCACACCGGTGCCGGTGGCCACCATCTGGCTGCCGTCGGCCCAGTAGTAGACGTTGTTCTGCGACTGGGCGGCGATGTTCTCGCTGGGGACCCGCACCATCGCGAAGCCGATGCCGGCGATGGCGACCAGGCAGCCGACGAAGCCGATGAACATGCCGGAGACGAGCTTCCACGACGGCACCCAGCGGTGCCAGCCGTACTTGCCCGCGCGGGGGTAGTCGATGAACCGCTTCTTGGCGGGCGCTGCCGCCGCACGGCCTCGGCCGCGCCCGGGGCCGGCCGGTCCGCCCGGGCCGCCACGCCGGCCGCCCGGGCCCGCGTTGTCGGCGGCCCTGCGCCGGCCGCCGCCTCTCTGCGCCGCCCGGCGTGCCTCGGCACGGCCGCCGTAGGGGCGCTCCTCACCCCCCGAGCCCTGGGAGTCCGGCCCATAGGAACGGGACCCCTGGGAGTCGGCGGAAGACCCGGTGGCGCCGCTCGGCGCCGCACGGTGGCCGGAGGACGGGCCGGGCTGGCCTCGTCGGGCCGCGGCACGTCCGCCTCCCTGCGGCGGCGGCGGTTTGCGACGGTGCTCGCTCATCGAACGACTACTCCTCGGGCAGGCGCCCATCTGTGCGCGCCTGGAAACGGCGGCTGGTTTCCGGTCCCCCCGAAGTACGGATGAGGTCGTTGCTGCATTCACCCGTACTGCACCGAGGACCACGACGCTCCCCAGGCGTCGCGTGGTTCCCGGTGGTGTGCTTGCCGCACAGACTACGCACCGCCAAAACCCTCCTAGCCCTGAACTTCACCCCAAATCAGGCAACTCGGCACCTCTGAATCAGTGATGTGATCCCGTTCACCGTCCTCCCTCTTGTCGCATGCGGAAGGCCGTTCTATCGTGCTGATGTATCGAGTCGATACATCAGCACGACATAAAGACGCGGTGGGCCGAGAGGAGGCGATCATGAGCCGGCGTTCCGGCATTCTTGAGTTCGCCGTACTCGGACTGCTGCGCGAGTCACCGATGCACGGCTATGAGCTGCGCAAACGACTCAACACGTCCCTGGGTGTGTTCCGGGCGTTCAGCTACGGAACCCTCTACCCCTGTCTCAAGACGCTGGTCACCAGCGGCTGGTTGATCGAGGAGCCGGGCAACACCCACGAGGACGCCGTCTCCCTCGCCGGACGCCGAGCAAAGATCGTGTACCGATTGACGGCAGAAGGTAAGGAGCACTTCGAGCAGCTGCTCTCACAGACCGGCCCCGACGCGTACGAGGACGAGCACTTCGCCGCACGGTTCGCCTTCTTCGGGCAGACCTCGCGCGATGTGCGCATGCGCGTGCTGGAGGGCCGGCGCAGCCGCCTGGAGGAGCGCCTGGAGAAGATGCGTGCCTCCCTGGTGCGCACGCGGGAGCGCCTCGACGACTACACGCTTGAGCTCCAGCGCCACGGAATGGAGTCCGTGGAGCGCGAAGTGCGCTGGCTGAACGAGCTCATCGAGAGCGAGCGGGCCGGGCGGGACCTGAAGGGGTCCGAGTCCGGGGGGTCCGCTCAGCAGGACACCACATATGGAGCGACGGGCGGCCTGCCCCGTCCCGGGGACACCCCCCGGACGGATACGCCCGGCGACACCGCCACGTGAGCGCCACTCAGGGCCTCACTCGTACACACAGGGAGCAACCGGAATGGGTTCGGTTCGCGTAGCCATCGTCGGCGTGGGCAACTGCGCCGCGTCGCTGGTGCAGGGAGTCGAGTACTACAAGGACGCCGACCCGGCGTCCAAGGTCCCCGGCCTGATGCACGTGCAGTTCGGTGACTACCACGTGCGTGACGTCGAGTTCGTCGCCGCGTTCGACGTGGACGCCAAGAAGGTCGGCCTCGACCTGGCGGACGCCATCGGCGCCTCCGAGAACAACACCATCAAGATCTGCGACGTGCCCTCCACCGGAGTCACCGTCCAGCGCGGCCACACCCTCGACGGTCTCGGCAAGTACTACCGCGAGACCATCGAGGAGTCGGAGGCCGCGCCGGTCGACGTCGTCCAGATCCTGAAGGACAAGCAGGTCGACGTCCTCGTCTGCTACCTGCCCGTCGGCTCCGAGGACGCTGCGAAGTTCTACGCGCAGTGCGCCATCGACGCCAAGGTCGCCTTCGTCAACGCCCTTCCGGTCTTCATCGCCGGCACCAAGGAGTGGGCGGACAAGTTCACCGAGGCAGGCGTCCCGATCGTCGGCGACGACATCAAGTCGCAGGTCGGTGCCACCATCACGCACCGCGTCATGGCGAAGCTGTTCGAGGACCGGGGCGTCATCCTGGACCGCACGATGCAGCTGAACGTCGGCGGCAACATGGACTTCAAGAACATGCTCGAGCGCGAGCGCCTGGAGTCCAAGAAGATCTCCAAGACGCAGGCCGTCACCTCCCAGATCCCGGACCGGGACCTCGGCGAGAAGAACGTCCACATCGGCCCGTCCGACTACGTCGCCTGGCTCGACGACCGCAAGTGGGCCTACGTCCGCCTCGAGGGCCGTGCCTTCGGTGACGTCCCGCTGAACCTGGAGTACAAGCTCGAGGTCTGGGACTCCCCGAACTCCGCGGGTGTCATCATCGACGCCCTGCGCGCCGCGAAGATCGCCAAGGACCGCGGCATCGGGGGCCCGATCCTGTCGGCGTCCTCTTACTTCATGAAGTCCCCGCCGGTCCAGTACTTCGACGACGAGGCCCGCGAGAACGTCGAGAAGTTCATCCGCGGTGAGGTCGAGCGCTAGGTCGGCACACGGCGCGCACCACGCGCCGGACGGAACGCTCCTGCCAGGGCGGTGAGGGTCCCCGGGTTTTCCGACCTGGGGACCCTCCGCATATGTGAGGCTGTGCCCCATGCCCGTCGTCCGTGACCTGCGCGTCCTGCTGCGCCTGCGGAACTTCCGACGCCTGCTGTACATCCGCCTCCTGTCCCAGGGCGCGGACGGCGTGTACCAGGTCGCGCTCGCCGCGTACGTCGTCTTCTCCCCGGAGAAGCAGACCTCGGCCACGGCGATCGCTTCGGCGATGGCGGTCCTGCTGCTTCCCTACTCTCTCGTCGGCCCCTTCGCGGGCGTGCTGCTGGACCGCTGGCGGCGGCGGCAGGTCTTCGTCTACGGCAATCTGCTGCGCGCCCTGCTGGCCGCGTCCACCGCCGTGCTGATGGTCACGCACGTACCCGACTGGTTGTTCTACGCCTCCGCGCTGTGCGTCACGGCCGTCAACCGCTTCGTCCTGGCGGGTCTGTCCGCCGTGCTGCCGCGTGTGGTCGACACCGAGCGGCTGGTGCTGGCCAACTCACTCTCCCCGACCGCCGGAACGCTGGCCGCGACCGCCGGCGGCGGTCTGGCCTTCCTGGTGCGGCTCGTGGTGTCGAACTCCGACGCCGTGGTGGTGCTGCTGGGAGCCTTCCTCTATCTGTGCGCCGGCCTGACGTCCCTGAGCCTGGCGCCCGCGCTGCTCGGCCCCGACCGGGAAGCGGTGCGGCCGCAGCTGCGGACCGTGCTCGCCGTCACGGCCCGCGAATTGCTCGCCGCCGTCCGGCATCTGGCCGCGCCCCGGCGCAGAGAGGCGGCCTGGGCGCTCGCCGCGATGACTCTGATGCGCTTCTGCTACGGCGCACTCCTCGTCCTGCTGCTCATGCTGTGCCGGTATCACCTCGCCTCGACCCCCGAGGACGGACTCAGGCTGCTGGGGCTCGCGGTCGCGGTGTCCGGGGCGGGTTTCTTCGCGGCCGCCGTGGTGACGCCATGGGCGGCGGGCCGGCTCGGCCCCGGGTGGTGGATCGTGGTGTGCGCTGCCTGCGCCGCCGTACTGGAACCCGCCCTCGGCCTTCCGTTCGCCACGGGCCCGCTACTGGTCGCGGCCTTCGTGCTGGGCCTGATCACCCAGGGCGCCAAGATCTCCACCGACACGATCGTCCAGGCATGCGTCGAGGACGGCTTCCGGGGCCGTGTCTTCTCCGTCTACGACGTCCTCTTCAATGTCGCCTTCGTGGGCGCAGCCGGTGTGGCCGCCCTGATGCTCCCGCCGGACGGCCGCTCGGTGGTCCTGGTGGTCACGGTGTCCTTCGTCTACGGAGCAGTTGCTGCGGCTATGGCCCGCTTTGAACTCCGGTAAGTGTCACATCGGAGATACAGAGTTCCTCTGAGTTACAGGGTTGTCAGTGGGAGCGGCTAACTTACGTGGGTCTTACCTCGCGCCATGCGCACCCACGTTCCAGGGGGACCTTAAAGTGACTACTCCGCCGCCCCAGGGCCAGGCTCCGTACCCGCCGCAGGGTGGCTACCCGCCCCAGGGGCAGGGCCCGTACCCGCCTCAGGGTGGCTATCCGCCCCAGGGCCAGGCTTCGTACCCGCCGCAGCCCGGCGCCCCGTACGCTCCCGTGCCCCCGCAGCCGAAGCGCAAGGTCGGCTTCAAGACGATCAAGAACATCGTCATCGTCGTGGCCGTCATCGGTTTGGGTATCGGCGGCTACATAGCCAGCCGGGACGACGCGGACACCGCCAAGGTCGGCGACTGCATGCACCGGGGCAGTGGCAGCGACACGAGCCCGGACCTCGAGGTCGTCGACTGCGGCTCGTCGAAGGCTCAGTACGTGGTGCTGGCCAAGGTCAAGGGCAAGTTCCTCACCGACGTCACGGCTTCTGCCAAGTGCGAGGCCGAGGCCAAGGACTTCCAGTACACGTACACCGAGAGCAGCAAGAGCGATGACTTCCTGCTCTGCCTGAAGGACTACAAGAAGTAAGGGAGACGTACCGAGGGGCGATGTTTCACGTGAAACATCGCCCCTCGGCGCATCCCGCACGGGTCATGTTTCACGTGAAACATGACCCGTGCTCCGTCCTCAGCCCTGCTCGGCCCACCACTCCTTGAGGGCCGATACCGCAGCGTCGTGCTCCATCGGGCCGTGCTCCAGGCGCAGCTCCAGCATGTGCTTGTACGCCTTGCCGACGACAGGACCGGGACCGACGCCCAGAATCTCCATGATCTGGTTACCGTCCAGGTCCGGGCGGATCGCGTCCAGCTCCTCCTGCTCCTGAAGCTGCGCGATGCGCTCCTCCAGGCCGTCGTAGGCGCGGGACAGTGCGGATGCCTTGCGCTTGTTCCGGGTGGTGCAGTCGGAGCGCGTCAGCTTGTGCAGGCGGTCCAGCAGCGGACCGGCGTCACGGACGTAGCGGCGGACCGCCGAGTCGGTCCACTCCCCGGTGCCGTAGCCGTGGAAGCGGAGATGAAGTTCGACCAGCTGTGAGACGTCCTTCACCAGCTCGTTGGAGTACTTCAGAGCCGTCATCCGCTTCTTGGTCATCTTCGCCCCGACCACCTCGTGGTGGTGGAACGAGACCCGGCCGTCCTTCTCGAAGCGGCGTGTCCGCGGCTTTCCGATGTCGTGCAGCAGCGCGGCCAGGCGCAGCGCGAGGTCGGGACCGTCCTCCTCCAGCGCGATGGCCTGCTCCAGCACGATCAGCGTGTGCTCGTAGACGTCCTTGTGCCGGTGGTGCTCGTCACGCTCCAGACGCAGGGCCGGCAGCTCGGGCAGGACGTGATCGGCGAGCCCGGTCTCGACCAGCAGGGCCAGGCCCTTGCGCGGGTGGGCGGAAAGAACAAGCTTGTTCAGCTCGTCCCGGACCCGCTCGGCCGAGACGATCTCGAGGCGCCCGGCCATCCCCTTCATCGCGGCGACGACCTCGGGGGCGACCACGAAGTCCAGCTGGGCGGCGAACCGGGCGGCCCGCATCATCCGCAGCGGATCGTCCGAGAACGACTCCTCCGGCGTGCCGGGCGTCCGCAGCACCCGGGCCGCGAGGTCCTCCAGACCCCGGTGCGGGTCGATGAACTCCTTCTCCGGCAGGGCCACGGCCATCGCGTTGACCGTGAAGTCGCGGCGGACCAGGTCCTCCTCGATGGAGTCGCCGTACGACACCTCCGGCTTGCGCGAGGTGCGGTCGTACGCCTCCGACCGGTAGGTGGTCACCTCGATCTGGTAGCCGTCCTTCTGCGCGCCGACCGTGCCGAAGGCGATCCCGACCTCCCAGACGGCGTCCGCCCATGGCCGGACGATCTTCAGTACGTCCTCGGGGCGGGCGTCCGTGGTGAAGTCCAGGTCGTTCCCGAGCCGGCCGAGCAGCGCGTCCCGGACCGAGCCGCCCACCAGGGCGAGCGAGAACCCCGCCTCCTGGAAGCGGCGGGCGAGGTCGTCGGCGACAGGGGCCACCCGCAGCAGCTCGCTCACCGCGCGCTGCTGCGCCTGGCTGAGGGCAGCGGGAGTGTCTTCGTTGGGGTTCGGCACAACAGAAGAGGGTACGTGGCCCGGGCCGCCGGGGGCGCCCTCATATGAGGGGCGCGGACGCCTCACTCCATACCCGCACAAGGGCTGCGCTTGCGGCGTACACCTGCGCTCCGCTCGATACTGGATATAGAGGACGGGCCACGGCCCTGTCCCGATCTTGTGACCTACTCCGCGGCACTTCCGCTCAGCGGGCATCGTTACCATGCGTGGACGCACATTCCGACGACCACTGACGACGACGAGGGACGGGCGAGCGCGTGGCCGAGGCGGCTGACTTCCAGGGGACCACTGCCTCACCTGCGTGCCGGTGGCTGCGGCGCACAGGTGCGCTGCTCGCCGGGGCGCCTCTGCTGGCCGGGCTGCTCCAGCTGCCCGCGGCCGCACCCGCGCAGGCCGCCGGCGGCGACACGGTGTCCGTCTCACTCGACTCGCTCAGCCCCAGCGCCCCCACCGACGGGGACACGCTGACGGTGTCCGGCACGGTGACCAACACCGGCAAGCAGACCGTCACCGACGCCCAGGTGGGCCTGCGGGTGGGCCCCCTGCTGAACACCCGCTCGGCGATCGACGCCGTCTCCCGGCGCTCCGACGACCTCCAGCTCGGCACCGGGACCGAGGTCGACGGGAAGTACGGGGAGAAGTTCGCCGAGCTGCCCCCGGGCGTCGCCGAGCACTTCGACATCTCCGTCCCGGTGGACAAGCTCGACCTCGGTCAGGACGGCGTCTACGAGTTCGGGGTCGCTCTCTCCGGCCAGACCTCCGCACAGCCCTGGGACCAGACGCTCGGCATCCAGCGGACCTTCCTGCCCTGGCAGCCGTCCGAGGCCGACACCAGGACGAAGACCACGTTCCTGTGGCCGCTGCTGTCCACGGTCCACATGACGGCCCGGACGGGCGCCGGAGAGCTACAGACACCGGTCTTTCTCGACGACGACCTCGCCAAGGACCTCGAGCCGGGCGGCCGGCTGGCCCGGATGCTGGAGCTGGGCAAGGACCTCGACATCACCTGGGTGATCGATCCGGACCTGCTGGCCTCGGTGGACGCCATGGCGAAGGGCTACCGCGTCCAGGGCCCCGACAACACCAGCACCCCCGGCTCCCGGGAGCACCAGGCGCTCGCCAAGCAGTGGCTGGCCGACCTGCAGAAGGCCGTCACGGGCAAGGAAGTCGTGGCGCTGCCCTTCGCCGACCCGGACCTTGCCTCCCTCGCGCACATCGGCACCAGCGTCACCGGCTCGCTCAGCCACCTCAAGGACGCCACCGACGTCGCCGCCACGACCGTGAAGACCGTGCTCCACGTCACGCCGAGCACCGATTTCGCCTGGCCCGTGGAAGGCGCCGTCGACCCGTCGATCATCAAGGTCGCCACCTCCGCGGGCGCCGACCGGGTGATCGCCCGCAGCGACAGCCTCCAGGAGACCGCCGGGCTGACCTACACGCCCTCCGCCGCCCGCCCGATCGGCGGCGGCACCACCGCAGTGGTCGCCGACGCCCGGATGTCCACGGCCTTCGAGGGCGACCTGACCAAGGCCGGCCCGGCCACGCTCGCCGTGCAGGAGTTCCTGGCGCAGAGCCTCGAGGTGACCGCACAGTCGGACGCGCAGCGCAGCATCGTCGTCGCCCCCCAGCGCATGCCGTCCGCGAGCCAGGCACAGGCGATGGCCACGGCCCTGAAGACCCTCCAGACCGGGACCTGGTCCCAGGCCCAGGACCTGACCGCGGCCGCCAAGGCCAAGCCCGACCCGAACGCCACCACACGCATCCCGTCGACGTCCGTGTACCCCTCCTCGCTACGCCGCCAGGAGCTGCCGAGGTCCGCCTTCGAGCAGATCGCAGGCACGCAGGACAAGCTCGACAACTTCCAGGTGATCCTCACCGACCAGTCCCGCGTGGTCACCCCGTTCGGGCGGGCCATAAACCGTGGGATGTCCGCCTCGTGGCGCGGCCACGCCTCGACCGCGGAGAGCTACCGCGGCGATGTGGAGGACTGGCTCCACGAGCTCGCCGACCAGGTCAAGCTGATCGACAAGTCGGAGACCAAGCTCTCCGGGCGCAGCGCGACCATCCCGGTGACCGTCCAGAACAACCTCGTCCAGCCCGTGAGCCATCTGGTCCTGCGGCTCACCTCGACGAATCCGACCCGCCTGAAGGTCGG
This sequence comes from Streptomyces sp. NPDC002520, assembly GCF_053595235.1. NCBI lineage: Bacteria > Bacillati > Actinomycetota > Actinomycetes > Kitasatosporales > Streptomycetaceae > Streptomyces > Streptomyces sp. NPDC002520. The sequence continues at coordinate 245,489 of NZ_JBSFXG010000003.1, read as the reverse complement.
CGGCAAGGCGTACTACGAGCAGCGCGTCGAGGTCTCCGGCGGCCACAGCCAGTCCGTGAAGTTCACCACCTCGGCCAACGCCAACGGCCGGGTCGGACTGGTCGCCCAGCTGTTCACCGAGGACGGCCAGGAGTACGGCGACCCGGTCAGCTTCGACGTGAAGGTCACCGAGGTCACGCCGACTGTGATGCTCGTCATCGGTGGCGGCGTCCTCCTGCTCGTCCTGGCAGGCTTCCGGATGTACACCCAGCGCAAGCGCGCGGCCGCCCGCCAGGCCAAGGACGACGGTCCCGACGCGGCGGGGGACGACACCCCTGACGAGCCCGGGAACCCCGACGCCCCCGGAGACCGTCTCCCGGAGGAGTCCGACGCCCCGTCCGGGGAAGACGACCCGGACCAGCCGAGTGACCCTGCGCCGGACACCGCATCGGAAAGCACGGACCCGTCCGCGACGGGTGAGAGAGTGGACCGTTGAGCGATGTCGTGGCCGGTGTGGCCCGGGACGATGAGGTGGGGTAACCATGAACGCGCCGTACGACGGTGACCGCGGCCAGGGCGCGGCCGGCTCGGGATACCCCGAGACCCCGCCCGAGCCGGGCCAGGTGCCGCCGCAGCAAGCGGCGGACATGTACCTCCAGGACGCCTACGACCAGGACCCCTACCGGGCACAGGACCTCAGCGCCCAGGACCCGGTCGCCGAGGCGCTCTACGACCGTGCCGCGCACCCCCCGCCACCTCCGGGCACGTACGAGCAGCAACAGCCTCTGTACGCCCCGCCGACCCAGTCTCCGCACGCCCCCGACCCGAACGTGTGGGCCCAGACCCCGGCCCCCGAGCCGGACGGCGACGCCACCCAGTGCCTGCCGTACGGCGACAACCCCCGTACGACCCAGTTCGTGGGCGTGGACGACCTCGTCTCGCACTCCGGCGAGGAGTACCACGAGCCCGACGCCTTCGCTCACCTCTATCGGGACCAGCAGCAGAACGGCGTGCCCGGACCTGTGGACCCTCCGTCCGTCCCCGGCCCGGCAGCGGCCCCGGGATCCGGACAGGCCCCAGGGAACCCGTACGCGCCGTACGCGGCGCCGACGGGCCCGTACGCGACGCCCCAGGCGAAGAACCCCCAGTACCCGGGCCAGGAGGCCGGGGCCGCGTGGCAGGCGGGCGCTCCCGTCGGCGGCCACCCGATGCAGCCGCCCGTGCCCGCTCCGACCCCGGTCCCCTACTCCACCGGCCCGTCAGGTCCCACCGGCGCACCCGGCCGAACCGGTCCGTCGCGGCCGTCCGCTCCCGCCGAGGCCACCCCTGCCGCGGCTCCCGCCGCCAAGAAGGGCGGGCGCGCCGCCGGGCTGCTGCAGTCCAGCGCCGTCATGGCGGCGGGAACGATGGTCTCCCGGCTCACCGGCTTCATCCGCTCCGCGCTGATCGCCGCGGCCCTCGGCCTCGGCGTCCTCGCCGACACGTTCCAGGTGGCCTACCAGCTACCGACGATGATCTACATCCTCACCGTCGGCGGTGGTCTCAACTCCGTCTTCGTGCCCCAGCTGGTGCGCTCCATGAAGGAGGACGAGGACGGCGGCGAGGCCTTCGCCAACCGGCTGCTGACCCTGGTGGTGGTGGCCCTGGCCGCGCTGACCGGTCTCGCGATGTTCGCGGCACCACTCCTGGTCCGCCTGCTGTCGAACTCGGTCGCCACCAACGCGGCGGCCAACGACGTGGCGGTCACCTTCACCCGTTACTTCCTGCCCTCGATCTTCTTCATGGGCATCCACGTGGTGATGGGCCAGATCCTCAACGCCCGCGGCAAGTTCGGCGCGATGATGTGGACCCCGGTCCTGAACAACATCGTCATCATCGTGACGCTCGGCATGTTCATCTGGGTCTACGGCACCGCCGCGAACTCCCACATGACCGTCACCAGCATCCCGCCGGAGGGCCAGCGGCTGCTCGGCGTCGGTGTCCTGCTCGGTCTGGTCGTGCAGGCCCTCGCGATGATCCCGTACCTGCGCGAAACGGGCTTCCGGATCCGCCTGCGCTTCGACTGGAAGGGCCACGGCCTGGGCAAGGCCGCGATGCTCGCCAAGTGGACGGTCCTGTTCGTCCTCGCCAACCAGGCCGGCGCGATGATCGTGACCCAGCTGTCCACCGCGGCCGGCGAGGACTCCGGCATCAAGGGCACCGGCTTCGCCGCCTACGCCAACGCCCAGCTGATCTGGGGACTGCCGCAGGCCATCATCACGGTCTCCCTGATGGCCGCGCTGCTGCCGCGTATCTCGCGTGCGGCCCACGAGGGCGACGGCGGCGCCGTCCGCGACGACATCTCCCAGGGCCTGCGCACGACCGCGGTCGCCATCGTCCCCATCGCCTTCGGCTTCGTCGCGCTCGGCATCCCGATGTGCACGCTGATCTTCGGCTCCGCGGGCACCGGTGCGGCCACCAACATGGGATACATGCTGATGGCGTTCGCCCTCGGCCTGATCCCGTACTCGGTCCAGTACGTCGTCCTGCGCGCCTTCTACGCGTACGAAGACACCCGCACGCCCTTCTACAACACCGTGATCGTGGCGATCGTCAACGCGGGCGCCTCCGCGCTCTGCTACTTCCTGCTGCCGTCCCGCTGGGCCGTCGCGGGCATGGCCGCCTCGTACGGCCTCGCCTACGCCATCGGTGTCGGCGTCGCCTGGCAGCGGCTGCGCAAGCGCCTCGGCGGCGACCTGGACGGCACCCGGGTGCTGCGGACCTACGCGCGGCTCGGGATCGCCTCGGTACCGGCGGCGCTGCTCAGCGGTGCGGCCTGCTACGGCATCGGGCACTCGCTCGGCCAGGGTGTCGTCGGCTCCTTTGCCTCGCTGCTCGTCGGCGGTGCCGTTCTCTTCGGCGTCTTCTTCGTGGCCGCGCGCCGGATGCGGATCGACGAACTCAATTCGCTCGTGGGCATGGTGCGCGGGCGTCTGGGGCGCTGAGACGGGGGTAAGCGCACAACCATCGTCCACCGCTGTGTGTCGTGCATAGCGGCGGACTGTGGGCACAATTGGTTTCGGCGTCGGACAGCGTGCAACGGATGGGGAGGCAGGGACGACGGTGGCGGAACGGAGTACGGCTGCCGTCGACGTGGCAGGCAACAGCGGTGATGAGCCGCTGACCGCCAAGGCGGACCAGTCCACGGCCGACGGAGTGGCCCAGAACTCAGAGCGGGACACGGACAGCGACGAGGCACAGGGGAGCGGCGGCACCGAGCAGCCCGCGACGAAGGCCTCGCCTCCCGAACTGCACAGCGGTCACAAACTCGCCAGACGCTACCGTCTCGAGGAGTGCGTCACCCGTCTGGACGGATTCAGCAGCTGGCGTGCGGTCGACGAGAAACTCCGTCGTGCCGTCGGCGTCCACATTCTTCCCGCGGACCATCCGCGAGCCCGTTCCGTCCTGGCGGCCGCCCGCTCGTCGGCACTGCTCGGCGACCCGCGTTTCGTACAGGTCCTCGACGCCGTCGAGGAGAACGATCTCGTCTACGTCGTGCACGAATGGCTGCCCGACGCCACCGAACTGACCGCACTGCTCGCGTCCGGCCCGCTGGAGCCGCACGACGCCTACCAGATGGTCAGCCAGATCGCCTCCGCCATGGCCGCCGCGCACCGCGAGGGCCTCGCCCATCTGCGGCTGAACCCGAACGCCGTACTGCGCACCTCCAGCGGGCAGTGGCGCATCCGCGGCCTCGCCGTGAACGCGGCCCTGCGCGGCATCAGCTCCGACACCCCGCAGCGCACCGACACCGAGGCGATCGGCGCCCTGCTCTACGCGGCGCTGACGCAGCGCTGGCCGTACGAGAACGATGCCTACGGCCTGTCCGGCCTGCCCAAGACCATCGGCCTCATCGCGCCGGACCAGGTGCGGGCCGGTGTCCATCGTGGCCTTTCCGAGCTCGCCATGCGGGCCCTCGCCAACGACGGGGCCACCGCCTCCCGGCACGAGTCCCCGATCACCATGCCGGAGGAACTGGTCAAGGTGATCGGCGAGATGCCCCGCATCCGCCCGCCGGAGCCCACGTTCACGGCACCACCGGAGTACCAGCGCACGACGTACCAGCAGGGCACGTACGGCCGCCCGGCGCCGCGCCTCGGCGCCGCACAGCCGATCGCGTCCCCGCCGCCCCCGCTGCAGAGCCGCACCGGCAAGGCCCTGAAGTGGGCGGTCTCGGCCCTCCTCATCGCCGCGCTCGGCCTGGGCAGCTGGCAGCTGGCGGACGCGCTGATGGACCAGGGCGGCAAGAAGGACACGAACAGGACGCAGACCCAGGACGGCGGCGACAAGAGCGGCAAGAAGCCGACGTCCGGCACGCCCCTGGCCATCAAGGGCGCCCGTGACTTCGACCCGTTCGGCAACGACGGGTCCGAGAACCCGCGCGACGTAGGGAAGGTCTACGACAACAGCACCGCCACCTACTGGGAGACGTCCTTCTACCGGAGTCCGAAGTTCGGCAACCTCAAGTCGGGCGTCGGCGTCATCCTCGACCTCGGCAAGGTTCAGCAGGTCGGAAAGGTGACGGTCACCTTCGTGGGACAGACGTCGGTCGAACTGCGGGCGGCGAGTGCGGACGCGGGAGCGGAGCCGACGTCCTTCGACGCCTACACCAAGGCCGCCAGCGGCTCGGGCACGACGGTTGTCCTGCAGCCCGGCAAGTCCCTCAAGACGCAGTACCTCCTGGTGTGGCTGACCGAGCTGCCGGCGGACAACGTGGGCACGTGGCGGGGCAGGGTGGCCGACATCAAGGTCACCAGCTAGGTTCCCCCCGGGGAGGGGCAGATGGCAGAGGGTGCCGGATACGACGGAGTGAGCGACCAGGAGCTGCTCGCCCGCCATGTGGAAGGCGACCCCGAGGCCTTCGGTGAGATCGTGCGGCGGCACCGGGACAGACTGTGGGCCGTGGCACTCCGCACGCTGGGGGACCGGGAAGAGGCCGCTGACGCGGTCCAGGACGCGCTGGTGTCGGCCTACCGGGCTGCGCATACCTTCCGGGGGCAGTCGGCCGTCACGACCTGGCTGCATCGGATCACCGTGAACGCCTGCCTGGACCGTGCCCGTAAGGCGGCCTCGCGGAAGACGGCTCCGGTCGACGACACCGAGCGGCTGGAGCAGCTGCTGGAGCCGCACGAGTCGGCCTCGGCTCCGGCCGAGCGGAACGATCTGCACCGTCAGCTCGTGGAGGCGCTCGGCACCCTTCCCTACGAGCAGCGTGCGGCTCTGGTCCTGGTGGACATGCAGGGATACCCGGTCGCGGAGGCAGCCCGGATCCTGGACGTGCCCACGGGCACGGTGAAGAGCCGGTGCGCTCGGGGACGGGCCAGACTTCTCCCGCTGATCGGTCATCTGCGGCCCGGCGACCCCGATGACGGAAAAGGACCCGCGCCGGGACGGAACCGGGTGGAGGGGACATCCGTCCCACCTGCGACAGCTTCTGCGGGCAGGACTCCCGGAGAGACAGGGTCGAGTGATCCAGCCGTGGTGAAGGGCGGAGGTGGGCGAGCGTGACGTCCTCGACAGACACGGCCGGACACCCGGACGTCGCCGAGATCTGCGACCTCACCGAAGACCTCCTCCCGCCGGAGCGCAGCGCGGACGTGCAGCGCCACCTGGAGGGGTGCGAGTCGTGCTCCGACCTCCACGCGTCCCTGGAGGAGATCAGGGGACTGCTGGGCAGCGCGCCGGCCCCTGAGGCCATGCCGGCGGACGTCGTGGCTCGCATCGACGCCGCCCTGGCCGCCGAGGCATTGGCCGGCGCGAGCGCCGACACTGACACCGCGACAGCGACAGCGACAGAAGCAAGCAACGAGACGCATGTTTCACGTGAAACATCGACCCTCTCGGACCGCCCCGCCGGACGTCCCCACACGGCCACCGGCCCCGGACGCAAGGATCGCGGCCGCAGCCGCCGAAGGCGGACCGTCGCGCTGGGCGCCGTCCTCACCGCAGCGGTGATCGGGGCCGGATCTCTGCTCCTCCAGTCGCTCGGCACCGGATCCTCCGACACGACGGCGCACAGCACGCGGTCACCAGCCGCGGCCGCCTTCTCGGGGGCCAGCGTCCAGAGCCAGGTGAAGGATCTGCTCTCGCCGAAGCAGGCTCTGCCAAGGGCATCCAAGCGGCCACAGCACGGCACCGAGACCCAGCAGAACGTGCCCGGGGCGACGGAGACCGCGAACACCCTGATCCAGAGCCAGGTCCCCGTCCCTGACTGCGTCCGTCAGGCGGTCGGCTCCGGTGGCGACGTCCTCGGCGCGAGGACCGGCACCTACGCCGGTAAAGAGGCCTATCTCGTCGTCATGCCCGACTCCGACGACCACGCCCGGGTCACCGCTTACGTCATCGACGCCTCCTGCATGGCGCGGCAGACCGTCTCCCCCGGCACGGTGCTGCTGAAGCAGTCCCTCGCCCGTCCCTGAGACGGACGGAGCCTCGTCCCGTCACCGTCGGCCATCCGTACCGCCCGCAACCCCCGTGTGCCCGGGCACAACGGGAATGCACGCCCCGTAGGATCCGTTGGGTGGGGTGAGAGTCCCGAGAGGGACTCCCACCGGTCGACTGACACAGACCAGAGACGAGGAATCAAGCCGTGAGCGACGTCCGTAACGTGATCATCATCGGCTCCGGGCCCGCCGGCTACACGGCGGCGCTGTACACGGCGCGTGCTTCGCTGAAGCCCCTGGTGTTCGAAGGCGCCGTCACCGCCGGTGGCGCGCTGATGAACACCACCGAAGTGGAGAACTTCCCCGGCTTCCGCGACGGCATCATGGGTCCCGACCTGATGGACAACATGCGGGCGCAGGCCGAGCGCTTCGGCGCCGAGCTGATTCCCGACGACATCGTCTCGGTCGACCTCGCCGGTGAGATCAAGACCGTCACCGACACCGCGGGCACGGTCCACCGGGCGAAGGCGGTCATCGTCACCACCGGTTCCCAGCACCGCAAGCTCGGCCTCCCGAACGAGGACGCACTGTCCGGCCGCGGTGTCTCCTGGTGCGCCACCTGTGACGGGTTCTTCTTCCGCGAGCAGGACATCGCCGTGATCGGCGGTGGCGACACCGCGCTGGAGGAAGCCACCTTCCTCTCCCGGTTCGCCAGGTCCGTGACGGTCGTGCACCGCCGTGACACCCTGCGCGCCTCCAAGGCGATGCAGGAGCGCGCCTTCAATGACCCGAAGATCAAGTTCGTCTGGGACAGCGAGGTCGCGGAGATCCAGGGCGACCAGAAGCTCACCGGGCTGAAGCTGCGCAACGTCAAGACCGGCGAGCTGTCGGAGCTGCCCGCGACGGGTCTGTTCATTGCGATCGGCCACGACCCGCGCACCGAGCTGTTCAAGGGCCAGCTGGACCTGGACGAGGAGGGCTACCTGAAGGTCGCCGCCCCCTCCACCCGGACCAACCTGACCGGAGTCTTCGCCGCGGGCGACGTGGTCGACCACACCTACCGCCAGGCGATCACCGCCGCTGGCACCGGCTGCTCCTCCGCCCTCGACGCCGAGCGCTTCCTCGCCGCTCTCGCGGACCAGGACCAGGCCGAGGCAGCCCAGAAGACCGCCGTCTGATCTTTCGCCCCTCCTCCGCCCCACCGCATGATCAAGTGAAGGAGCCCACCGTGGCCGACCTGAAGAACGTGACCGACGCTTCCTTCGACGAGGACGTCCTCAAGAGCGACAAGCCTGTCCTGGTGGACTTCTGGGCCGCCTGGTGCGGTCCGTGCCGCCAGATCGCCCCGTCGCTGGAGGCGATCGCCAAGGAGTACGGCGACAAGATCGAGATCGTCAAGCTCAACATCGACGAGAACCCGGGTACGGCCGCCAAGTACGGCGTCATGTCCATCCCGACCCTGAACGTCTACCAGAACGGCGAGGTCGCCAAGACCATCGTCGGCGCCAAGCCGAAGGCTGCTCTGGAGCGCGACCTCGCGGACTTCATCGCCGAGTGATCTGACGCCGCCGTCGAGCCGACGGCGCATGTTTCACGTGAAACACGAATGGGCCAACCCGAGCGGGTTGGCCCATTCGCATGAGGCCTCCGGCTGACGAAGCTGCCGACAGACACACGGACGTCAGCTGATCGCAGCCCTCTACAGCGGCCGCAGCGCCGGCTCCTTCTGTACGGCCCCCAGCAGCCGGTCCAGGGCATGCTCCACGTCTTCCTTCCAGGACAGCGTCGAACGGAGCTCCAGACGCAATCGGGGGTGCGTGGGGTGCTGCCTGACCGTCTTGAAGCCGACAGCCAGAAGGTGGTCGGCGGGCAGCAGACACGCGGGCTCCCTCCAACGGGAGTCACCGAACGCCTCGATCGCCTTGAAGCCACGGCGCAGCAGATCCTTGGCCACCGCCTGGACCAGCACCCGGCCCAGTCCCTGCCCCTGGTAGCCGGGCATGACGAAGGCGGTCATGAGCTGTACGGCGTCCGGAGAGACCGGGCTCGTGGGGAACGCCGTCGAGCGGGGGACATAGGCCGGCGGCGCGTAGAGCACGAACCCCACGGGCACGTCGTCGACGTAGACCACCCGGCCACACGATCCCCAGTCCAGCAGGACGGCCGAGATCCAGGACTCCTTCTCCAGCGCGGCGGTGCCCGCCCTTACCGCTGCCTCACCACTGACGGGGTCGAGCTCCCAGAAGACACACGAGCGGCAGCGCTGGGGAAGGTCCTGAAGGTTGTCCAGCGTGAGCGGTACGAGCCGGCGCCCCATGAAGGCTGATCCTCGCTTCCTTCGCCCGCCGCGTCGCGAGCGGCCGTCAGAGCGCTCCGTTCCCTGAGGAGGCTGCCGACGAATCCGCCGACGACTCCGAGGCCCAGTCCCGCGCTCACCAGTCCGGTGCGGCTCATCGATCGCATGGCCTCCGTCTCCCCACTCAGAGATGCCTGCCGGGTGGATGCGCCATACCCGTTCGCATCGTATCCACGATGGGTTTCGCTTGATACCGACTCAACGCAAAGAGCGGACCGTGTTTCCGGTACACACCGGAAACGATCCGCTCTCGTGCGCCTTGGGGACCGCCCAGGGTCAGGCGTCCTGTTCCTCGGACTCGCCCTCCGGGTGACCGCCGCCCTGCAGGAGCGGCCCCTCGCCCGGGGCGAGGGTGCCGAGGATGCGCTCGAGGTCCTCCACGGAGGCGAACTCGACGGTGATCTTGCCCTTCTTCTGACCGAGGTCGACCTTCACCCGGGTCTCGAAGCGGTCCGACAGACGCGTGGCCAGATCGCTCAGCGCCGGGCTCACCAGAGCACCGGCACGCGGCCCCTTGGAGCGCTGGGGCGTCTGGGGCCGCGATCCCATCAGGGTCACGATCTCCTCGACGGCCCGCACCGAGAGCCCCTCGGCGACGATCCGGTGAGCCAGCCGGTCCTGCTCCTCCGAGTCCTCGACGGACAGCAGCGCCCTGGCATGACCGGCGGAGAGAACCCCGGCCGCGACCCGGCGCTGGACGGCCGGCGAGAGCTTCAGCAGACGCAGCGTGTTGGAGACCTGGGGGCGGGAGCGCCCGATCCGGTCGGCCAGCTGGTCGTGCGTGCAGTTGAAGTCCTTCAGCAGCTGGTCGTAGGCGGCCGCCTCTTCCAGCGGGTTCAGCTGCGCGCGGTGCAGGTTCTCCAGCAGCGCGTCCAGGAGGAGCTTCTCGTCCTCTGTGGCCCGGACGATCGCCGGGATGGCCTCGAGACCGGCCTGACGGCAGGCTCGCCAGCGCCGCTCGCCCATGATCAGCTCATAGCGGCCGGAGCCCAGCTGCCTGACGACGACGGGCTGGAGGAGACCGACCTCCTGGATGGAGGTGACCAGTTCCTGGAGCGCGTCCTCGTCGAAGACCTCACGCGGCTGGCGCGGGTTCGGCGTGATGGCGTCGAGGGGGATCTCGGCGAAGTAGGCGCCCACCGGCGGTGCGGGCGCGTCCACGGCAGGGCTCACCGCGGGCTCCTCGATCTCCTGGTCCTGGGCGACGGTCGGCAGCGTGGCCACCCTGGCCGCTGCCACCCCGCGGTCGCCCGCCAGCACCGGGACCGATGCGGGGGACGCGGACGCCCCACCAGGTGCCGCGGCCGACGTCGGCGTCTTCTCGGTCGGGGCAGCGGGGATCAGTGCGGCGAGACCACGACCCAACCCCCTCCGTCGTTCGTTCACTGGATCCCCTCCGCCATGTTCCGGTCGTTCTGGGCGCCGATGTGGGCCTGGGTCGGGTCATAGCTGACCCCCACACCCTTCAGCGCGATTTCTCGGGCCGCCTCGAGATAGGACAGAGCCCCGCTCGAACCTGGATCGTAAGTCAGAACCGTCTGCCCGTAGCTCGGCGCCTCGGAGATACGGACCGAGCGCGGGATGCTCGTCCGCAGCACCTCGTCCCCGAAGTGGTTGCGGACCTCTTCGGCGACCTGGGAAGCCAGGCGCGTCCGGCCGTCGTACATGGTGAGCAGGATGGTCGACACATGCAGAGCGGGGTTGAGGTGCCCGCGTACGAGGTCGACGTTGCGAAGGAGTTGACCCAGGCCCTCCAGTGCGTAGTACTCGCACTGGATGGGGATGAGAACCTCCTGGCCCGCGACGAGGGCGTTGACCGTCAGCAGGCCCAGCGACGGCGGACAGTCGATGAGGACGTAGTCCAGCGGCTGCTCGTACGCCTGGATCGCCCGCTCCAGCCGGCTCTCCCGTGCCACCAGCGACACCAGCTCGATCTCCGCACCGGCGAGATCGATGGTGGCGGGGGCGCAGAAGAGGCCTTCCACATCCGGGACGGGCTGGACCACTTCGGCGAGAGGCTTGCTCTCCACCAACACGTCATAGATGGACGGAACTTCGGCGTGATGGTCGATTCCCAGCGCCGTGGAGGCGTTGCCCTGTGGGTCGAGGTCGATCACCAGGACACGGCCACCGTGCAGAGCCAGCGAAGCGGCAAGGTTGACGGTCGTCGTCGTCTTGCCCACGCCGCCCTTCTGGTTGGCGACCACGATGACTCGGGTCTGCTCGGGGCGCGGCAGGCCTTCGTCGGCGCGACCGAGAGCTTCCACCGCCAGTTGGGCAGCACGACCGATGGGAGTGTCGTCCATCGGGGGCGGTGTTTCACGTGAAACATCCGCCCCCATCGACTCGGTACGGGGACCGGGGACCGGATCGGTCATCGGTCCCGCGATGTTGGCGTCGGACCGCAAGGATTCACTCTCCTCGACTTCAGGCTCGCAATGAACAGAGCCTCCCATGCCTTCGGGGTCGTGAACCAGTGAGCCCTGGTTTCCTGTGGAGAATTCCACCTCTGTGGACAACTCCGTTACCTCTCCGAGTGACCCCAGAGGCCTTCGGTCGCGAGGTTCGGCCGCAGCGCGGCCGCGACTGATGATGCCGTGCAGCAGTGAGCGACGTTTCACGTGAAACACGATGCACAGCCGCGGCGACCGTATCTTCGCGACACTCCGACCCGTGCGGGTTTGGCTGCTTGTGTGGAGTACGTCTCACCCTCAGGAGGGGTCAGCGACGCCGGCGGGTCCGGCCCGTGCGTGCCGCCTTAGCGCGCTTGGCCGCGAAGCGCACACCGCCGGGACTCTCCCCGACCTCCACCCGTACGACGGTGGACGGCGGATCGACCACGCCCTCACCCACATGCAGGATGGACGTCGACACCGCGCCGAGCTTGCTGAGCGCGGTGCTGGCGGCCTTCAGTTCCTCCTCGGCGGTGTCGCCCTTGAGCGCGAGCATCTCACCGTACGGACGCAGCAGCGGGATCCCCCAGGCGGCCAGCCGGTCCAGCGGGGCCACGGCGCGGGCGGTCACCACATGGACCGGCGGCACCTTGCCCAGCATCTCCTCGGCCCGTCCCCGGACGACGGTGACGTGGTCGAGGCCCAGCAGCTCCACCACCTCGGTGAGGAACGTGGTGCGCCGCAGCAGTGGCTCGAGCAGGGTGATGGTGAGGTCGTCGCGCACCAGGGCGAGCGGGATGCCCGGCAGGCCGGCGCCCGAGCCGACGTCGCACACCGTGACTCCCTCGGGGACAGCCTCCGAGAGCACCGCACAGTTGAGCAGGTGCCGCTCCCACAGGCGCGGCACTTCCCGCGGGCCGATCAGACCACGCTTCACGCCGGCTTCGGCCAGCAGCTCCGCGTAGCGGACCGCATCGGTGAAGCGATCACCAAACACTTCCCGCGCCTGCTCGGGCGCGGGGGGAAGCTCCGCTGCCTCCGTCACGGGGACCGTCCTTCCGTACAGCGCCGGTGCTTCACGCAACCGGCCACCAGAACTACCAGGCTGACAAAGTTCGGCCCCGTCTGCAGGCAGACGGGGCCGGTGGAACGAAGGGGCCGATCAGGCCGGCAGCACGACGACGAACCGCTGCGGTTCCTCGCCCTCGGACTCGCTGCGGAGCCCCGCGGCCTTGACCGCGTCGTGCACGACCTTGCGCTCGAAGGGCGTCATCGGCTTGAGCTTCACGGGCTCGCCCGTGTTCTTGACGTCGGCCGCGGCCTTGGCGCCCAGCTCGGACAGCTCGGCGCGCTTCTTGGCGCGGTAGCCGGCGATGTCCAGCATCAGGCGGCTGCGGTCACCGGTCTCCCGGTGCACGGCCAGGCGGGTCAGCTCCTGGAGTGCCTCCAGCACCTCGCCGTCCCGGCCGACCAGCTTCTGCAGGTCACGGCCGCCGGTGTCGCTGATGATCGACACGGAGGCGCGGTCGGCCTCGACGTCCATGTCGATGTCGCCGTCGAGGTCGGCGATGTCCAGCAGACCCTCCAGGTAATCCGCCGCGATCTCACCCTCCTGCTCCAGGCGGGTGAGGGTGTCTGCACCCTCGGCAGCGGCGGAGGTGGTGCCTTCCGTCACGGATGGGCTCCTTCTTACTTCTTGGACGGGGACTTGGGCCGCTGCGGGCCGCCCTTGCGCTGACCGGACTGGGCCCTGCTGCGGCTGCCGGAGCTGGGCTTCTGGGGCTGCTTGGCAGCGGCGGGCTTGGCGTCGTCCTGCGGCTCGTCGGACTTCTCCAGCGAGGTGGCCGGTTCGGCCTTCTCCAATGAGGTGGCCGGTTCGGCCTCGCTCTGCTTTGCCCCGGACTGGCGCTGGGCCTTGGTCTGGCGCTTGGGCTGCTGGCGGCGGGCGGCGGCAGCCGTGGTGGTCGTACCGTCCTCGGCCTCGACCAGGGTCTGGCTCTCGCTCTTCGTCACGGTGCCGTCGGCCTGGGCGGCGAGGCCGGCCTTGCTCAGGGCGTTGATGAACTTGCGCTCGGACTCGTTGCGGTCGCGGCCCTTGGTGACGATCGCCTTGACGATGGTCTTCTCGCTGCGCCGGCGGATCTTGCCGTGGTGCGTGACGTGCTTGGTCAGACGCTCCAGGTAGGCGGCCTGAGCCTTGGAACCCGGGGTCGGGTTGTTGTGGATGACGTACATCTGCTGGCCCATGGTCCACACGTTGGTGGTCAGCCAGTAGACGAGGACACCGACCGGGAAGTTGATACCGAAGACGGCGAACATGATGGGGAAGACGTACATCAGCATCTTCTGCTGCTGCATGAACGGCGTCTTCACCGTGGTGTCGACGTTCTTCGTCATCAGCTGGCGCTGCGTGTAGAACTGCGACGCAGACATCAGGATGATCATGAGCGCGGTGACGACCCGCACGTCGGTGATGTCAGCGCCCAGAGCGTGGACGGTGCTGGCGCCGTCCTTGAACTTCGCGGCGAGCGGGGCCCCGAAGATGTGCGCCTTACGGGCGCTGGCCAGCAGCGACTCGTTGATGACGCCGATGGTCGTGCCCGACGCGATGCCGTTGAGCACGTGGTACAGGGCGAAGAAGAACGGGGACTGCGCCAGGATGGGAAGGCACGAGGAGAGCGGGTTGGTACCCGACTCCTTGTACAGCTTCATCATCTCTTCGGACTGACGCTGCTTGTCGTTCTTGTAGCGCTCCTGGATCTTCTTCATCTCGGGCTGGAGCGTCTGCATGGCCCGGGTCGCCTTGATCTGCTTCACGAAGAGCGGGATCAGGCAGATTCGGATCAGGATCACGAGGGACACGATGGACAGGCCCCAGGCCCATCCCGTGTCCGGGCCGAAGATGGCTCCGTACACCGAATGGAACTGGACGATGACCCACGAAACGGGTGTCGTGATGAAGCTGAACAAACTGGCAATCGTGTCCACTAATCATGCTCCTTGGACATGGGACGAGGTCTCTGCGGCCGGGCTCGAAGGAGGCTCGGAAGAAAGCATCGCTTCGGTGGCCGGTTCGGCGGCGGAGGGCCCGCCCCTGCGTGCGCGCCAGGCGCCGCGCAGCATTTCGTGCCACCGCGGACGCTTGCGCGGCGGGACATGGTCCACACCACCCAGCGACCACGGATTGCACCGGAGGATGCGCCAGGCGGTGAGTGCCGTGCCCTTGATCGCACCATGCCGGTCGATGGCCGTGTAGCCGTAGTGGGAGCACGACGGGTAGTACTTGCACACCGGCCCGAGCAGCGGACTGATCGTCCACTGGTACAGCTTGATCAGAGCCAGCAGTGGGTACTTCATCGCGCGCCCCCTCCCAGCAGCCGCTGAACGGCGGCATCCAGGTCTTGGGCCAGCTGTGCATGGTCCGCGTCACCCGATCCGGGCAGCGCTCGTACGACTACCAGGCTACCGGGGGCGAACAGGGCGATTCGGTCACGCATCAGATGACGCAGTCTGCGCTTCACTTTGTTGCGCACGACCGCGCCCCCCACGGCCTTGCTCACGACGAAACCCGCACGCGTCGGGGGAGCGCTCTCCCCAGGCGCGTGCGGGTCCGTGGCACCGCTACGAAGGTGGACGACGAGGGTCGGGCGGCCTGCCCGACGACCCCGTCGTACCGCGGTCGCGAAGTCCTCGCGCCGCCTCAGCCGATGCTCGGTAGGCAGCACGACGTCATGACCTGATCAGAATCAGGCGGACAGGCTGGCGCGACCCTTGGCACGACGGTTCGCGAGAATCGCGCGGCCGGCGCGGGTGCGCATCCGCAGGCGGAAGCCGTGGGTCTTCGCGCGACGACGGTTGTTCGGCTGGAAGGTGCGCTTGCTCACTCGGGGGCTCCAGAAATCAATTGGTGGTGGCGGGGTGCCGTCCTGGCTGTCACCGTGCGCCCACGAGTAGCTCGCGTCACGCCCGAGTGCACCGCTTCCCGATCACCCGCAGTGATCTGTGCCCATCGGAGGCAGGCGGCAGCAGCCATCGACAACTCGACCTGGTTACGGTACGCGGGGCTACGCCATCCGGTCAAACCAGCGGCCCCTGGGAGACACTATCCACAGGCTGGGGACAACAACTTGAACCGTACCCGCCGCGCTGACTACCGTGGCTGGACTCCGATTCGTTCCCTTGTCCCCGCCCGAGCGGGATTGCCCCCACCCACCACCCCGGATTCCACCCCGACCCGTCCCACAACCACACGTTCGTGGGACCTGTGAGAGAGCGTGCCCTGTGGCTGACGTACCTGCCGATCTTGCCGCAGTGTGGCCACGAGTACTCGAGCAACTCCTCGGCGAAGGCCGCGGGCAGGGTGTGGAGGCGAAGGACGAGCACTGGATCCGGCGCTGCCAGCCCCTCGCGCTGGTCGCCGACACCGCTCTGCTCGCCGTACCGAACGAATTCGCCAAGGGCGTGCTGGAGGGCCGTCTCGCCCCGATCGTGAGCGAGACCCTGAGCCGCGAGTGCGGCCGCCCGATCCGCATCGCGATCACCGTGGACGACTCCATGGGCGAACCGCCACCCGCCCCGCAGCCGCAGCCGCAGCCGCAGCCGCGCTACGAGGAGACGGAGCTGCCCTCCGGTTCCTACGAGGCCTACGGCCGTCACCGCGCCGGCGACCAGCTTCCGGGCGGCGAACCCGCCTCCCGACCGGAACAGCAGCCGGGCGCCCGCGGCGACCAGCTGCCCACCGCCCGCCCCGCGTACCCCTCCGAGTACCAGCGCCCCCAGCCCGGCGCCTGGCCACGGTCCGCGCAGGACGAGTACGGCTGGCAGCAGCCGCGGCTCGGATTCCCCGAGCGCGACCCGTACGCCTCGCCGTCCCAGGACTCCTACCGCCCTTCGGGACAGGACAGTTACGGCTCCTCCTCCCCGGACACCTACGGCGCCCCGCAGGCGGACCACCGGGCCCCGGGGCGCGAGCGCCCGTCGTACGACCAGCCGCGCGGCGACTACGAAGCACCGCGCCCCGACTACGACGCACCACGCCCGGACTACGGCTCCGGACGTTCCGACTACGAGCCGCGCTCCGACTACGACTCCTCCCGGGCCGAGTACGACCAGCGCGACCCGGTCCGCCGTGAGCTGCCCGACCAGTCGGCCGGCGCGGGCCCCGCGCGACGCGGCGGCCCCGGCCGCCCGGACCTGCCGTCGGGCGCCGGAAGCAGCACCCCCGGTTCGCCCGCCGCGCGGACCGCTCCCGCAGGCGGCGCAGGTGAGCCGACCGCGCGACTGAACCCGAAGTACCTCTTCGACACGTTCGTCATCGGCGCGTCCAACCGCTTCGCGCACGCGGCCGCGGTGGCCGTCGCCGAGGCACCGGCGAAGGCGTACAACCCCCTGTTCATCTACGGGGAGTCGGGGCTCGGCAAGACACACCTGCTGCACGCCATCGGGCACTACGCGCGCAGCCTCTACCCGGGCACGCGCGTGCGGTACGTGAGCTCGGAGGAGTTCACCAACGAGTTCATCAACTCCATCCGCGACGGCAAGGGCGACAGCTTCCGCAAGCGCTACCGCGAGATGGACATCCTGCTCGTGGACGACATCCAGTTCCTCGCGGACAAGGAGTCGACGCAGGAGGAGTTCTTCCACACCTTCAACACGCTCCACAACGCCAACAAGCAGATCGTGCTGTCCAGCGACCGGCCGCCCAAGCAACTGGTCACGCTGGAGGACCGGCTGAGGAACCGTTTCGAGTGGGGCCTGATCACCGACGTCCAGCCGCCCGAGCTGGAGACGCGTATCGCGATCCTGCGCAAGAAGGCGGTGCAGGAGCAGCTCAACGCCCCGCCGGAGGTACTGGAGTTCATCGCCTCCCGGATCTCGCGGAACATCCGTGAGCTGGAGGGCGCGCTGATCCGGGTGACGGCGTTCGCCTCGCTCAACCGGCAGCCGGTGGACCTCGGCCTCACCGAGATCGTCCTCAAGGACCTGATCCCCGGCGGCGAGGACAGCGCGCCCGAGATCACGGCGACGGCCATCATGGCCGCCACCGCCGACTACTTCGGGCTGACCGTGGAGGACCTGTGCGGCACCTCGCGCGGCCGCGCGCTGGTCACCGCCCGGCAGATCGCCATGTACCTGTGCCGTGAACTGACAGACCTGTCGCTGCCGAAGATCGGCGCGCAGTTCGGCGGCCGCGACCACACGACCGTCATGCACGCCGACCGCAAGATCCGTGCGCTGATGGCCGAGCGACGCTCGATCTACAACCAGGTCACCGAGCTGACCAACCGCATCAAGAACGGCTGAGGGCGGCTGCCGCCGGGCTTGACCGACGCTGAGGGCGCTTCTGGGATCCGTATCCCGGGGGCGCCTTTCGGCGTTACGGCCGACTCCCGGGCTGCTGTCACTTGCCCGGTGCCGGGGCTGGGCGGGGGTGGGTTTCGCTTGCCCGCGCTTGCGGGGTGCCGCTGCGCCCACCCGTGCCGCCCTAGCGGCACGATTGCCCGCAGCCATGGCGGCACAGCACCGTCCCTCCCTGGCCTCCCGCTGTTCGATTAAGTGTCTGGTTACGGCCACCCTCCACAGATTCGGTGACTTTCTTCCGTCCACACGCTGGGGACTGTGAAGTTGTCCCGAACTGCGTCCACAGGGACCCTGGGGATCTGCCGTCCGCGCAGCTCAGCAGCCTGTGGAATCGTGGACGAACGATCTCCACAGACTGTGGACAAAGCGAAGATCCACAGGCTGTGTACGAAGTTGTCCACTGACGACCCACAGGCTGGGGGCCGTTGTCCCCAGTGATCACCCGCTTCTCCACAAGGCTGTCCACTGTTCGGCAACGCGACGCCCTCGCTCACCGCGTCGAGTGAAAGCCGTCACACGAAGGTGCCGGATTGGGGTGTGGGAAACGTGGGTAAACCTGGGGACGCAGCTGGGGAGAACTCCCCTCGGCCTGTGGGCGGTGTGTGCAGAACTTTCCGTTCTCCACAGACAGCCCGAGTTGTCCACCGCCTCCGCCCACAGGGTCAGTGGACAAAATTTGGGCTCTGAGCTGGGAAAACGTGGTTATCCACGGTATCCACAGGCCCTACTACTACTCCCGACTAGAGAGAGCCTGGCAATCGCTTTGAAGCGGGGCCTGTGCACAACTCGCTGTCTCGAGTCCGGCTGCCCCTCCGAGCGACTTGACCCCGACGGGCACCTACTGTCAGTGCTGTGCGTCAGACTGGTCCCCGGTGTTCTTCCCTTCGCAGGGGGTGGTGACACCGAGTCGGAGGACTCAGTGGCAACAGCAGGAGGCGGCTTACGGTGAAGATCCGGGTGGAACGCGACGTACTCGCGGAGGCAGTGGCGTGGGCTGCACGCAGCCTCCCGGCCCGTCCGCCGGCGCCTGTCCTCGCCGGCCTGCTGCTGAAGGCCGAGGACGGCCAGCTGAGCCTGTCGAGCTTCGACTACGAGGTCTCCGCTCGGGTGAGCGTCGAGGCCGAGGTCGAGGAGGAGGGCACGGTCCTCGTCTCCGGCCGTCTGCTCGCCGACATCTCCCGCGCGCTCCCCAACCGACCGGTGGAGATTTCCACAGACGGTGTACGGGCGACCGTGGTCTGCGGCTCCTCCCGCTTCACCCTTCACACCCTGCCTGTGGAGGAGTACCCGGCGCTGCCGCAGATGCCGGGCGCGACCGGCACCGTCCCCGGCGAGGTCTTCGCCGCAGCCGTGTCCCAGGTGGCCATCGCCGCCGGCCGGGACGACACGCTGCCCGTCCTCACCGGTGTGCGCATCGAGATCGAGGGCGACACGGTCACCCTGGCCTCCACCGACCGCTACCGCTTCGCGGTCCGCGAGTTCCTGTGGAAGCCGGAGAACCCGGACGTCTCCGCCGTCGCCCTGGTGCCCGCCAAGACGCTCCAGGACACCGCCAAGGCCCTGACCAGCGGCGACAGCGTGATCCTCGCGCTGTCCGGTTCGGGCGCGGGCGAGGGGCTGATCGGTTTCGAGGGCGCCGGCCGGCGCACGACCACGCGGCTGCTCGAGGGCGACCTGCCGAAGTACCGCACGCTGTTCCCGACCGAGTTCAACTCCGTCGCCGTGATCGAGACCGCCCCCTTCGTGGAGGCCGTCAAGCGTGTGGCCCTGGTCGCCGAGCGGAACACCCCGGTGCGGCTGAGCTTCGAGCAGGGCGTGCTCATCCTGGAGGCCGGTTCCAGCGACGACGCACAGGCTGTGGAAAGGGTTGACGCGCAGCTGGAGGGCGACGACATCTCGATCGCCTTCAACCCGACCTTCCTGCTGGACGGTCTGAGCGCGATCGACTCCCCGGTGGCGCAGCTGTCGTTCACGACGTCCACGAAGCCCGCGCTGCTCAGCGGCAAGCCGGCGGTGGACGCCGAGGCGGACGACGCGTACAAGTACCTGATCATGCCGGTGCGCCTCAGCGGCTGAGTCCGTCCACAGGCTGTGCGTGGACGGTGGACGAAGTCCCAGGTGGGGGCATACGTATGAGCGCGTATGCCCACAGCTGTGCACGGAGGGTCGCGATTAGGCTCGGACCCGGGTACGCGGTACCCCGCCTGCCACACAGCGACCTTAAGGAACACCACTGATGGAGCTCGGTCTCGTCGGCCTCGGCAAGATGGGCGGCAACATGCGCGAGCGGATCCGCCGCGCGGGCCACACCGTCATCGGATACGACCGCAACGCGGACCTCGCGGATGTCCACAGCCTGGACGAGCTTGTGGGCAAGCTCAGCGGGCCGCGCGTGGTCTGGGTGATGGTCCCGGCCGGCGAGGCCACCCAGTCCACGATCGACGAGCTCGCCGAGCTGCTGGAGCCCGGCGACGTGGTCGTGGACGGCGGCAACTCCCGCTGGACGGACGACGAGAAGCACGCCGAGGAGCTGGCCGCCAAGGGCATAGGCTTCGTCGACTGCGGCGTCTCGGGCGGCGTCTGGGGCCTGGAGAACGGGTACGCGCTGATGTACGGCGGCGACGCCGAGAACGTCGCCAAGGTGCGGCCGGTCTTCGACGCGCTCAAGCCGGAGGGCGACTTCGGTTCGGTGCACGCCGGCAAGGTCGGCGCGGGCCACTTCGCGAAGATGGTCCACAACGGCATCGAGTACGCGATGATGCAGGCCTACGCCGAGGGCTGGGAGCTGCTGGAGAAGGTCGACTCCGTGGAGAACGTCCGCGAGGTGTTCCGCTCCTGGCAGGAGGGCACGGTCATCCGTTCCTGGCTGCTCGACCTCGCCGTGAACGCCCTGGACGAGGACGAGCACCTCGGGGGGCTGCGCGGTTATGCACAGGACTCCGGTGAGGGACGCTGGACTGTGGAAGCCGCCATCGACAACGCGGTTCCGCTGCCCGCGATCACCGCGTCGCTGTTCGCGCGGTTCGCCTCCCGCCAGGAGGACTCGCCGCAGATGAAGATGATCGCCGCGCTGCGCAACCAGTTCGGTGGCCACGCCGTGGCGAAGAAGTAGTCCACAGATCCACAGCCGCCGGATCCACAGCCCGTGGATCCAGCGTCACTGATCCGCCGGATCGCCCCCGCGATCCACAGCCATCACCACACTGGGGGAGGTCGGCGAACGACCATGCACGTCACGCATCTTTCGCTGGCCGACTTCCGCTCGTACGCCCGGGCCGAGGTTCCGCTCGACCCGGGCGTCACCGCCTTCGTCGGCCCCAACGGCCAGGGCAAGACGAACCTGGTCGAGGCGGTGGGCTATCTCGCCACCCTCGGCAGCCACCGCGTCGCCTCCGACGCGCCCCTGGTCCGCGTGGGCGCCGACCGGGCCGTGATCCGGGCGCAGGTCAGGCAGGGCGAGCGGCAGCAGCTGGTCGAGCTGGAGCTGAATCCCGGCAAGGCGAACCGGGCCCGGATCAACCGGTCCTCGCAGGTCAGGCCGAGGGACGTGCTGGGGATCGTGCGGACCGTGCTGTTCGCTCCCGAGGACCTCGCGCTGGTCAAGGGCGATCCCGGTGAGCGGCGCCGGTTCCTGGACGAGCTGGTCACCGCGCGCTCGCCGCGCATGGCGGGCGTGCGCTCGGACTACGAGCGGGTGCTCAAGCAGCGCAACACGCTCCTGAAGACGGCCGCGCTGGCCCGCAGGCACGGTGGCCGCTCCATGGATCTGTCCACCCTCGACGTGTGGGACCAGCACCTCGCGCGGGCGGGTGCCGAGCTGCTGGCCCAGCGGCTGGACCTGGTCGCCGCGCTGCAGCCGCTGGCCGACAAGGCGTACGAGCAGCTGGCGCCCGGCGGCGGTCCGGTCGCGCTGGAGTACAAGCCGTCGGCGCCCGGTGAGGCGCATACGCGCGAGGACCTCTACGCGCAGGTGATGGCGGCGCTCACGGAGGTGCGCAAGCAGGAGATCGAGCGGGGGATGACCCTCGTCGGGCCGCATCGCGACGATGTGCTGCTCAAACTCGGTCAGCTGCCCGCCAAGGGGTACGCGTCCCACGGCGAGTCCTGGTCGTACGCCCTCGCGCTGCGTCTGGCCTCGTACGACCTGCTGCGTGCCGAGGGGAACGAGCCGGTGCTGATCCTCGACGACGTGTTCGCGGAGTTGGACGCCCGTCGTCGGGAGCGGCTGGCCGAGCTGGTGGCGCCCGGTGAGCAGGTGCTGGTCACCGCGGCGGTGGACGACGATGTGCCGCACGTGCTGGTGGGCGCCCGGTACGCGGTGGCCGGAGGGGCGGTGGAGCGCGTATGAGCACGGACGGACCCGCACCCCGGGACTCGAAGAGCGCACAGAACACGCAGAGTCCGACGGGCCGGAAGAGCCCGGAGAAGTCTCCCGAGCCCTCCGGTGTCGACCTCGCGCGCGTGGCGTTGCGTGCGGCGAAGGAGCAGGCACGCGCGAAGGGCGATGCCGCGCGGCAGAAGAAGCAGGCCCGGCGCGGCGGCGGTCTGCGTTCCGGCGCGCGTGCCGACGGCCGTGACCCGATGGCGCTCGGTGCGGCGATCAACCGGCTGATCAACGAGCGGGGCTGGGAGACGCCGGCCGCGGTGGGCGGAGTGATGGGCCGCTGGCCGGAGATCGTCGGCGAGGACCTGGCCAAGCACTGTGTGCCGCAGCGCTACGACGAGGACGAGCGTGTGCTGTCCGTGCAGTGCGACTCGACGGCGTGGGCGACCCAGCTGCGGCTGCTCGCCCCGACGCTGGTGGCGCGGCTGAACGAGGATCTCGGGCACGGCACGGTTCGGCTGCTCAAGGTCATCGGTCCCGGCGCTCCGGCCCGGCGCTACGGCCCGCTGCGGGCCCCTGGGAGCACTGGTCCCGGCGACACCTATGGGTGACGTACCTCACGTCGTGGGGGCGGCGCGCCCTGCCGTCGTACCCCCCTGTCGTGCGGCTGTCCACAGGTGTGGATCGTGAGCTGACCCCCGGTAGCCAAGGGTTGACGGTGCAAAGCGCTGAGTGCCGCTGTGAGCCGCTTGGAGCCCCCTTCCCCATATCGGGACCCGGCGGAGACCGGTTCAGGGCGGCACATGGGAACTCAGGTACCGGCAAGCCCCCATTACTGTCGGCGCTACCGGTAGACTGGAAGCCAATCCCGCCCCATTGTGGGGACCGCCCGGGACAAGCTGAGCAACGCTGATCAAGGCTGACCAACGCAACATGCCGCAGCCGCTCCGGCAACCCCCTGAGGGGGTACCCCAGGAGCCCGGCTCGTGCTGTGCCAGAAAGGGCGCTTCGTGGCCGATTCCGGCAACCCCAACGAGAACATCCCGTCCACTGACGCCGGCGTGAACGGCGAGGCCACAGAGGCCGCCGTGAGCGGCGGGGCCGCGGCCTCCGCCTCCTACGACGCCAGCGCCATCACCGTGCTCGAAGGGCTGGACGCGGTCCGCAAGCGGCCCGGCATGTACATCGGTTCCACGGGCGAGCGCGGTCTGCACCACCTGGTGTACGAGGTCGTCGACAACTCGGTCGACGAGGCGCTGGCCGGGTACGCGGACACGATCGACGTCACGATCCTCGCCGACGGCGGCGTCCGGGTCGTCGACAACGGCCGTGGCATCCCGGTCGGCATCGTGCCCTCCGAGGGCAAGCCGGCCGTCGAGGTCGTGCTGACCGTGCTGCACGCGGGCGGCAAGTTCGGCGGCGGCGGTTACGCCGTCTCCGGTGGTCTGCACGGTGTGGGTGTGTCCGTCGTGAACGCGCTGTCCACGAAGGTCGCCGTCGAGATCAGGACCGACGGTCACCGCTGGACGCAGGACTACAAGCTCGGTGTCCCGACGGCCCCGCTCGACCGGCACGAGGCGACGGACGAGACCGGTACCTCGGTCACCTTCTGGGCCGACCCCGACATCTTCGAGACCACCGAGTACTCCTTCGAGACGCTGTCGCGGCGTTTCCAGGAGATGGCGTTCCTCAACAAGGGTTTGACGATCAAACTCACTGACGAGCGCGAGTCGGCGAAGGCCACCAGCGGTGCGGACGAGGCGGGTGCGGACGAGAAGGCCGAGGTCAAGGCCGTCACGTACCACTACGAGGGCGGCATCGTCGACTTCGTGAAGTACCTCAACTCCCGCAAGGGCGACGCGGTGCACCCCACCGTGATCTCCCTGGAGGGCGAGGACAAGGACAAGAGCCTGTCCCTCGAGGTCGCGATGCAGTGGAACAGCGGCTACAGCGAGGGTGTGTACTCCTTCGCGAACATCATCCACACCCACGAGGGCGGTACGCACGAGGAGGGCTTCCGCGCGGCCCTCACGAGCCTGATCAACAAGTACGCGCGCGACAAGAAGCTGCTGCGGGAGAAGGACGACAACCTCACCGGTGACGACATCCGTGAGGGTCTGACCGCGATCATCTCGGTCAAGCTGAGCGAGCCGCAGTTCGAGGGCCAGACGAAGACCAAGCTCGGCAACACCGAGGCGAAGACCTTCGTGCAGAAGGCGGTCTACGAGCACCTCAACGACTGGCTGGACCGCAACCCCGTCGAGGCCGCGGACATCGTCCGCAAGGGCATCCAGGCGGCCACCGCGCGCGTGGCGGCCCGCAAGGCCCGTGACCTGACGCGTCGCAAGGGCCTGCTGGAGTCGGCGTCCCTGCCGGGGAAGCTGTCGGACTGCCAGTCCAACGACCCGGTCAAGTGCGAGATCTTCATCGTCGAGGGGGACTCCGCCGGCGGCTCGGCCAAGTCCGGCCGCAACCCGCAGTACCAGGCGATCCTCCCGATCCGCGGCAAGATCCTCAACGTGGAGAAGGCCAGGATCGACAAGATCCTGCAGAACCAGGAGATCCAGGCGCTGATCTCCGCCTTCGGCACCGGTGTGCACGAGGACTTCGACATCGAGAAGCTGCGCTACCACAAGATCATCCTGATGGCGGACGCCGACGTCGACGGCCAGCACATCAACACGCTGCTGCTGACCTTCCTGTTCCGCTTCATGCGGCCGCTGGTCGAGGCGGGGTACGTGTACCTCTCCCGTCCCCCGCTGTACAAGATCAAGTGGGGCCGGGACGACATCGAGTACGCGTACTCGGACCGCGAGCGCGACGCGCTGACCGAGATGGGCCGCCAGCGCGGCAAGCGCGTCCGCGAGGACTCCATCCAGCGCTTCAAGGGTCTCGGCGAGATGAACGCCGAGGAGCTGCGCGTGACCACGATGGACCCGGAGCACCGTGTCCTCGGCCAGGTCACCCTCGACGACGCCGCCCAGGCGGACGACCTGTTCTCGGTCCTGATGGGCGAGGACGTCGAGGCCCGCCGCCAGTTCATCCAGCGCAACGCCAAGGACGTCCGCTTCCTCGACATCTGAGTCGGTCTCAGCTGACCGCATCAGGAAGGATCTTCACCAGCAATGGCCGACGAGACCCCGAACAGCACCCCTGAGCCAGTGACGCCGGAGACCGAGGGCGGCGCCATCATCGAGCGCGTCGAGCCGGTCGGGCTCGACGCGGAGATGCAGCGCTCGTATCTGGACTACGCGATGTCCGTCATCGTGTCGCGTGCGCTGCCCGACGTCCGGGACGGCCTCAAGCCCGTCCACCGGCGCGTCCTGTACGCCATGTACGACGGCGGTTACCGTCCCGAGCGCGGCTTCTACAAGTGCGCCCGTGTCGTCGGTGACGTCATGGGTAACTACCACCCGCACGGCGACTCCTCGATCTACGACGCCCTGGTGCGTCTCGCCCAGCCGTGGGCGATGCGGATGCCGCTCGTCGACTCCAACGGCAACTTCGGCTCCCCGGGCAACGACCCGGCGGCCGCCATGCGCTACACCGAGTGCAAGATGGCGCCGCTGTCGATGGAGATGGTCCGCGACATCGACGAGGAGACCGTCGACTTCACGGACAACTACGACGGCCGCTCCCAGGAGCCGACCGTCCTGCCCGCGCGGTTCCCGAACCTGCTGATCAACGGCTCGGCCGGTATCGCGGTCGGTATGGCCACCAACATCCCGCCGCACAACCTGCGCGAGGTCGCGGCCGGCGCCCAGTGGCATCTGGAGCACCCGGAGGCCTCGCACGAGGAGCTGCTGGACGCGCTCATCGAGCGCATCAAGGGCCCGGACTTCCCGACCGGCGCCCTGGTGGTGGGCCGCAAGGGCATCGAGGAGGCGTACCGCACCGGGCGCGGCTCCATCACGATGCGCGCGGTGGTCGAGGTCGAGGAGATCCAGAACCGGCAGTGCCTGGTGGTCACCGAGCTGCCGTACCAGGTGAACCCCGACAACCTGGCGCAGAAGATCGCCGACCTGGTGAAGGACGGCAAGATCGGCGGTATCGCCGACGTCCGTGACGAGACGTCGTCGCGTACCGGTCAGCGTCTGGTGATCGTCCTGAAGCGGGACGCGGTCGCCAAGGTCGTCCTGAACAACCTGTACAAGCACACCGACCTGCAGACGAACTTCGGCGCCAACATGCTGGCGCTGGTCGACGGCGTGCCGCGCACGCTGTCCCTGGACGCGTTCATCCGCCACTGGGTGACGCACCAGATCGAGGTCATCGTCCGCCGTACGCGCTTCAGGCTGCGCAAGGCCGAGGAGCGCGCCCACATCCTGCGCGGTCTGCTGAAGGCCCTGGACGCGATCGACGAGGTCATCGCGCTGATCAGGCGCAGCGAGACCGTCGAGGTCGCGCGCGTGGGCCTGATGGATCTCCTGGAGATCGACGAGATCCAGGCGAACGCCATCCTCGAGATGCAGCTGCGCCGGCTGGCCGCCCTGGAGCGCCAGAAGATCGTCCAGGAGCACGACGAGCTCCAGGCGAAGATCAACGAGTACAACGCGATCCTCGCCTCGCAGGTCCGCCAGCGTCAGATCGTCCACGACGAGCTGTCCGCGATCGTCGACAAGTTCGGCGACGACCGTCGTACGAAGCTGATCCCGTACGAGGGCGACATGTCCATCGAGGACCTGATCGCCGAGGAGGACATCGTCGTCACGGTCTCGCGCGGCGGCTACGTCAAGCGGACCAAGACGGACGACTACCGGGCGCAGAAGCGCGGCGGCAAGGGCGTGCGCGGCACGAAGCTGAAGGAAGACGACATCGTCGACCACTTCTTCGTCTCCACCACGCACCACTGGCTGCTGTTCTTCACGAACAAGGGCCGGGTGTACCGGGCGAAGGCGTACGAGCTGCCCGAGGCGGGCCGGGACGCGCGCGGCCAGCACGTGGCGAACCTGCTCGCCTTCCAGCCGGACGAGGCGATCGCCGAGATCCTCGCGATCCGTGACTACGAGGCGGCGCCGTACCTGGTGCTGGCCACCAAGTCCGGTCTGGTCAAGAAGACGCCTCTGAAGGATTACGATTCGCCCCGCTCCGGCGGCGTGATCGCGATCAACCTGCGCGAGCGGGAGGACGGCTCGGACGACGAGCTGATCGGCGCGGAGCTGGTCTCGGCCGACAGCGACCTGCTGCTGATCAGCAAGAAGGCCCAGTCGATCCGGTTCACCGCCTCGGACGACTCGCTGCGTCCGATGGGCCGTGCCACCTCCGGTGTGAAGGGCATGAGTTTCCGTGAGGGCGACGAGCTGCTCTCGATGAATGTGGTGCGACCGGGTACGTTCGTGTTCACTGCCACCGACGGTGGGTACGCGAAGCGGACCGGCGTCGACGAGTACCGCGTCCAGGGTCGCGGCGGCCTGGGCATCAAGGCCGCCAAGATCGTGGAGGACCGCGGTTCTCTCGTCGGCGCTCTGGTTGTCGAGGAGAGCGACGAGATCCTCGCCATCAGCCTGTCCGGCGGTGTGATTCGCACGCGAGTCAGCGAGGTCAGGGAGACGGGCCGTGACACCATGGGCGTCCAACTGATCAACCTGGGCAAGCGCGATGCCGTGGTAGGTATCGCACGTAACGCCGAGGCGGGGCGCGAGGCGGAGGAGGTCGACGGCGGGGACGTCGTCGACGAGTCCGCCGAGGATGCCGCGACCACCGGCACGGACGAGGGTGAGGCGCCCTCGGCCGAGTAGCACGAGGAGTGAGTCATCGTGAGCGGAGCCACGGGCGCCGGGTCGGCCGGTACCTCCAGGGGTACGGAGACGCACGGCGGCGGCCGTGGCTCAGCCGCGAGTGCGGGGAGCCACGGTGACTCGCACACCACGAACCTGAAGCCGGTGACGGCCTCGACGCAGGACTCGCCCTCACCTGAGACGCATGGATCCCAGGGGGGAACTGTGACGGACACCCGAAGCCCGCAGACTCATGGCGGGGGCATTCCCGCCTCCCCGCTGCCCGGGGAGCGGCACCCCGAGCAGCCCGCCGGGCCGTACCACCCGCCGCAGGCCTATCCGGCGCAGCCGCCGACCGGTGCGACGCGCCGGCCGCGCACGGGCGCGAAGACGGCTCCGCGGACCCGCAAGGCGCGGCTGCGTGTCGCGAAGGCCGACCCGTGGTCGGTGATGAAGGTCAGCTTCCTGCTCTCCATCGCGCTGGGCATCTGCACGATCGTCGCCTCGGCGGTGCTGTGGATGGTCATGGACGCGATGGGCGTGTTCTCCACGGTGGGCGGCACGATCTCGGAGGCGACCGGCTCGAACGAGGCGAACGGCTTCGACCTCCAGGCCTTCCTCTCCCTCCCCCACGTTCTGACGTTCACGGCGATCATCGCGGTCATCGACGTCGTCCTCGCGACGGCGCTGGCCACGCTCGGCGCGTTCATCTACAACCTCTCCGCCGGGTTCGTCGGCGGCGTCGAACTGACGCTGGCCGAGGACGAGTGACCCCACCTGCCGGGCTCTCCTGACAGCCCCCCGACAACCGATTTTGGGACTGCCCCCCTCGTGCGCTAATCTTCAGGAGTCAGCGCGCGGGACACACACCGCAGAGCGCGGCGGGGCTATAGCTCAGTTGGTTAGAGCGCATCCCTGATAAGGATGAGGCCACAGGTTCAAATCCTGTTAGCCCCACAGAACGAAGACCCCCAGTCGGAAACGGCTGGGGGTCTTCGGCGTTCGGGAGAGAACCTGGGCGGAGGGGACGGGGGCGGGACCGGCACGGGCAGGCGCCGCGTGGCCCGCGAGGCCCGACCGCGGACGCGAAAGGCCCGACCGCTGGCGACGGGGGATGCACCAGCGATCGGGCTATGGCCAAGGGTAACAAGGTTGGTTGGGCTGGGGGAGCCAAGTCAGTAACGAATCTGTAGGCAACCTGCGTGAAACGACGGTCAGTTGGCTGATCTTGATCGGATCGGCGTCACGTCGGCGTCGGATCGGCGGCGGGTCAGCGGGGGCACGGCGGGTCGTACGACAGGCGGGGCAGGTACTCGTGCCACTTCTGCTCGGTCAGCACGCCCCCGGTGACGGCGCAGATATGGCCGATTGCCGCGTCCTCGTCCAGGCTCCACAGACGGACCGTGTCGATGCCGCTGGAGACGCCGAGGACATGGCTGCCGGGGCTGAAGGACAGGAAGTTGCCCGTCTTGGCGTAGGGGCTCATCGACTGGCCGATGGGGGTGGCCGACTCCGGGTCGGTGACGTTCCACAGCCGGACCGTGTTGTCGTTTCCGCCGCTGGCCAGGGTGTGGCCGCGCGCGCTGAACGTCAGGGACGTGACCGCCTCGGTGTGCCCGGTGAGGGGGGAGCCGAGCCGGGCCGGTGCGGCGGGGTCGGTGACGTTCCACAGCCGGACCGAGTCGTCGTCGCTGCCGCTGGCCAGGGTGTGGCCCTCGGGGCTGAAGGCGAGCGCGTTGACCGGGCCTGAGTGGCCGGTGAGCGGCCTGCCGAGCGGTACGGCCCGGCCGGGGCGGGTGACGTCCCACAGGCGGATCGTGCTGTCCGCGCTGCCGCTGGCCAGCGTGTGCCCGTCCGGGCTGAAGGCGAGGGCGTCGACATAGCCCCGGTGGCCGGTGAGGAGCCCGCCGAGCGGCTTGGGGCGCGCGGGGTCGGCGACGTTCCACAGCCGGATCGTGCGGTCGTCGTAGGCGGTGGCCAGGGTCTTGCCGTCGGGGCTGTACGCCAGCGCGTCGGGGCCCATGAAACGGGTCCGCAGGGTCAGCGGGGGCCCGGCCAGGACCGCGTGGGCCGGGTCGGCGACGTTCCACAGGTACACCGTCCGGTTCCCGGTCAGCACGGCCAGGGTGTGGCCGGCGGGGGAGAACACCATCGAGCGCTGGCCGCCGTCGGCGGCCATGAACGGGGTGCCGAGCGGCACGGGCCGGCCCGGCGCCGCCACGTTCCACAGCCGCAGCCTGCCGTCACGGGCGGCCGTGGCGAGGACCCCGCCGTCCGGGCGGAACGCCCCGCTGCGGCCGATCATGTCCGACGTGGGGATCGACCAGAGACGGACCTTGCTGTCGCCGCTGCCGGTGGCGAGGGTGCGGCCGTCGGGACTGAACCCGAGGGCGTACATCTCGCCGCTGCTGCCCGCGAGCGGCTCGCCGACCTGGGACGGGGACGCGGGATCGCTGACGTTCCACAGGCTCGCCGTGCTGTCCGCGCTGGCGGCGGCGAGCCGGCCGCCGTCGGGGCTGAAGGCCACCGACCAGATCGGACCGGTGTGGCCGGTCAGCGGCGAGCCGATCGGTGCCGCGTGCTCCGGGTCGGCCACGTTCCACAGCCGGATGGTGTCGTCCGCGCTGCCGCTGGCCAACGTCCTGCCGTCGGGGCTGAACGCCACCGAGTGCACAAGGTCAGTGTGGCCGGTCAGCCGGGTGCGCAGCGGCTCGGGGTGCCGTGGGTCGGCCACGTTCCACAGCCGGATGCCGTCGTCGTCGCCGCCCGACGCGAGGGTGTGCCCGTCGGGGCTGAACGCCACGGAGCGCACCGGGGCGGTGTGGCCGCGCAGGACGCCGAGCGCGGTGGCACGGCCGGGGTGGGCGACGTTCCACAGGCGCACGGTGCGGTCCTCGCCGGCGCTGGCCAGGGTCTTGCCGTCGGGGCTGAAGGCGACCAGGTAGATCGTGCCCTCGTGGCCGGTCAGGGGCGTGCCGAGCGGCTTGGGGTGGGCGGGGTCGCGTACGTCCCACAGGCGGACCGTGCCGTCGTCGCCGGCGCTGGCCAGGGTGCGGCCGTCCGGGCTGAAGACCGCGCTGCTCACCCAGCCGGTGTGGCCGGTCAGGGGGGCGCCGAGGGGCCTGGGCCGGCTGCGGTCGCGGACGTCCCACAGGCGGACGGTGCGGTCGTAGCTGGCGGTGGCCAGGGTCTTGCCGTCGGGGCTGAAGGAGGTGAGGTAGACGGCGCCGGTGTGGCCGAGCAGGGGTGTGGCGAGCGGCGCGTTCACGACCGAGATCAGCCTGCTGTACGTCCCCTCGTCGCCGGGCCGCAGATCGTGGGCGACCAGGTCGAGCTGGGCGGCCAGCGACGGGTCCGTGTGCTGGACCCGGTCGGCCTCGGCCAGCACCTGCTCGAACACGGCGTCGTCCCGCTGCTGCCACGCCACCACGGCCGAACCGGCGGCGAGCACGGCGAGCACGACGAGCGCCGCCACCGCGCCCCGGCTGACCAGGAGCGTACGGCGGCGCAGCCGGACGGAGGCGGCCAGGAACTCCACCGCGCCACGGGTCGGATAGGTGTCGCCGGCGGACCTCGCCCAGGTGCGGGCCTGCTCCAGCCGGGAGCCCCGGTACAGCAGGGAGCTGTCCCGGTCCGAGGCCTCCCAGGCCCGGCCGTCCTCCTCCAGCCGCTGGCGCAGCAGATGGTCGTTGCGGTTGTCGTCGATCCAGTGGCGCAGCCGGGGCCAGGCGTGCAGCAGCGCCTCGTGGGTGATCTCCACGGTCTCCGCGTCGAGGGTCACCAGCCGGGCGCGGACCAGCGCCTCCAGCGACTCCTCGGTCTTGTCGGGGTCGGCCGACTCCTGGGCCAGTTGGCGCCGGGTGCCCCGGCGGCGGGTGGTCTGCGTGTCCTCACCGAGGCGGACCAGACGCAGCAGGAGCAGCCGGGCGGCGGTGCGGGCGGCCGGGTCCAGGCCGGTCCAGGCGCGCTCGGCGGTGGCCGCGACGGCGCCCTGGATGCCGCCCGCCGCGCGGTAGCCGGCCAGCGTCAGCCGGCCCGCCTTGCGCCGCTGCCAGGTGGCGAGCAGGGCGTGGGACAGCAACGGGAGCACGCCCGCGTCGTGAGCCCCGCGCGGGCCGTCGGCGCTCACCTCACGGACGATCAGCTCGGTCAGACCCGCCTCCAGCTCCAGACCCACGGCCTTCGCGGGTCCGGTCACCGCCTCGCGCAGCTCCGGCGTGGTCAGCGGCCCGAGCACCATGTGCCGGTGCTGGAGCGCGTCGGCCAGTTCCGGGTGGCCGAGGCACTGCTCGTAGAAGTCGGCGCGGATGCCGAGCACCACCAGCACGGGGGCGGGCCCGGCCGAGTCGGCGGGCGGCGTGCAGGCCGCGTGCAGGAACTGGACGAAGGTGCGCCGGGCGGCCTCGTCGGCGCAGAGGGTGAAGGTCTCCTCGAACTGGTCCACGATCAGGACCGGGCGCGGGGTGGCGGGGACGATGCAGGCGGAGGTGCGGTGGCCGGGGGTGCGGTCGTCGGGGGTGCGGTGGTCGTGCGTGCGGTGGTCGGGGGTGCGGTCGCCGGGCGTGCGGTCGCCGGAGGTGCCGTCGCCGGGGGGCCGCGGAGTCGCCAGTCCGTTCTGCGGAGCCGCGTCCGGGTCCGGGTCCTCGGCCGGCCCGCCGCGCGCCCATTGCGTGACGGCCTCCCGTACCGCGCGGGCGAAGTGCGGGGCGTCGGCGCCGGAGAACGCCGGGTTCCGCGTCGCCTTCTCCTCGGCCTCGCGGGCCGCGGCGGCGAGGGGGCCCAGGGCCGGTATACGGCGGGTCAGTTCGCCGAGCGGATCGGCTCCCGGTACGAGCTGCAGCACCGGGCCGGGCCGGCCCCCGCCGTCCTCCAGGGCGCCGCCCTGCACCGCGGGGACCAGGCCCGCGTTGAGCAGAGACGATTTCCCCGCGCCCGAGGCGCCGACCAGCACGACCAGCCCGCCCGTCTTCTCCGCGGCGCGCAGCTGGGCGACGAGCGCCTCCGTGCTGCGCTCCCGGCCGAAGAACCACCGGGCGTCCTCGCGCCGGTAGGAGGCCAGTCCCCGGTAGGGGCACACCCCGCCGGCGACGGGCAAGGACTGCTCCGGGGGCGGCCGCAGCCGCTGTTCCTCCGCGGCCGGGCGCTCGCCCACCGGGTCGGCCAGCGCCCTCTCCCACAGGCGCTGCCACTGGGCGAGTTCGTACAGGCCGCCGGAGACCGGCGTGGGCCGCGCGCGGCGCGCCTCGGGGATCAGGATGTGCAGGACCGCCGCGAGGGCGGCGAACTGGGCCGGTACGTTCTTGGCGCGCCGCCAGTCGCTGATGCGCTGTGCGGACACCCGTACGGGCCGTCCGCGCTCGTCCACCCGCTGGAGTCGTACGACCGCCTCGGACACACTCTTCAGGGGAGGGTTGCCGGCTTCCTTGTAGAGCAGCGCGAGGCGCTCGGCGAAGGCTGTGCGTGCCCCTGAGTCGGAACCCAAGGTCCCACCCCTTACTTCCCCCGCTGTCTGTACGTCCGGACCGGAAAACTCACCTTATACGGCTGACCTGCGACGAAGCTCTGTTCCGGACGCCGGGATCTCCTCGTCGGCAGCGACAGATGGCAGGATCACATCGCGGTGGCGGAACTCTCACGCACCGTCCGGACAGGCCATCGGCTCGCGCCCCGAAGCGGCAGCCCCTGGCGCCGAACGTTCTCGGTCAACTTCCTTTGGAGACGGACGCCGGCCGTGTCGACGGTCGTCCTCCTCGAGCCGGCGGAGTCGTCCGCATCCTCTTCGGCCCGCGCCGGCACGCCGACGCGACGCGGACCGAAACGGCCCGTTCCGTTCGGTACCGGTCCCCGCGTGGGGAGGGACCGGTGCCGGACGGGCGGCGACACCCCTCCTGCCACGCACCGGCCACTCCCGTGTCCCCGCGCCGGCCTCGGCGTCCGGGCGCCGCTCCCTCTGGATATCTGACGGTGCGTCAGTTACGGTCGCCTCGGCCGCCGTTCCCGAAGGGGTTGAGTGCCATGCCGAGTGCCGTGGGAAAAAGCCCGGTCTGTCCGCAACCGCCCGGTACACCGCGCTGGGTCGCGATGTTCTACGAGCCGGCCAGGGCTTCCTGGGAGGTCGGCGCGGATTCCCCGTACCGGGCCCCCGTGCTGTACGCCGTGGGCGACATGGCCCGGACGGTGCGGGCGCGCGGCGACGAGATGACCGTCGCGTTGTGGGGGCCGCGGGACGGCGTCTGGCAGCGCTTCGACACCCCGGACTCCGTGCCCGCCCCCGCGCCCGCCTCGGTCACCGGGACCTCCGGGCCCGCATCACCGGAGACGACCGGGAAGCCGAGCACCAGCCGTGAGGAGCGCATGGCCGACCGCCGCCAGCAGGTGCTCATGGCCGGTCTCGGCAAGGCGGGGCTCTACGACCTGGCCGACGACGACGTGCGCGCGGTGGAGACGATG
This sequence comes from Streptomyces sp. NPDC002520, assembly GCF_053595235.1. Taxonomy (NCBI): domain Bacteria; kingdom Bacillati; phylum Actinomycetota; class Actinomycetes; order Kitasatosporales; family Streptomycetaceae; genus Streptomyces; species Streptomyces sp. NPDC002520. The sequence goes on along the minus strand of NZ_JBSFXG010000003.1, from coordinate 211,488 downwards.
GTCGGCCTCCTGGACGAACCCACCCTGCGCCGCGTCGCCCACTGGCTCGCCACGGCGGGCGGCGCCCACGCTTCCCTCCCGCCGGTTCAGGGCGGTGCCGAGGGGGCAGGGTCGTCGTAGGTCTCGGCCGGCTGTGACGGCTGCTCCGGCGTCGGCAGGAGCCCCGGACACACGGGCCCCGGTACGTTCAGCCGAGGCCGGCCGGGTGGTGCCAGCCCGTCTCCGCCAGTGCGTGAGCCCTCGCCTCGGCCACCGCCATGCGGGCCGCGCGTTCCTCCGGGTCGGTGTGCAGGGGCAGCCCGGTGATCTGGCCCTCCCACTTGCGGTAGAGGAGCCCGACCTCCTGCGAGAACCACCCCCGGCTCACCGCGTTCAGCGCGAGGAGCAGCCCGGTGTCCTCGGAGGCGGGCAGGGCCATCCAGCCGCCGAGGGCGGTCAGCAGGTCCCGCCGCACGAAGAGGGTCGCCGGGTGCACCTGGGCCCGGAAGTCGTGCCTCTTCCAGTGGTCGAGCACGGCTCCGCGCTCCAGCGGCCCGTGGTCCGGGTCGTCGGGGAAGCCGGCCGTGGAGCCGTCGGGCAGCAGGTCCAGGACCCGGGAGGTGGCCCAGCCCAGCGTGCGGTCGGCCTCCAGCGCGGCGAGATCGCGGGCCAGTGTGCCCGGTGTGAGCTGGTCGTCGGCGTCCAGGACCTTCACGTAGGGGCCGTCGGCGTGTGCCAGGGCGATCGTGCGGGCGACTCCCGGGCCGCCGGGGCGCCCCTGGCGGAAGATCACCCGTGGGTCGTCGGGGATGTACGGGCGGACCTCGTCCGTCCGGCCGTCCTCCTGGACCACCCAGGTCCACTCCCAGCCGTCCGGAAGCTCCTGTGCGCACAGGGACCGGTACGCGTCCGGCAGGAACCGGGCGGACGGGGCGTGGACAGCGGTGACAACGGTGATGCGCCGGGGCACGGCGGCATTCACCACCTTTCCAGACGTGTGGTGAAGACCAGTTCCGTGCGGTCGCCGGGCAGGACGACATGGGAGACGTCCACGACGCGGTCGTCGATGCCGTACGAGGTCTTTTGGAGCAGGATGACCGCCGCGTCGGGCGGCAGCCGCAGCTCACGGGCCTCCTCCCGGGTCGGCGGACGGGCGGTGAGGCGCTCTTCCACGCGGTCCACCTCGACGCCCACGGTGTGCAGCTGGTGCTGGGTGCCGCCGGGCCAGGGCTCCTTCGACTCGTCCAGCAGATCGGGGTTGGCCGCGACCAGGTCGTAGGGGACGTACGAGGTCACGAGGCTGAAGGGGGCCGGGTCGTCGGCGCACCGGGTGCGGTAGCGGCGTTCGAGCAGCGCGGTGCCCTCGGGTACGCCGAAGGCGTCCGCGAGGTCCCTGGGTGCCTCGGTCCTGCGGTAGCGGGCGAGGAAGACGAGGTCGGCCGGTGCGGTTCCGGTGTCGTGCTCGGTGGCGCCGGTCGCGGCGCGGGCCGGTCGCGGCTGCCGGGCCCGGTCCTTCTCCCACTGGTGCCGCCCGTTGTCGCGCACCGCCCGGGTGCGCGGGCTTCCTGCCTCCTTGGACACGCGACCAGGCTACGACGCCCCGGGAGGACGCGCCGATCCGGTGGCAGTGCCCCCGCGAGTGCCCCCTGGCGGCGCCCTGAACAGCGCGAGACCCCCGGCCGAGGGCGGCCGGGGGTCGTTCCGTGTCGACTCATGGGTACGCAAGTCGCCGTGGTGTCGAGACGTCCGCGGTACTGCGTGCTGCGACCGGGGTCAGCAGTCGAGCTGTTCCGTCGCCCAGCGGTAGTGCGCGTCCTGCGTCTCGGCTTCCGTCTCGTCGAGGGTGTGGTGCCGGCAGCCGGGGGTCTTTCCGTGGGCCTCGGCCCGGATCCGCTGCTTCATCGTGGGGGGCAGGGCCTTTGCCTGGGACCAGAGCCAGTGGTTCATCGCCGGGACCACGTGGGCCGTGCGATGCGCGGCGGTGGGGAGGGGCTTCTCGCTCTGCGGCGCCGCCGCGGCGGTGGTGGCGGTGGTGGCCGTGACGAGTCCGAGCGCCGTGAACAGCGCGAGGAAGGCGGTGACGATGGCGGTCCACAGCTTCATGACCTTGTTGTTGGTCATGGCCCCTCACTTTCGGGTTGGGCGATTTGCGTACTTTCCTCATGATGTGTATGGGGGCCGAGAAGTGGTGGACCGACGCCCGTGGCGCGTCGAACTTCAGATGAACACCACTCGGATGGGTGCAAGGGGGTCGTAAAACCCTCAAAGCCAGGTGAGAGCGAGCGAAGAGGGAGCAAAGTAACGGTGTGTGGAGGTGTGATCACCCTCCGATCGGAAGGTGCGCCGACCTGGTCTATTGCGCTGCCGGAGGCGGGAGTTGGGGGCCGACGCGGGTCACCGACCGATATCGGTCGGTGTGTATAGTCGGGCGCCAGAGGTCCCCTACGTCAACGAAAGACGAGGTCGCGCGGTGAAGAAGCTGCTCCTGGTCGCACTGGCCGCCATCGGCGGTCTCCTCGTGTACCGGCAGATCCAGGCGGATCGCGCCGAGCAGGACCTGTGGACGGAGGCGACCGACTCCGTGCCCACGGGCTCCTGAGTCCCGGCATCAGAACCTGAGCAAGCCCCGGCCGCCCGCGCGGCCGGGGCTTTCGCGTTGCCCGTTGTTGCCCGTTCGAGTGCGCGGTGCGCTTCGTGTTGCCGGGTTCCGGAGCGTGGTGTACGCGTTCTCGGACGAGGCAGGACGGGACGGGCGTTTCGTGCGGCTCTTTCGGACGGCCGCACGGAATCCACGGATGGCCCAGGGGCACCCGGGGCAGGATGGGCCACGGCCGGATACGGGCGGGAGCGGAGCGACAGGGGGTGTCACGTGCGGCGGCGAGGACCTACGGCGCGAGGGCGTACGACGCGCGGGCGCGCGGCGCCGGGCCGGGACGGCCGGTCCATGGGGTGGGCAACCCGCGCCGCGCTCGTGGGAGCCGCCGTCCTGTGTGCCGTGGCCACGCTGCCCGGCGTGACCGCCGTCGCCGGCGCGGCCGAGCAGGAGACGTACGCCTTCGCGCCCGACGCCCGGCCCGTCACCGGCACGACCGGCACCGCAGGCGCCCCCCGGCTGGAACCCGGCCGGACCTACCGCAGCTCCCTGGCCAGCGACGGCGTGCTGTACTACCGCCTCGAACTCGGTGCCTCCGACACGGCCTACGTCCCCGTCACCGCCGTCCCCCCGCCGGACACCACGGTCTCCGCCACCGACGGCGTCCGCGTGTCGGTCCAGGACGCCCGCGGCACCCCCTGCTCCTACGGCTCCGCGTTCTTCGGCGCCGGGCTCAGCGCCCGCCCGGTCACGGCTCTGGGGCAGCGCGAGAGCGGAAGGACGCTGTGCCAGGGCGCGGGCACCTACTACCTGCGCGTCGAGCGCCGGGACGCCGCGGGATCGGCCGCCGCGATCCCCGCGCGGCGCTGGGACCTGGAGATCGCGCCCGTCACGGAACCCCGCCCGGCGAAGACCGGGGCCACCACACCGCCGGGAAACTGGGACTCCGCGTCCCCCGAGCCGCTCGCCGGCGAACCCCAGGACCGCTCCGGCGGCACCGGCTTCGCCACGGCGCGCCCGCTGGGCCAGGGCGTCTGGAGCACCCGGATCGCCCCCGGACAGACCCTCTTCTACAAGGTGCCCCTCGACTGGGGCCGCCGGCTGCAGGCCACCGCCGAACTGGACGGCTCCCCGGGGCACGGCTATGTCGGCGGAGCCCTGAACCTGTCCCTCCACAACCCCGTCCGCGGCTACGTCGACGCCGCCTCCCTCGGCTACACCGGCGCCACGAAAAGCGCCTCGCTCGACCCCGTGCCGCCCGTGGAGTACGCCAACCGGTACGCGGCCGTCGGCCGGGTCGGCGCCGTCCGGTTCGCGGGCGAGTACTACCTGGTCCTGCACCTCAGTTCGCAGATGAGCGGCACGTTCGGGCGGGGACCGTTCGGAGCGACGCTGCGCGTCCGCCTCGACGGGCAGGCCCACGCCGGGCCCGGGTACGCCGGCTCACCCGCGCCCGCCGACGTGTTCACGATCTCGGCGCGCGACCGCGCGGCCGCGATCACCGGAAGCGCGGGCGGCACCGGGAACGCGGGGAGCGCGAGTGACGCCGCAGGCGCGGGGAGCGTGAGCGGTGGCGGCGGTACGGCGATGACGGCGCTCGCGGTCGGCGGCATCGGCACCGGAACCGCACTGCTCCTGGTCCTCGGCGTGTGGACGCTGACAGCCCGCCGGGCTCAGACGCGGGCCAGCGCCCAGAAACCCACGGCGTAGCAGGCCAGCGCAAGCAGCAGCACCGGGATCGCGACCCTGGCCGGCGGCCCGGGACGCCGGCTCCTGCGGCGGGCTCGGCGTCCCCGGCCGGCGCGCGGCGCCACAGGCGGTGGAGCCTGGGGCGAAGCCTGCCGGGCTCGCGGGTTCTGCTGGGCTTGCGAGGCATGGGCCGTGTACGCGGCGGTGGGGGTGTGCCGCGGCACCGGGGGTGTGGGCGTGGCTGTGGCGGGGTGCCACGGGGAGGGGGCGTAGACGTGGGGGGTGGGGGCGGCCATGGGGACTGGGGGCGGCTGCTGCGTGCCCCGGTGGTGCTGCGGGGCGGGGACCGGTGGAGGCATGTCCGGGAGCGGGTCCCGCTCCGGCGCCGGAGCCACGTCCAGCACGGGCGTCACGTCCGGAAGCGGCGTCATCTCCTGCTGCGGAGGCGGGAGATGGAAGCTACCGGTGTCGGACATGGAGGGCAGCGGAGGCGTCGGGCGCCGTTCCTCTCCCGTGCCCGCGCCCGTGTCCGGGCCTGTGCGCGGATCCGGGGACGAACCGGCAGTCCCCGCAACCGAGTTCGTCCCGGAGTCCGTGCCGGCACCGGAACGGGAGTCGGTGTCCGCCGCCGGCGAAGCGCGTACACCGGACGCCCGCCTGAGAGGACCCTCCGGGCCGAACCCCGGTGGCAGCTGCCCGAGTTGATCGAAGATCTCGATCGGCTCGTGACCGTGGCCGGATTCCGGCAGGAGCTCCGCGGCGGACGCGAGCGCCTTGCGCGCTCCCGTGGCGGTACGGAAACGCGCCGCCGGATCGGGCTGGAGCAGGGTGGCGACGACCTGCCAGAGCGGCTCGGGAATGCCCTTGGGCGCACTGGGCGTCCCGTGTTCCATGAAGTACTGCATGAGGGCCTTGGCGTCGGGCTTGGCCCCTTCGAGCAGATAGAGCGCGACCAGGCCCACGGCGAACAGGTCGGCGGGGAAGTCCGGTTCGGCCCCCAGCATCTGCTCGGGCGCCAGGTATCCGGGCGTGCCCACCACCAGGTTGGTCTCCGTCAGCCGGACCTCGCCGAGCCGCATCGCGATGCCGAAGTCGGACAGCCTGAGCCGCGGCCGACCGGTGCCGGTGGCCTCCAGCAGCACATTGGCCGGTTTCACGTCACGGTGGACGACACCCTCCGCGTGCACCGCGGCGAGACCGGACAGGAGCTGGTCGAGCAGGATGCACACGAAGGACGGAGGCAGCGGGCCGTAGTCGTTGACGAGATGGACCAGCGAGCCGCCGCCGACCAGGTCCATGGTGAACAGCACCTGGTCGTCGTCGGCGGCCCAGCTCGCCGGGGCGAGCACATGAGGGTGATCGATGCGCAGGGCCTGCTCCCGCACGAAGCGCAGGAGCGCGTGGGCATCGCGCTGCTGGAGCACTTTGGCGGCCACGTAACGGCGCCGGCGGTGGTCCCAGGCACGCCAGACGGCGCCCACACCACCCCGCCCGATCGGGTCGGCCAGCTCGTACCGGCCGGCGAAGACCTCACCCATGACAGTCCGCCGCTCCTCCCCCGGCCCGACCTGCTCCGGCCCGACGCCTCTCCGGTCCCCTTTTGTTTCCCTTGCTTCTTCCCCCGGCCCTGCACCCCCGGATCCAGTTTCCCCCGGATCCTGCTTCCCTCCGATGCGAGAGGTGACCCCTGATGAGTGATACGACCCCGCGCCCCCCGGCGCTTCGCCCCCCCGAACCTCTGCCTCGGCCCGATCCCGGACCCCTCCGGAACCGGGCCGCGGGGTCAGTTCTGGTGGGACTGGTAGTGCGCGACCGCGTCCGAGGTGCGCCCGGCGCCGTAGACCCGGAGGAACTCTGCCAGCTCGGGGTGGCTCACGGCGAGAGTGTCGGCGGCGTCGATGATGTCGCCGGCGGCAGCCACGGAGCGCAGCAGCGACTGGATCTCGCGGACCACCCTCTTGACCGTCGGCGCACCCGAACTGTTCGTCGACTGCGTGGTGTTGCTGAGCACCGAGCCCCCCTGCGACTTCTTGATCTCGTCCATCCGCTCGATCGCCTCGGCCGCGCTGACACTGCCGTCCGCGGCCTGCGCCGCCAGCTCCTGCAGCAGCTGTACCCGCTGGACCACCGCGGGATTACCGATCTTGGCCCGCTGGCCGCTCATCAGCTGCGACAGCATCGGAGCGGACAGTCCGAGAACCGCCGCGAGCCGGGCCTGGTTGAGCCCGAGATCGTCGATCAGCTTACGGAAGAGCGCCCCCAGCGGCTCCCCGTACCAGTTCCGCTGCAGTTCCCGCGCTCTCGCGGTCGCTTCCTGCTGTGCGGCGTCCATTGCGTCTCCCCATCGCTTCCCCAGAAAAACCGCGGTTCGCTGCCGCGAACCACGTCGAGCATCTTACGGAGAGTGGTCATCTGCGGGGACCCCCAATCTTTTTGCGGGATACCGGGGGTGACCCGGTACTCTGGGTCTGCAGCGCCGCCGGGGACGTGATCTCTTCGGCCGGTTGCTTCTGTCCGGGGCCTTAGCTCAGTTGGTAGAGCGCCGTCTTTGCATGGCGGATGTCAGGGGTTCGACTCCCCTAGGCTCCACACCACAAACGCCCCCTGACCTGCAGAAACGCAGATCAGGGGGCGTTTTTTGGCGGGATGGTACGCAGATGCGGAGGCGCCTCGCGCAGGTTTCACGTGAAACACCCTGGGGCGGATGACCCACACGCATCGTCCGCCCCAGGGGTTCGCCGCCTCACCTGTCGTCGTCGCGGTCGGCGGACTCCTCCTCGTCCTGCTTCGCCTGGACCTCGGGGTCCAGCGCCGACGGACCCGTACCGTCCACCGAACCGAGGCGGCCCGACGCCGGGACCTCCGTCGCGGCGGGCGGCTCCACCAGCCAGTCCGGGTTGGCCTGCTTGTCCCACCACTTCCAGGCGGCGACGGCACCTGCCGCCAACACGCCCAACACCGCCAGGTACTTCACGGCACGACCCGCCCGGCACCGGCGCTCGTTGCGCCGGGCCAGCTTCTGGATGTCCTGTGCCGAGACATTGCCGCGCAGCGCGGCCAGCGCGGCGGCACCGCGCGCGGCAGCCTCGTCGGCCACCGGGCCGGCGGCCGCCACCGCCTGCTCGATCTTCGGACGCGAGTACTCCGCCGCCTGCCGGGCGGCCCTGCGAGTGAGCTCAGCGGCCTCCTGCGCGGCCAGGTCCACTTTCGGCGGCACATGCGCACGGGCCTGCTCCAGACGCGGGGCGAACCGGGCGTCGTACTGCACCCGGGCCTGCTCCGCCGCCTGCGACACCACGGGCGCGAGCCGTACGCGCGCCTCCTGCGCGTAGTACGCGGCACGCTCCTTGGCCGTGTCGGCGTACGGCGCCACCACTTCCGCGGCGTGCAGCACGCTGTCCTTCGCCGAACCGGTCGCGGCGCGCACGCTCTCGATGCGGGTCACGGGATCCTCCTCCTCGGTGGCGTACGGTATTTCGACTTTCCACCCTTTTACGGATCATGCCCGCCCGAGGCCCACGAGGCATGCGCGAGCGGGCATACGGGTGCTGATCGCTGCTTAAGCGACGCAAACCGGGCAACACAAGCCTGTCCACGACACTGCCACGAATCGCCGCCGCGCGCCTCCTACCCGCCGGAACTCATGACCGGTCCGGCGACGCGGACGCCGGAGCGTGCGAGGATCGGGAGACACGGAAAGACGCGGAAAAAACGCGGAAAGACACGGAAAGACAACGGAAGGCAGAACGTGGCCGAGCAGCTTTACGCCACCCTGAAGACCAACCACGGCGACATCGAGATCCGGCTGTTCCCGAACCACACGCCGGTGACCGTCAGGAACTTCGTGGAACTCGCCGAGGGGCGGCGTGAGTGGAAACACCCGGGCACCGGCGCGGTCACCCAGGACAAGCTCTACGACGGCACGATCTTCCACCGGGTCATCAGCGGCTTCATGATCCAGGGCGGCGACCCGCTCGGCAACGGCATCGGCGGCCCCGGCTACGACTTCGCGGACGAGTTCCACCCGGACCTGAACTTCGGCAAGCCCTACCTGCTCGCCATGGCCAACGCCGGACCGGGCACCAACGGCTCGCAGTTCTTCATCACGGTCTCGCCGACGACCTGGCTCAACCGCAAGCACACGATCTTCGGCGAGGTCGCCGACGAGGCCAGCCGGGGGGTCGTCGACGCCATCGCCGCCCTCCCCACCGGTGGCAACGACCGGCCGCTGGACGACGTCGTCATCGAGTCGGTCGTCGTGGAGAAGCGCGAGGGCTGAGCCGGCCGTCCGCCACGCCAGCACCGGGGCCGGAACAGGGAACAAAACGCGCCGCTCGTCCGTAAGGATGAGCGGGGCGGGGTAATGCCGGGGGACATCCCACGACGGAACAAGGGGATCTCATGGAGCAGGCCGCAGGCAGTGCACAGGACGACGCCCAGAGCCTGCCCGTGTGCTACCGGCACCCGGACCGCGAGACCGGCGTGCGCTGCACCCGCTGCGAGCGTCCCGTCTGCCCCGAGTGCATGGTGAGCGCCTCCGTCGGCTTCCAGTGCCCGGACTGCGTCCGCGGCGACGGCGGCACGGGCCACTCTCCGGCCGCGTCCCGGCCCCGCACGATCGCCGGGGGGACGAAGGCGGCCGACCCACGGCTGCTCACCAAGATCCTCATCGGGATCAACATCGCGGTGTTCATCGCCGTCCAGTTCGACAAGTCCCTACTGGAACACCTCGTTCTCTTCGGCGAGTGGCCCCCGAAGCCGTACGCGCCCACCGAAGGCGTCGCCGAGGGCGAGTGGTACCGGTTCGTGACCTCGATGTTCGCGCACGAGGCGTTCTGGCACATCGGCTTCAACATGCTCAGCCTCTGGTGGATCGGCGGCCCCCTCGAAGCAGCCCTCGGCCGGGCCCGCTACCTGGCGGTGTACCTGGTCTCCGGACTGGCCGGCGGCGCTTTGACCTATCTGCTGGTCGGCCCGAGCCAGGCCTCGCTCGGCGCCTCCGGCGCGATCTTCGGCCTCTTCGGAGCGACCGCCGTCCTCATGCGCCGCCTGAACTACGACATGCGCCCGGTCATCGCCCTGCTGGTGGTCAACCTGATCATCACCTTCGGCGTGCCGAACATCGCCTGGCAGGCCCACATCGGCGGCCTGGTCGCGGGCGTCGTCACCGGCTACGGCATGGTCCACGCCCCACGCGAGAAGCGGGCGCTCGTCCAGTGGGGCACCTGCGCACTGGTCCTGGTGGTGACCGTGGCCCTCGCCCTGGTCAGGACCGCTCAGCTCACCTGATACCGAACCGTTGTCCACAGTGCGTTCCGGATCTTGTGCACAGTGTGCGGACACGGCTGTGCCCCCTGTCGCTCGGATGAGTCTCCGCAGGTCAGACAGGGGGCGCAAGGGTGTTCGGGAGCCGGTAGGGCAGTCACACCGGCGTCAACGGCTGATGAGTTATCCACAGATCGTCGTTTCTTTTCCCCACCGTGTGGACAATGGCTGTGGATAACTCAGCGGATAGCCCTGGGCAGAGCTAACGCAACCGTGCCGTGAGTGCTACTTCCACTGGGTGGAGACACCGAAGCCGGCGGCGATGAAGCCGAAGCCGACCACGATGTTCCAGTTGTCCAGGCTGTCGATCGGCAGCGAGCCGTCGGTCACGTAGAAGACCACGATCCAGGCCAGACCGATGACGAACATGGCCAGCATGACCGGAGCGACCCAGGCACGGTTGTCGAGCTTGAGCGCCTGCGTCTGCTTCGCGGGCGGCGGCGTGTAGTCGGCCTTCTTGCGGATACGTGACTTCGGCACGAGGGTCTCTCCTGTCGATGCGCTGCGTGGCCGCGCAGGTAACTGGGTCGGGCTCGGGTCAGCGTACAAGGGGACAGATAAGGGCACACTCAGCGCTCCCCCGGGCGTCGGTTAGCGTAGTGCTTCCGCGGCGCCGAAGGAGATAAGGGTACGTTGAGCAATTCTGCCGACTCCCCCGGGACGGGAGCAACGGGTTCCGGTTTTGCGCGTGGCCCGCGCCTGCGGCCGGTGCGGATCCTGACCGCCGCCGTCTTCGCCCTCGCGGGACTCATCTTCTTCACCAGCTTCGACACGGCCAAGGGCACCGACATCCGCGAGGACGGTTCCCTTCTCAAGCTGTCCGACCTGATCCAGGAGCGCAGCCACAAGAACAAGGAGCTGGACGAGAGCAACGGCACCCTGCGCGAGGGCGTCGACGCGCTCGCCGAGAGCGACGACGGCAGCACCAAGGCCCAGGACGAGCGGATGGGCGGGCTGGAGAGGAGCGCGGGCACCCAGAAGGTCACCGGTGACGCGGTCACCGTCACCCTCAACGACGCCCCGCCGAACGCCACGGCCAAGCTCCCCGGCTACCCCGAGCCGCAGCCCGACTACCTGGTCATCCACCAGCAGGACCTGCAGGCCGTGGTCAACGCCCTGTGGAAGGGCGGGGCCGAGGGGATCAAGGTCATGGACCAGCGGCTGATCTCCACCAGTGCCGTGCGCTGCGTCGGCAACACCCTGATCCTCCAGGGCCGGGTGTACTCGCCGCCGTACAAGATCACCGCGGTCGGTGACCCGGACCGGCTGAAGCAGGCGCTCGCGGCGAGCAAGGCGATCCAGACCTACATGGTCTACGTGAACGTCTACGGCCTCGGCTGGAAAGTCGTCGACGACGGGACGGTGACTCTCCCCGGCTACTCGGGCACAGTGGATCTGCACTACGCGAAGCCCGTGCAGTAGCCGTCCGTCCAGGAGCCGCCGGTGCGCGTGATCGTCAGGACCGTCAGCGAACTGTGCATCACCGTCGGGACCCTGATCGTGCTCTTCGTCGTCTACGTGCTGTTCTGGACCGGTGTGCGGGCCGACGGCGCCATGAGCGACCAGATCGACCAGCTGCACCGGCAGTGGTCGACGGGGGGCGTCGCACCGGCGAGCGGCGGTGACACGGCGAGTGGCGGTGACACGGCGAGTGGCGGTGACACGACCGCCCGGAGCGCGCCGAAGCATCAGGCGGCGTACGACTCCGGCCGCCCCTTCGCGATCATGTACATCCCGCGCCTGGGCTCGGGCTGGAACAAGCCGGTCCTGGAGGGCACCGGCACCGACGTCCTGCAGAAGGGCCTGGGCCACTACGCCGGGACCGCGCGGCTGGGCCAGGAGGGCAACTTCGCGGTCGCCGGACACCGGCGCACCTACGGCGACCCTTTCAAGGACTTCCCGCGGCTGAGGCGGGGCGACGCGGTGGTTCTCACGGACGGTAGGGACTGGTTCACGTATCGGATCGACAAAGGGCCCTACAAAACCGTTCCGACGGACGTCGAGGTGATCGACCCTGTCCCACGTAAGTCCGGGTACGCACGTCCGGGCCGGTATCTGACGCTGACCACGTGCGATCCGGAATGGGGACACAGCCACCGGCTGATCGTCTGGGCGCATCTGGACTCCACCCAGCCTGTGGAGTCAGGCCAACCAGCGGCGCTGCGCCGTTAGTCTGGTGCGGGTACGGCGTGAGTCACGTGCCGTGGATGAACGGAAGGGACGGCATGTACGGCTGGATCTGGCGGCATCTGCCGGGGAGCGCGTGGGTGAGGGCATTGATCTCACTCGTACTCGTCCTGGCCGTGGTCTATGTCCTCTTCCAGTACGTGTTCCCGTGGGCCGAGCCACTGCTGCCCTTCAACGATGTGACGGTGGACAACCAGTGAGTACTGCACGGATTCTCGTCGTCGACAACTACGACAGCTTCGTCTTCAACCTCGTCCAGTACCTGTACCAGCTGGGTGCGGAGTGCGAGGTGCTGCGCAACGACGAGGTGTCGACGGCGCATGCGCAGGACGGTTTCGACGGGGTGCTGCTGTCGCCCGGACCCGGTACGCCGGAGGAGGCGGGCGTCTGCGTGGACATGGTCCGCCACTGCGCGGCCACGGGCGTCCCGGTGTTCGGCGTGTGCCTCGGCATGCAGTCGATGCAGGTGGCGTACGGCGGTGTGGTGGACCGGGCGCCCGAGCTGCTGCACGGCAAGACCTCTCTCGTCGAGCACGAGGGCAAGGGCGTCTTCTCGGGGCTCCCCTCGCCCTTCACGGCGACCCGGTACCACTCCCTGGCCGCCGAACCGGCCACCGTGCCAGCCGAGTTGGAGGTCACGGCGCGCACCGAGGACGGGATCATCATGGGGCTGCGCCACCGTGAACTCCCGGTGGAGGGCGTGCAGTTCCACCCCGAGTCGGTGCTGACCGAGCACGGGCACCGGATGCTGGCCAACTGGCTGGTGGAGTGCGGTGACAAGGGCGCCGTGGCGAGGTCTGCGGGGCTCGCCCCGGTGGTGGGCAGGGCCACGGCGTGACCGCGCTGCGCCCCGAGCGTGAGGACTTGTACGGCGAGGGGCCCTACGAGTCCTTTGGGCACGCCTCGCTCGCGGGTGATCCTCCGACGGCGCGGCTGCCTCACCTGGACGGTCAGACGGCTGCGCCGTCGGCGTACGGCGGGCCGTACGCGGCGGCGGGCCACGACGGCTCGTACGGCCACGGGCAGGACGGACAGGACGGGCAGCAGGGGCGGTACGAGCCGTACGAGCAGTACGACGGCCGGGCCGGCGTGTCCCGGGCCGCTGCCGACGACGAGACGATGGCGCTGCGGAGCCCCGCCGTCGACGACGAGACGGTGGCGCTGCGGATCCCCGGTCCGCCGTCGGGGCCCGAGAACGGCTTCCTGGGCGTCTCTGCGGCCTCTGCGGCCTCTTCCGGCTCCTCGGCCACCGGACCCGCACTCGGCGGCCGTGCGGCCCGCAGAAAGGCTGCCAGGCGCGGCGGTGGCCGCCACGGCGGAGGCGGCCGGGAGACCGCGGCCCAGCCGGAATCCGGGAGCGAGCCCGGGAGCGCGCCGGACCGGCCGCTGTCCCGGGTGGAGGCCCGGCGCCAGGCGCGGCTGCGCAAGCCGAGCCCCTCGGTCGTCGCGAGCCGCGCGATCGGCGAGGTGTTCATCACCACCGGCGTGCTGATGCTGCTGTTCGTCACCTACCAGCTGTGGTGGACGAACGTGCGCGCGCACGCGCAGGCCGGCCAGGAGACCAGCAGCCTCCAGCACGACTGGGACAGCGGCAAACGGGCCCCCGGGGTGTTCGAGCCGGGGCAGGGCTTCGCCATCCTGGACATCCCCAAGCTGGACGTGGTGGCGCCGATCGCGGAGGGCGTCAGCAACAAGAGGGTGCTCGACAAGGGCATGGTCGGGCACTACGGCGAGGCGCCGCTGAAGACGGCGATGCCGGACGCGAAGACGGGCAACTTCGGGCTGGCCGCACACCGCAACACGCACGGCGAACCGTTCCGGTACATCAATAAGCTGGTCAAGGGCGACGCGGTCGTGGTCGAGACCCAGAGCACGTACTTCGTGTACAAGGTGACCTCGATGCTCCCGGTGACCTCGCCGTCCAACACCGGCGTGCTGAACCCGATTCCGCCGGGGTCGGGCTTCACCGAGCCGGGCCGGTACATCACACTCACCACCTGTACACCGGAGTTCACGAGCAAGTACCGGCTGATCGTCTGGGGCAAGATGGTCGAGGAACGCCCGCGCAGCAAGGGCAAGCCGGACGCGCTCATCGAGTAGGGACCGAGGAACTGTGGCAGCGACCGCCGACGACACCGAAGACCACACGGCCGCGTCCGGCGTGACGCCGTCCCCCACGGGCCGCCGCGGGCCCGGCCGGATCGCCCGGGCGGTCAGCGTCTTCGGTGAACTCCTCATCACGGCCGGCCTGGTGCTCGGCCTGTTCGTCGTCTACTCCCTGTGGTGGACCAACGTGATAGCCGACCGCGACGCGAACCGGCAGGCCGACAAGGTGCGCGACCACTGGGCCCACCCCGCCGACTCCGGCCCCGGCGCGCTCGACACCAAGGACGGCATCGGTTTCCTGCACGTACCGGCGATGAAGAACGGCACGGTCCTGGTCGAGAAGGGGACCTCCACGGACGTCCTCAACGACGGCGTGGCCGGCTACTACACCGACCCGGTCAAGGCGACCCTCCCCATGACCGGCAAGAAGGGCAACTTCACGCTCGCCGCCCACCGTGACGGCCATGGTGCGAAGTTCCACAACATCGACAAGCTGCGGGACGGCGACCCGATCGTCTTCGAGACCCGGGACAACTGGTACGTCTACAAGGTCTTCTCGATCCTCCCCGAGACCTCGAAGTACAACGTCAAGGTCCTCTCCCAGATCCCGAAGGAAGCCGGCCGCAACAAGCCGGGCCACTTCATCACGCTGACGACGTGCACGCCGGTGTACACGAGCCGGTACCGGTACATCGTCTGGGGCGAACTGGTCCGCGTGGACAAGGTCGATGGCGAGCGGACTCCGCCGAAGGAGTTGCGTTAGCGTGACGTGCTGTCACGCCTAGCATGAGCTGGGCCCGAAGCCGCAACTTGCTCTTGCGGCTTCGGGCCCTTTCCGCGCCGTGCGGGTACTACTTCAGGGCCGTGAGCATGTCGCCCGCGCTCCACTTCTCCACCAGCCCGCGGTGTACGACGGTGATGCCGGCCTCCTCCGCGATGCTCAGGGCGTCGGGGGTGAAGCGGCAGGTCGCGACGTAGATGGCCACGTCCGAGGCGTACAGGACCTTTGCGGCCCCGACGAACCTCTGGACCTCGGGGCTGGTGATGTGCAGGTGGGGCGCGAACCTCTTGCACTGGACGACGAGGCGTCGGCCGTCGGCCGTGAGCGCGGTGATGTCGACGCCTCGATCTCCGTGACGGCCCAGCACATAGACGTTGGTACAGCCGTCGCGCCGCAGGAGTTTGGCGATGTGATGCTCGAACTCGCGGCCGGTCATGGCATCCATTGCGGCCATGACTCCGGCGAGGGGGCGATTCTCGCGGGGGCTCTCGAGCCTCCGGAGGCGGGCGTGGTGTTGTTGGAGCCGCCTCTCGATGTGCTGGACGCCCGTGCGGAGCGCGATCAGCTCACGCCGGTGCTCGCCCGAGGTCTCGATCAGGGCGTTGAACATGGGGACGACCGTCTTGCCGAGGATGTGGGTGATGCGTTGGTCGATGCGGTCGTCGAGGGAGACCGGGGCTGTGGGGGCAGAGTTATCCACAGGCTGTGTGCGCGCCAGGTACTCCATATCGAGGAGGTACACACGCACCTGACGTGCGACTTCGCTGTCCCGGAGGAGCATGGCGATGTTGAGGACGGCGCGGCGGGAGAACAGGGCCAGCGCCTTGGAACGGGTCTGGATCCCACTGGCCCCCTTAAAGAGGGCCAGTCGTTTCCCTGTCAGAACTTGGTAGCCACTGGCCCCCAGTTCTTGCCGATGGTCTTCTACTACGGACTCGAGCGTCTTCACAGCTACTTCGAAGTACGCCGCCACCATCGCCGTCGTCACGTGCATCCCGTCCGGCAGCAACGACAGCGCCTTCACCCTGTCGAGTACGTCCGTGCGCTCCAGCACGCTCTCACGCAGGGTCTTGGACTCCAGCAGAGCCGTCTGGTCGATCATGTTCCGCCCGTTCACTCGTCTCGTGGCCGTATGGCCAGGGCAGAGACTCCGATTCCCTACCCCACCCGCTCAACGAGTCGTGACATATGAAGACACGACCGACAGGCGCACTGCAGTTCAGGCCGAGAGCATGAAGTGAGCCCCTGCCGGGATGTCCCGGCAGGGGCTCACTTCGTTCGGGCTGTGCGGTGGCTCAGCCTCTGGTGCCGCCGAAGATGTTGGTGCCGCCGTTGTTGCCGTTGCCGTTGCCGCCCTGGTCCGCGGCAATCACGGTGACTGTGTCACCCCTGTGGGCGGGGGAGCCGGCGGGCGGGGTCGAGGGGGCGAAGATCACGGCGTTGTCGTCCGTGGCGCCCGTGACGTTCAGCTGAAGACCCAGGGGCTCGAGCATCTTCCTGGCGTCCTTGACCGTTTGGTTCTGGAGGTCCGGAACCTGCACCTGCTCGCCGCCCTGGTCGCCCTGCGACGGGGTGACGGTGAGCGCGACGGGCGTGTTCTTCTTGACCTGCTGGTTCACCCCCGGGTTGGCGTCGCTGACCTGCCCCTTTTCGTCGTCGGGGTTGCAGCTCGGTACCAGACCCAGCTGCGTGAGCTTGGCCTTGGCCTCGGCGCAGGACGTGCCGACGATGTCGGCCGGGATGGTGACCAGTTCCTCGGCCTTGGCGACCGTGAGCGTGATCTTGCTGCCCTTCTGGACCTCGGTGCCGAGGTCCAGGGACTGCCTGATGACGGTGCCCGCCGGCTGGGCCGAGACCTCGTCCTTCCTGATGACGTCGAACTGGTACTTGTTGCTCTCCAGCAGCGTCTTGGCACTGTCGAAGGTCTGGTTGAGGACGTTCGGTACGGCGACCTTCGGGGCGCCCGTCGACACCACCAGGTGGATCGTGTCGTCCTTCTTGACGTCCGTGCCCGCCTTCGGGTCCTGGTCGCAGACCTTGCCCTTGGGCTGGTTCTCGCAGGGCCTGTGGGTGGGCGTGTCCAGCTTCAGATGGGAGTTCTCGGCCATCTTCTGCGCGTCGGTCAAGGTGTTGCCGACGAAGTTCGGGGCCGGGAACGGCTTGTCGGCGCTGCCGTTGCCGCTGAACACCCACTTGCCGATCAGGATCGCGCCGATCAGGACCAGGACGCCCGCGACGACGAGAAGGATCGTGGAGGTGTTGTTCTTCTTCTGCTGACGGCGCCGGTCGGGGCGCTCGTCGTAGCCGTAGCCGCCGTCGTCGGGGTTCATCGGCGGCAGCATCGTGGTCGCCGGCGCGCCCTGGTCCGCGCGCAGGGCCGTCGTCGGCTGGTCGTCGGGGTAGCCGCCGTAACCGCCGTAGCCGACCGCGCCCATCGCGGCGGTGGCGGCGACCGGCTGGCCGTCGAGGCAGGCCTCGATGTCGGCGCGCATCTCGTCGGCCGACTGGTAGCGGTAGTTCGGGTCCTTGACCAGTGCCTTGAGGACGATGGCGTCCATGTCGGGCGTGATCTCGGGGTCGAAGACCGAAGGGGCCTGCGGTTCCTCGCGGACGTGCTGGTAGGCCACGGCCACGGGGGAGTCGCCGACGAAGGGCGGGCGGACCGTCAGCAGCTCGTAGAGGAGGCAGCCCGTCGAGTACAGGTCCGAGCGGGCGTCGACCTGCTCGCCCTTGGCCTGCTCGGGGGAGAGGTACTGGGCGGTGCCGATCACGGCTGCGGTCTGCGTCATGGTCATGCCGGAGTCGCCCATGGCGCGGGCGATGCCGAAGTCCATGACCTTGACCTGGCCGTTGCGCGTCAGCATGACGTTCGCGGGCTTGATGTCGCGGTGGACGATGCCGCTGCGGTGGGCGTACTCCAGGCCCTGGAGGATGCCGACGGTCATCTCCATGGACCGCTCGGGCAGCAGCTTGCGGCCGCTGTGAAGAAGCTCACGGAGTGTGGAGCCGTCGACGTACTCCATCACGATGTACGGGATCGAGACATTGTCGATGTAGTCCTCGCCCGTGTCGTAGACCGCCACGATCGCGGGATGGTTGAGCGAGGCGGCCGACTGGGCCTCCCGGCGGAAGCGGGCCTGGAAGGACGGATCGCGCGCGAGGTCCGCCCGCAGCGTCTTCACCGCCACCGTGCGGCCGAGCCGCGTGTCATGCGCGAGGTAGACCTCCGCCATGCCACCACGGCCGAGCACGTGGCCCAGCTCGTACCGGCCGCCGAGGCGACGCGGCTCTTCCATAGCTACCTACCAGCCCTCTCCGTCGGTCCCGGCCGCACAGGCATGTGCGGCCGGAGGCTGCCGTCCGGGCCTACCGTACCCGGCTCGTTCTGTGTGACCTGGCCAAGCGCGTTATCCGATACAGGACCGGTATCGCAACGTGCACCGATGTGAAGGGGACGTGAGCGGGGTCACTTCTTGGAGTTGATGACCGCCTGCATGACGCTCTTCGCGATGGGCGCGGCCAGGCCGCCACCGGAGATGTCGTCGCGGTTCGCCTTGTCGTCCTCGATCACCACGGCCACGGCGACCGGCTTGCTGTTGTCGGGAAGCTTGGCGTAGGAGATGAACCACGCGTACGGGTTCTCGCTGTTCTCCACACCGTGCTGGGCGGTACCGGTCTTGCCGCCGACCGTGACGCCCGGGATCTGGGCGTTGGTACCGGTGCCCTCCTTGACCACCGTCTCCATCATCGACTGGAGGATCTGCGCGTTCGCCGGCGTCAGCGGGCGGCTCAGCTCCTTCGGGTCGGTCTTCTCGACCGGGTCGAGGTTGGAGGACTGCAGCGAGTCGACCATGTACGGCTTCATGAGCTTGCCGTCGTTGGCGACGGCGGAGGCGACCATGGCCATCTGCAGCGGGGTGGCGGCGGTGTTGTACTGGCCGATGGAGGACAGCGCGGTCTGCGACGCGTTCATGTTGTCGGAGAACACCGAGGCGTTGGCGCGGACCGGCGTGAACTGCTCGGCGTCGAAGCCGAACTTCTTCGCCTCCTCCAGCATCTTGTCGTTGCCGAGGTCGGCGCCGATCTTGCCGAAGACGGTGTTGCAGGAGTACCGCAGAGCGATCCGCATGGTCGCGTTCTTGCAGGGGATGCTGCCCTCGTTCTTCAGCTCGGTCCGGGTGCCCGTCATGATCCACGGCAGCGGCGAGTCGGTGGGCTGGTCGGCCGAGGTGTACTTGCCGTTCTCCAGGGCGGCCGCGGCGGTGACCACCTTGAACGTGGAGCCCGGCGGGTAGGTCTCGCGCAGCGCCCGGTTGAGCATCGGGTCGGACGGGTCGTTCTTCTTCTGGAGCTTGTTCCAGGCGGCGGAGTCGCTGTTGCGGTCACCGGAGAAGGACGAGGGGTCGTACGACGGATAGGAGGCCAGCGCCAGGATCTTACCGGTGGACGGCTCCAGGGCGACCACCGCGCCCTTGCCGCCCTGCCGCTTGAGGCCGTCGAACGCGGCCTTCTGCGCGGCGGCGTTGAGCGTGGTGACCACGTTGCCGCCCTGCTTGGGCTTGCCCGTGATCATGTCGAGGGTGTTGCGGAAGAACAGCCGGTCGTCGTTGCCGGTGAGGATGCCGTCGTCGATCTTCTCGAGGAAGTTGCCGTCGAAGGCCTGCGAGGAGTAGCCGGTGACCGGTGCCCACATGGGCCCGTTCTTGTAGGTGCGCTTGTACTTGTAGTCGCCGGCCTTGGTCTCGACGGAGCCCGTTATCGGGTTGCCGTCGACGACGATGTCGCCGCGCGGGTAGGCGTAGCGCTCGATGGCGACGCGGCGGTTGGCCGTGTCGGTGCGCAGTTTGTCGGCCTGGACGTACTGGAGCCAGTTGTCGCGGATCAGCAGTGCCAGGACGAGGAGTCCGCAGAAGATCGCGATGCGGCGCAGGGGCTTGTTCACGTCCGGCCTTTCCACAAACCAACAGGGGCGCCTGTTGCTTCTGTCTCTCGGAGTCGCGGGTGCTGGCGCTCGACCTCGGCGGCCCACAGTCTAGGGGCCGTTCCTGTCCCGTCGGCACGGGACAGGAACCGTCGTGAAGTGGTCACGATCACCCCGCGGTGGGGCCGGCGGCGCCGGGCCGTACCACCTGGGTCATCTCGGCGTCCGGGTTCGAGGCGGGGGTGGGGGCGGGCCGGCGGGCGGTGTCGCTGATGCGGATCAGGATGCCGATGAGTGCCCAGTTCGCGATGACGGACGAACCACCGTAGGCGAGGAACGGCATGGTCATACCGGTCAGCGGGATGAGACCCATCACACCACCGGCGACCACGAACACCTGGAGCGCGAAGGCGCCGGACAGGCCGATGGCGAGCAGCTTGCCGAACGGGTCGCGGGCGGCGAGGGCGGTGCGCACGCCGCGCTCGATGATCAGGCCGTAGATCAGCAGGATCGCCATGAGGCCGGCCAGGCCCAGCTCCTCGCCGAAGGTGGCGAGGATGAAGTCGGAGTTGGCGGCGAACCGGATCAGTTCGGAGTGGCCCTGGCCCCAGCCGGTGCCGAGGGTGCCGCCGGAGCCGAAGGCCCACAGAGCCTGCTGGGCCTGCTCGGAGTGGATGATGCCGTCGTGGACGCCGGAGCGGCTGAGCTGGAACTCCTTCATCGGGTCCAGCCAGGCCTGGACACGGGTCTGGATGTGCGGCTCGAAGCTCGCCACGCCGACCGCGCCGACCGCGGACATCAGCAGGCCGAACACGATCCAGCTGGTCCGCTCCGTGGCGACGTACAGCATGATCACGAACATGCCGAAGAACAGCAGCGAGGTACCGAGGTCGGTCTCGAAGACCAGGATGAGGATCGACATCACCCAGACGACCAGGATCGGGCCGAGGTCGCGGCCGCGCGGCAGGTAGATGCCCATGAAGCGGCGGCTGGCCAGGGCCAGCGCGTCCCGCTTGACCATCAGGTAGCCGGCGAAGAACACCGCCAGCACGATCTTGGCGAACTCACCGGGCTGGATGGTGAAGCTGCCGACCTTGATCCAGATCTTGGCGCCGTAGGTGAGGTCGGCGCCGAGGCCGGGGACCAGCGGGAGCAGCAGCAGGACCAGCGCGGCCAGCATGGAGATGTAGGTGTAGCGCTGCAGGGTGCGGTGGTCCTTGAGGAAGGCCAGCACGGCGGCGAACAGTGCGATGCCCATCGCGGTGTAGATCAGCTGGTTGGTCGCCTTGCCGCCGGCCACGTGGATCTGCTGCAGCAGCTTGGACTGGTCGAGGCGCCAGATGGCGACCAGGCCGAGTCCGTTGAGCAGGGTTGCCAGCGGCATCAGCAGCGGGTCCGCGTACGGCGCGAACTTGCGTACGCACAGGTGGGCGATGGCGGCCAGCAGACCGAGGCCCAGGCCGTATGCCAGCAGGCCCGCGGGCACCGTGCCGTCGAGGGCCAGGCCCACGTTGGCGTAGGCGAACACGGGGATGGCCACGGCGAAGATCAGCAGGGCCAGCTCGGTGTTGCGCCGGCTCGGCGTGCCGATGGAGCCGATCGTGGACGTATGGTGCGTCGGCGTATTCGTGGAACTGCTCATCGTGTGACGGTGCCTCTCACGGCTTTCCTACTGCTTGCCGCACTGATCGACGACCTTCTGCTCGTCCTCGGAGAGGCTCGGGCCGGGGTTGGGCGTGGCGGTCGCGGACGGGGGCGTGGACTTCGGGGACGTCGAGGAGGACGCCGACGGGTTCGGGGTCGGTGACGCCTTGGACGTCAGGGACGTCCGGGTGGTTCCCGTGGTGCCCTTGGCGTCGCGCATGCCCGTCTTGGCGTTCTTGTCGGTCGCGGCCCTGTCGCTGTCGGCGGTCTTGCGCTCCGCCTGTTTCCTGCACGCGGAGGCCTGGACGGCCAGAGTGCCGATCTTCGTCTCGGCCTGCTGGAGATCGCCCGCCGTGATCGTGTTCTTGACCTGCTTCTGCTGGTAGGCCGGCAGGTACTTGAGTTCGATCTCGGGGTGGTCCTTCTGCACCTTCGACAGCGACACCCAGGCCAGGTCCTGGCTGATGCCGCGGTACAGCGCGACGTGCTCGCCGCTCGCGCCGACGTAGTACTGGGTCTGCGTCCAGCGGTAGCCGCCGTAGAGGCCGGTGCCGAGGACCGCGAGGGCAAGGCCGCCGTACAGCGTCCCCTTCAGCCACTTGCGGCCCTTGCGCGGCTTGACGAAGTCCTCGTCGCCGTAGTCGTCGAAGCTGCCCGCGGGGACGAAACCGGTGGTGTCGCCGGAGCCGGGCGGGCCGAACTCGCCGCCGCCCTGCCCGCGGCCCTGGCGGCCGAGGTGGGAGGCGCGGCCGGCCGGGGTCTGCATGATCCCGTTGTCGTGCAGGTGGAGCTGGTTCTCGGCGACGGCGCCGACCACGACCGGGGTGTCGGACAGCTGTCCGGCGAGGGTGTCACCGGTGTCCAGGTCGAGGACGTCGGCGACGATGACGGTGATGTTGTCGGGGCCGCCGCCGCGCAGTGCGAGCTGGATCAGCTCCTGCACGGTCTCCTGCGGGCCCTGGTAGCTGGCGAGGGTCTCCTCCATCGTCTGGTGGGAGACGACGCCGGACAGGCCGTCGGAGCAGATCAGATAGCGGTCGCCGGCGCGGACCTCGCGGATCGACAGGTCGGGTTCGACGTGGTCGCCGCTGCCCAGCGCGCGCATCAGCAGGGAGCGCTGCGGGTGGGTGGTGGCCTCTTCCTCGGTGATCCGGCCCTCGTCGACGAGCCGCTGCACCCAGGTGTGGTCCTGGGTGATCTGCGTGAGCACACCGTCGCGGAGCAGATACGCACGTGAGTCGCCGACGTGTACGAGGCCGAGCCGCTGCCCGGTCCACAGCAGGGCGGTGAGCGTGGTGCCCATGCCCTCGAGCTGGGGGTCCTCCTCGACCATGGAGCGCAGCTGGTCGTTGGCGCGCTGCACGGCGACGCCGAGGGAGGTGAGGATGTCGGAGCCGGGCACGTCGTCGTCGAGGGTGACCAGGGTGGAGATCACCTCGGAGGAGGCGACCTCGCCGGCCGCCTGGCCGCCCATGCCGTCGGCGATGGCGAGCAGGCGCGGACCGGCGTAACCGGAGTCCTCGTTGCCCTCCCGGATCATGCCTTTGTGCGATCCGGCGGCGAAGCGCAGTGACAGACTCATGCGCACCTCGCCCGTCGGCTCCGAATGCAGCCGGTCGTGTCGAGCCACACTGCCCACCCTCCGGTCGGGAGCGCGCCGGGGACCGGGGTGCGGTCCGCTGTTGCGTGCTCGCTCCGCTCGCGCTCATTCATGATGTAGCACTACTTCCGCAGCTCGATGACGGTCTTGCCGATGCGGATCGGCGCGCCCAGCGGGATCGGTGCGGGGGTCGTCAGCCGTGACCTGTCCAGGTAGGTGCCGTTGGTGGAGCCGAGGTCCTCGACGATCCACTGCCCGCTCTGGTCCGGGTAGATCCTGGCATGCCGACTGGAGGCGTAGTCGTCGTCCAGCACGATCGTCGAGTCGTGCGCCCGGCCCAGGGTGACGGTCTGGCCCTGGAGCGCGACGGTGGTGCCGGTCAGGGTGCCCTCGGTCACGACGAGTTTCGTGGGGGCATTGCGGCCGCGGCGGCCGCCGCCGCCCTGCTGGCCGCGCTGCTGGGGAGGCGCGGCCTGTTGCTGGCGGGCCGCCTGCTGCGGTCGTGCGGCCTCCCGGCGCGCACCCCGCTGCGACCCGCGCTGGGTGACACGCGTACCGAACAGGTCGCTGCGGATGACCTGCACGGCCACGATCACGAACAGCCACAGTACGGCCAGGAAACCCAGCCGCATGACCGTGAGGGTCAGCTCTGACATTGCCCCCGCTTCACCCTTCGGCTTGCCGGTAAATGATGGTGGTGCTGCCCACGACGATCCGCGAGCCGTCGCGGAGCGTAGCGCGGGTGGTGTGCTGCCCGTCCACCACGATGCCGTTGGTGGAGCCGAGATCCTGGATCGTCGAGGGCGTTCCGGTCCGGATCTCGCAGTGCCGGCGGGAGACGCCGGGGTCGTCGATCCGCACGTCGGCTTCGGTGCTGCGGCCCAGCACCAGCGTCGGGCGGGAGATCTGGTGGCGGGTGCCGTTGATCTCGATCCAGTAGCGGGTGCGGCCGCCGCTCGCCGGGGCGGCAGCGGACCGCTGGGGGGCGGGCTGCTGGTGGCCGTAGTCGCCGGGACGGCCGCCGGGGGGCGGCGTGGACGGCATCGGGGGAGCTCCGACGGGCGGGTAGCCGTAGCCGCCCTGGCCGCCGGGGCTCGCGGAGCCGGGCCGCCCGGCCGGCGGGGCGGCGGGGGCCTGCTGGTTGCTGGAGGACGCGAGTGTGCGGCTGCGCACCCGGTACAGGCCGGTGTCGAGGTCCTCGGCCTTCTGCAGGTTGACCTTGATCGGGCCCATGAAGGTGTAGCGCTGCTGCTTGGCGTAGTCGCGCACCATGCCGGCCAGCTCGTCGCCGAGCTGTCCGGAGTAGGGGCTGAGGCGCTCGAAGTCCGGCGTGCTCAGCTCCACGATGAAGTCATTGGGTACGACGGTCCGGTCGCGGTTCCAGATCGTCGCGTTGTTGTCGCACTCGCGCTGGAGCGCGCCGGCGATCTCCACGGGCTGGACCTCGGACTTGAACACCTTGGCGAAGGTGCCGTTGACCAGACCTTCGAGGCGCTGCTCGAACTTCTTCAGGACTCCCACGGGGCACCTCCTCCGTCGCTGCCGTTGTTGCCGTCGTCGTGTTCGGTACTGCTGTGCTCTGTACTGCTTCCCTGCCCGGCTCTGCCTACTGATCGTATCTACGCGCCGCGCGATCAGCCGGTTCCCCGGCGCCTCCCCTTCGAACTCTCCGGTTCATGGATCGTAGAGGGGGACGAAGTCCAGTGTCCCGCACCCGGCGGTGCACCTGGGCCGCCTCCTGGGGAGATGCGGGGGACCGGTACGAGGTTGATACGCGAACAAGCATTCTTCGAGACGTACGGGCGTGCGGCGGGCGCGGGAGAGGGCTGGTCGGGCCGGGTGCGGGCCGGGTGCGGGGCCGGGTGCCGGCGGCTTGGCGGGCCGCCGCGAAGCCCGCCCCACCTGGCCTGCGGGCGGAGCGAAAGGGATGTGAACCCACCCCGTACGGCGTGCTAATGTTCTCGATGTCGGAAGGGGCCAGCCCGCAGGGGAAGCACCGGAAGACACACCCAATGCGCGGGTGGCGGAATAGGCAGACGCGCTGGATTCAGGTTCCAGTGCCCGCAAGGGCGTGGGGGTTCAACTCCCCCCTCGCGCACAATGAGATACCGATGAAACGGGTCTCTGTCAGTGACGAAGGTCACGGCAGGGGCCCGTTTCTCGTTGTGCTCGCAGTTGTGAGGGATTGCACATCCTGGACGCCGTACGCGACCCCGTCCGCCCGTGACCTATCTCACGGGCGGAGTCGACCGTCGCGGTTCCGGTGGCGGAGATTCCTGACTGGGCGTCAGGTCGGTGGTTGTGCCCAGAGGCCGGGTGGGACGACACCGACGGAGCGGCCGTGAGGGTCCAGGAGATGTCCGAGCAGCTTGCCCTGGCGCAGGGCGATGACGCGGTGGGCGACACCGCCGCACGACTGGCGGCCGAACGGGCGGCCCTCCCGGTCGGCGACAGCCTGCAGTCGGCGCTTGATCGTGGTGGCGATGGTGCGCTCGCGCTCGTACCGGCGTGCGTTGTCGATGCACAGTGCGGCATGGGCGCACACGTCCGCCGTCAAGGCGATGTCCTCTTCCTCGAAGGGTTCCTCCGTGCCGCGCCGGTAGAAACTCACCACGCCCATGGCCTGGCCGCGCAGCGCGAGCGGAGCGACGATCAGGGAATGGGCGTCGGAGCGCGCGATGGCCTCGGTCCGTGCCGGGTCGGCCGGCAGCCACAGGCTGTCGAGCTCCACGGGGACGAGCCGCGGCCGCAGGTCGGCCAGTACCCGTGAGAACGGAGTGCCATCGGGCAACCTGCTGACCTCGCCCACGGGATGGGCCGCGACCGGCCCACGGAATGCGGCTCGCAGGAGAGGCACGTTGTTTCGATCACCCGCCCGTCGTCGGCGACCAGGATGAACGCTCCATCGCAGGACATGGCAGTCCACCTCCATCGCGGCCCGTGCCCGGGGCAGAGGCTTCACTCCCGAGCAGGCGTCCGCGGACGCGCCGCTTCCTCCCTATAGTGCGCACCCGGCGCGGAGCGCAGGCAACAGCAACGGCCGCGCGCACGGGTCCACGGGTCTGGTGCGGGGCGGAGGCGCGGGGCGGAGGCGCGGGACGGAGGGAGGGGGTGCGCCTGCCGGGCAGACGCACGCTCTCCTGGTCGGGTGCTGGTCAAGCGATCGTCGTTTGGGTTGTTCGGGTTCTGGTGGCCTTCGGCCTGGTCAGCAGCCTGGTCTTCGGCCTGGTCAGCGGCTTAGGCAGCGGCCTGGTCAGCGGTCGGTGGCGGGGTAGCCGTGGAACGCCCCGGCCACCACGGGGACCAGCTGCCGCTCGATCTGCTCGGCGGACATGGCTGCCAGCTCGGTGCCGATGGGTGCCAGGGCGAGCCAGTTCAGCAGGCCGGCCGCGCATCGCGTACGGAAGATCAGTTCCTGTTCGTCGACCTCCGGAAGGTTCGCCGTCAGCACCCGGAGGGCGATCCGGCGACTCCCGTCGAACTTGCCGGCCAGCCGATCCCATCCCTGGGGCGGATCGATGCCGACGCGCGCCACGGTCCGCATCACGGCCAGGTCCTGTCCACCAGCCGCCAGGGCGCGCACCATCGGCCGGGCGAACGCCGCCGCCACTTCCTGGAGCGTCGAAGTGGGGTCGAGGGCGTCGAGTTCCAGGATCTGCGCGTCCAGATACTGCTCCAGCGCGCGTTCTATCGCCGCGTCGCACAGCGCCTTCAGCGACCCGAAGTGGTAACTCACCGCGGCGACGTTGGCACCGGCGCGATCCGTGATCTCGCGGAGTGTCACGCCCTCCTGGCCCCGCTGCGCGAGCAGCTCCAGGACGGCCGTCAGCAGGCCGTCCCGTGTGCGCTGACCGGCCTCTCGGCGCAGATCCTTCTTTCCCGCTCCTGTCACGGTATGAACTCAAGCAGTCGCTTGAGTTCATTGTCAAACAGTTGCTTCGGTGCATAGCGGATGCCGTTCGCCCGCCACTTCCGTCGCTTTCATCGCTTTCTTCGCTCCCGTCGATCCCACGACGTCGACACCACGGCCCGGGCTACCGCAGGCCGCTCGTCCGCGGCGGTATGACTGCTCTCACGCCCGAGATCCGGCCGACCGCCCAGGAGCCCTGAACTCAGAGGCTGCGCCGGAACGCAGAGGCCGCGCCGGAACGCTGGACAGCAAAGGACGGAACGATGGACATCAAGGGATCGGTCGCCCTGGTCACGGGGGCCAATCGAGGCATCGGCCGGGCGTTCGCCCGTGCACTGATCGAGCACGGTGCGAGCAAGGTGTACGCGGGCGTCCGTGACCCTGCGGCGGTTGTGGACAAGGACCTCACTCCGCTGCGGCTGGACGTCACCCGTCCCGAGGAGGTCGCCGAGGCCGCCGTTGTCGCCGGTGACGTCTCCATCGTGATCAACAACGCGGGCATCGGCGGCGGGGGCACCAAGCTCTGGGACGGCTCGTTCGACGGTGCGCGCCAAGCGTTGGAGGTCAACTACTTCGGTACGTGGGCTGTTTCGCGCGCGTTCGCCCCGGTCCTCGCCCGTAACGGCGGTGGCGCACTGGTGAACATGCTGTCGCTGGCCTCCTGGGTCGGGCAGCCCGGCTTCCCCGGCTACGCCGCCTCCAAGGCCGCGCAGTGGTCCCTGACGGATGCGCTGCGACAGGCGCTGCGTGAGCAGGGCACCTTGGTGGTGGGGGTCCACGCCGGTTTCGTGGACACCGAGCTGAGCGCCCGGGTGACCGACCCGAAGATCAGCGCGGCCGACGTGGCCGAGCAGACCATGCAGGCCCTGACCCACGACCTGAGCGAAGTCCTTGCCGACGAAGAGACCAGGCAGGCCAAGGCCGCCCTGTCGCGGCCGCTCGAACGTGGGCCCCGCGCCTGAAACCCCGGCCTGCCGACCCGCGTGCGTTTGCCCGTCGGCATGGCGGCCCGGGACCCGGCACCTCGTCCTCGTCCTCGTCCTCGTCCTCGTCCTCGTGCGAGAGTGCGCTCCGCTGGGACGCGCTCGCCGCGTCCGGTGTGCTTCCACCATCGGGAAGGCCAGGTGGCGCCAGGAATTGCTCCCGCGGCCTGAACGGATTGTTCCGGTGGCGCGGTGGAAGGTGTCGGGGTGGCGTGGAGGGTGTCACGTTGTCGTCCACAATCGCCGGGTTGTCCACAGAGTCTGACGAGTTCCGGTCGGCGGCTGTACGGTCTGCACGAGTTGATGTTCGAGCTGGACTGCGTGTGCGCGGGTGTTCGGGGGAGGCGGTCGCGATGACCGGTGTCGGTGTCGGTGCGGGTTCGGGAGCGGCGGAGGCGGCCGAGCAGGGGGCGGCGCGCCGGGTGCCCCGGATAAGTGGCTTCGCCCAGTGGCCGACGCAGGGCACCCCCAAGGAGGAGGGCAAGGCGCTCCGGGCGAGCGTGTCGCGCGCCGCCCATCGCGTCCTCGACCTGGACGACGCCCGTCCCGACGCGGTGAGCGCGGTCGAGGAGTCCAACACCGGCCGCATCCCCGAACTGACACCGATGCGGGTGGGCCGGATGGCGGCCACACCGTTCGCCTTCCTGCGCGGCTCGGCCGGACTCATGGCGTACGACCTGGCACGCACACCCACGACCGGGATCGGCGCCCAGATCTGCGGTGACGCGCACGCCGCCAACTTCGGCCTCTACGGCGACGCCCGCGGCGGCCTGGTCATCGACCTCAACGACTTCGACGAGACGGTCCACGGCCCCTGGGAATGGGACCTGAAGCGGCTCGCGACCTCCCTGGTCCTGGCCGGGCGCGAGGCCGGCGCCGACGAGGGCACCTGCCGCGCCGCCGCCCGGGACACGGCCGGCGCCTACCGTCGCACCATGCGGCTGCTGGCCAGACTGCCCGTCCTGGACGCCTGGAACGCCATCGCGGACGAGGAACTCGTCTCCCACACCGACGCCCACGACCTGCTCGGCACACTGGAACGGGTCTCGGAGAAGGCACGGGCCAACACCAGCGGCCGCTTCGCCGCCAAGTCGACGGAGGAGTCGGAGGACGGCGGACGCCGCTTCGTCGCCGCACCCCCGGTACTGCGCCGCGTCCCCGACACCGAGGCGGCCGCCGTCGCCGCCTCCCTGGAGCCGTACCTGGCGACGCTCTCCGAGGACCGGCTGCCGCTGCTGGCCCGGCACGCCGTCCACGACGTGGCCTTCCGGGTGGTCGGCACGGGCAGCGTCGGCACCCGGTCGTACGTCGTCCTCCTTCTCGACCACCGCGGACAGCCGCTTGTCCTCCAGGTGAAGGAGGCCCGCCCCTCCGCGCTGCTCCCGCACCTGGCCACGGCCGGATTCGAGACACCGCCGGTCGAGCACGAAGGCCGCCGCGTGGTCCTCGGCCAGAAGCGCATGCAGGTCGTCAGCGACATCCTGCTCGGCTGGACGACCGTCGACGGGCGCCCCTTCCAGGTGCGTCAGTTCCGCAACCGCAAGGGCAGCGTCGACCCGGCCGCCCTCCCCGCCGACCAGATCGACGACTACGGCCGCATGACCGGCGCCCTGCTCGCCCGCGCCCACGCCCACAGCGCCGACCCCCGCCTGATCGCCGGCTACTGCGGCAAGAACGAGGAGCTCGACGAGGCGATCGCCGCCTTCGCCGTCACCTACGCCGACCGCACCGAGGCCGACCACGCACATCTGGTGTCCGCCGTACGGGCGGGCCGGATCAAGGCGGATACGGGGGTGTGAGGGGCGGGACCGGGAGCGTGGGGGTGACCGAGAGCGTGCCGGTCGGGTGTGAGGCGGCCGGCGCCGTGGGCATGACGGTCGACGCTGTGGGCGTGACGGCCGACGTCGTGGGCATGACGGCCGGCGCCGTGGGCACGACGGTCGGAGGGGTGCGGTGAAGTACGTCGAGGTGACCGGTGGCGAGGGTGAGGAGCCGGTTTTCCTGGACCCCCGGCGCTACCTCGCCCTGCTGCCCTCGTTCGCGGCCGAGCTGCCGCCGGGCGCCCGCGCCTTCGCCACCGACCCCGCGCACTACGCCTTCGGCGGCAAGCGCTGCGTGAAGGACCTCCGGCCCGCCGAGGTGCGCCGCACCGGCGAGGAGGACATCGAGATCCACTTCCTGCACAACTGCTTCAAGCACGACGAGGACCTGGTCGTCCGCTACACCGGCGTCTCCCGCTTCCAGTCGGACGTCCTCGACTTCTGCGACCCCGCCTCCCTCGGCGAGGTGATCCTCGACGAGATCCTCCCGCACCCCGGCGGCTGCACCCACGAGCTGAACTGCCGGCCCGGCACCCTCGTGGTCGCCTGCCGTGACCTGGTGGCCGAGTGGGTACCGGCGAACTGCCCGGACGCGAACCCCGACCGCTGAGCGCGCCCCGCTGCGTGCCCCCACTGTGTACGTCCCCCTGAGCGCGCCCCCCTGGCCGTGTCCCGCCGGCCGTGTCCTGCTGAACGCGGCCTGCCGAGTGGACCCCCCGCCGCCGGGCCGCGCCGCCACGGCTCGCGCGGTCCGCCGCCACGACCGTGTCGTTCCGGCCGTGGCCTACGCTGGTCGGGTGACGACCCCGGAAGCTGAGCAGTCCCAGCCCCCGCGGCCCGAGGAGCGGCTGGAAAAGGCCGTACGCGCCGCCGAGCAGGCGTTGATCGAGTACGAGATCGCCGTGGAGACCTTCCGCGTCGAGGTCGAGAACTTCTCCCGGCTGCACGAGCAGAAGCTCGGCCCGCTCTACAGCCGCATCGAGGAACTGGACGCCCAGATCGCCGAGGCGCGGGCCGCCCGCACCGGCGACCCCGAGGACGTCCGCCGGGCCGAGGAACTGCGCGCCCTCGTCCAGCCGATCCCCGGCGTCGAGGAACTCCTGCACGGCTGGATGGACGGCCACGGTCTGTTCCCGGAGGCCGCCGCGATGCTCACGGACCAGGCCGTACGGCCCCCCGAGCGGGTCCGCCCCAGCGAGGAGGCCCGCAAGCTCTACCGCGAGCTGGCCCGCAAGGCCCACCCCGACCTCGCCCAGGAGGAAGAGGAACGGCAGCGGCGCGAGGAGTTCATCTCCCGCGTCAACGCGGCCTACGCCCGCGGCGACACGGCCCTGCTCACGGAACTGGCCGAGGAGTGGGCGGCGGGCCCCGTGCCGCCCGAGCGGAGCCCCAGCCCCAGCGAGCATCTGTACGCCCGCCTCGAGTGGCTCTCTCAGCGCAAGGAACTGCTCACCCTCGTCGCCCAGGAGCTGGAGAACGGCGCCATAGCCGGCATGCTCCGCCTCGCCCCGGACGACCCCGACGGCCTCCTGGACGAGATCGCCGTCCGCCTCCACGGCGACATCGAGCAGCGGGAGACCCAGCTGGCGGCCCTGCTCGGGCAGGGCTGAGCAACGGCTGGCTTCGGGTAGCGTCGGAGGCATGAGTTTTGGAGCTGGTGTGCCCACGGTCGAGGTCACGGACCTCAAGGACGACGACTTCCTGCTGGACGTCCGCGAGGACGACGAGTGGCAGGCGGGCCACGCCGAGGGTGCGCTGCACATCCCCATCAGCGAGTTCGTGGCCCGCTACGGCGAGCTGACCGAGGCCGCCCCGCAGGACGGCCGCGTACACGTCATCTGCCGCTCCGGCGGCCGCTCGGCCCAGGTCACGATGTACCTGGTCCAGCAGGGCATCGACGCCGTGAACGTCGACGGCGGCATGCAGGTCTGGCAGTCCGCCGGCCGCCCGGTGATCACCGACACCGGCACACCCGGCTTCGTCCTGTAGCCCGCGGCGCCGCGGAACCTCCGGGCCCGCCCACAGGCTCCCGCCGTCCGGCGGACGAGGCCTGCGCCGTCACCCGGGTGCGGCCTCCGTGCTGTCAGCCGGACGAAGTCTCCGTCGACAGGGGGCGAGCCCGCCGGCGGAGCGAGGCTTTCGCGTCGCCGGCGGACCGAGGCCTCAGCGCCGCCGGCAGACCGAGGCCTCAGCGCCGTCAGCTGAGCGGATGCGTCGCCAGCAGGTCGCCGAGCGCCTCCTCGTACGCCGCCGCCGGGCCGAGCGACAGCTCCAGGTGCTTGGCCCAGGCGTGGTACCGGTGCAGCGGATACTCGGTGTCCGCGCCGAACCCGCCGTGCAGATGCTGCGCCGTCTGCACGACCCGCCGCACCCCCTGCGCCGCCCAGATCTTCGCCACGGCGACGTCCCCGGCAGCCGGCAGCGGCCCCGGCGCGCCCGAGGCGATCCGCCACGCGGCCTGCCACAGCGTGGCCTCCATGGCCCGCAGATCGATGTACCGGTCGGCGGCCTGCACGGCGACCGCCTGGAACGTCGCGATCGGGTGCCCGAACTGCTCCCGCTCGCTCGTGTACTCGCCGGTCATCCGAAGCACCCGCTCCCCGAGCCCGAGGGCCAGCGCGCAGGTTCCGGTGGCCAGCAGCGTGTGCAGCCACTCCCCGGCGCCGTCGGCCTCGATGACGTCTCCGGCCTCGATCCGCGCCGACCGCAACCGCACCTCGGCCAGCCGCTCCCCGTTGGTGGAGACCTGCTCGGCCAGGCCCACCCCGTCCGCCTCGCGCGGCACCAGGGCGAGCACGCTCCGGTCGGTGGCAGCGTCCTCGACGTGGGCCGGTACGAGGACGAGGTCCGCGTCGTACGCCCACGGCACCGCCGTCTGCACCCCGTCCAGCACCCACGCGTCCCCGTCCCGCCGTGCGGTGACCGCGAGTTCGGCCGGATCGTGGCCGGTACGGCCGTGCGCGGCGACGGTCAGCACCAGCTCGCCGCGCCCTGCCCGGGCCAGCAGCCGTTCCCCCAACTCCTTCGTCCCGTAGGCCTGCACGGTCGCGGCGGCCGCGCTGTGCTCCAGCAGCGGAACCCGGGCGAGCACCCCCGCGGACTCGCGCAGCACCAGACACAGCGCGATGGCGTCCAGGCCGGCCCCGCCGTGTCCCTCCTCGAGCAGCAGACTGAGCAGGTCCGCGCCGGCGAGCCGGGACCACAGCTCGCGGTCGAACCCCTCGGCCACGGCACCGCTGGTCAGCGACGGACTGGGCACCGCGTCCGGCACCACCCCTGCGAACACCCCCCGCGCCGCCTCCGCCGCCGCCAACTGCTCTTCGCTGAAGGTGAAGTCCACGGCCTGTCCTCCTGGCGAATCCGGTCGCCCCCGACGGCTCGTCTCGACCGACGGAGTATCTGACGGGCCGTCAAGATAGAACAGGTTCTAGAAGAAGGGAACGGCAAGGGAGTGCGGGACGCCATTTCGGACTCTGTGTCCGAGGGCCCTCCCCCTCCCCCTCCCCCTCCCCCCTCCCCGTCCCCCTTGCAGAGGCACCCCTCAGCGGTCGAAGTCCAGCTCGACCTTTTCCGTCATCGGGTGCGACTGGCACGCCAGTACGTACCCGGCCTCTGTCTCCTCCGTCTCCAGAGCGAAGTTGCGGTCCATGCGGACCTCGCCGGAGACCAGGAAGGCCCGGCAGGTGCCGCAGACGCCGCCCTTGCAGGCGTAAGGCGCGTCGGGGCGGTTACGCAGAACCGTCTCCAGCAGCGACTCGCCGTCCTGGACCGGCCAGGTGCCGCCGCGTCCGTCGAGCCGGGCGGTGACGGTGCTGTGCGCGGGCGCCGGTGTGGTGACCTTCGGCGCGCCCTCGTCCACATGGAAGATCTCCTGGTGGATGCGGGTGCGGTCCACACCCAGCTCGCGCAGCGCCTTCTCGGCGTCCTGCACCAGTCCGAACGGCCCGCACAGGAACCAGCCGGCCACCTGGTCCACCGGCAGCAGCGCCGGCAGGAGTCCGATGAGCCGCTCGCGGTCCAGCCGCCCGGACGGCAGACCCGCCTGCTGCTCCTCGCGGGAGAGCACCGTGATCAGCTGAAGCCGCTCGGGATAGCGGTCCTTGAGGTCGGCGACCTCCTCCAGGAACATCGTCGAGGCGGCCGTACGGTCGCTGCGTACCAGGCAGAACCGGGCCTGCGGCTCCCGCGCCAGCAGGGTGGCGGCGATGGACAGCACCGGGGTGATGCCGCTGCCGCCGACGACGGCCGCGTACCGGCCCGGGGACGGTTCCAGGGTGAAGCGGCCGGCCGGGGTCATCACCTCCAGCTCGTCCCCGACGGCGATCTCCTTGAGCGCGTAGGTGGAGAAGGCGCCGCCGTCGACCAGTCGCACGCCCACGCGCAGGGTGTTCGGGCCCTCGCCCGCCGGGTCGGGGGCCGGGGAGCAGATCGAGTACGTGCGCCGTATCTCCTCGCCGTCCGTGCGCCGGCGCAGGGCGAGGTGCTGGCCGGGTGCGTGCCGGTACTCCTCGCGCAGCTCGGGCGGGACGGCGAAGGTGAGGGCGACGGAGTCGTCGGTGAGCCGGTCGACCGCGGCCACCGGGAGCGGGTGGAAGCGTGCCATCACAACTCCTTGAAGTGGTCGAAGGGTTCACGGCAGGCCAGGCAGCGGCGCAGTGCCTTGCAGGCGGTGGAGGAGAACCGGCTCAGCAGTTCGGTGTCGGCGGATCCGCAGTGCGGGCAGCGGACGGGGTCGCTCTCCTCGGCGGGGGCGAAGGTGTCCGTGAGAGTGCGGGTCGCTCCCAGGGACAGCGGGACCGGTCCGGAGTCGTGCCGCACGCGCGGGGGAGCGATGCCGAACTCCTGGAGTTTGCGGCGGCCTTCGGCGGTGATGTCGTCGGTGGACCAGGCGGGGGCGAGCACCGTGCGGACGGTGACCTCGCGCATGCCGTGGGCGCGCAGCACCCGCTCGATGTCCAGGCTCATCGCCTCGATGGCGGGGCAGCCGGTGTAGGTCGGGGTCAGATCGACCTCGACCGCGTCGGCGCCGCTGACGTGCACGGCGCGCAGGACGCCCAGCTCGTGGAGCGTGAGCACGGGCAGTTCGGGGTCGGGTACCGAACCGGCCAGCTCCAGCAGCTCCGCCTCCAGGGCGGTGGCCGTCACCATGACGCCCCCGGGTGGCTGCGGTGCAGATGCTGCATCTCGGCGATCATCCGCCCGAAGGGTTCGGTGTGCAGGCCCTGCCGGCCGGCGCCCGCCGACCAGGCGCCGGTGCGCGGGCCCTCGGGCACGGTCAGGGTGGCCCGGCCGAGCACGTCCGTCACGGACTGTGTCCAACGGGCGTCCATGGTGGCCCAGTCGGCGTCCACGCCGTCCACCGGCTGGAACATCTCGCCGGTGAACCGCCACAGCGCGTCGCAGGCCCGCTGCATCCGCTCCTGGCTGACGGCGGTGCCGTCGCCGAGCCGCAGGGTCCACTGCTCGGCGTGGTCGCGGTGGTAGGCGACCTCCTTGACGGCTTTCGCGGCCAGGGGGGCGAACGGGCCGTCGCCTGTGGTGAGTTCGGCGTAGAGCAGGTGCTGGTAGGTGGAGAAGTACAGCTGGCGGGCGATGGTGTGGGCGAAGTCGCCGTTCGGCTGCTCGACCAGCTGGAGGTTGCGGAAGGCCCGCTCCTCGCGCAGGAAGGCCAGTTCGTCCTCGTCGCCGGCCATGGACAGCAGCACGCGGGCCTGGCCGAGCAGGTCGAGGGCGATGTTGGCGAGGGCGACCTCCTCCTCCAGGACCGGGGCGTGCCCGGCCCACTCCCCCAGGCGGTGGGAGAGCACCAGGGCGTCGTCGCCGAGGGCGAGGGCGGCGGTCACGGGGACGGTGGCGGTCACAGGTGCTTCACCCCTTCCGGGATCTCGTAGAAGGTCGGGTGCCGGTAGGGCTTGTCGGCGGAGGGCTCGAAGAACGGGTCCTTCTCGTCGGGCGAGGAGGCGGTGATCGCGGTGGCGGGGACGACCCAGATCGAGACACCCTCGCCGCGCCGGGTGTACAGGTCGCGGGCGTTGCGCAGGGCGAGTTCGGCGTCCGGCGCGTGCAGGCTGCCGGCGTGGGTGTGGGAGAGGCCGCGGCGGGAGCGCACGAAGACCTCCCACAGGGGCCAGTCGGTGTTCGTCATGCTCGCGTCTCTCCTGTTCCACGGGCGGTCCCGGCGTGCTTGGCGGCGTGGGCGGCGGCCGCCTCCCGTACCCACGCGCCCTCGTCGTGTGCGCGCCTGCGCTGGGTGATGCGCTGGTCGTTGCAGGGGCCGTTGCCCTTGAGGACGTCCCAGAACTCGGTCCAGTCGATCGCCCCGAAGTCGTAGTGCCCCCGCTCCTCGTTCCATCGCAGGTCCGGGTCGGGGAGGGTGAGGCCGAGGGACTCGGCCTGGGGGACACAGATGTCGACGAAGCGCTGGCGCAGCTCGTCGTTGGAGTGGCGCTTGATCTTCCACTCCATGGACTGCGCGGAGTGCTGGGACTCGTCGTCGGGCGGGCCGAACATCATCAGCGAGGGCCACCACCAGCGGTCCACCGCGTCCTGGGCCATCGCGTGCTGCTCGGGGGTGCCCTTGCCGAGGGTGAGCAGCAGTTCGTAGCCCTGGCGCTGGTGGAAGGACTCTTCCTTGCAGATCCGCACCATCGCGCGTGCGTAGGGGCCGTAGGAGCAGCGGCACAGGGGGACCTGGTTGGTGATCGCGGCGCCGTCCACCAGCCAGCCGATCGCGCCGACGTCGGCCCAGGTCAGCGTGGGGTAGTTGAAGATCGAGGAGTACTTCTGGCGGCCGCTGTGCAGCTTGTCGAGCAGTTCGGCGCGGCTGGTGCCGAGGGTTTCGGCGGCGCTGTACAGGTACAGACCGTGGCCGGCCTCGTCCTGGACCTTGGCCATGAGGATCGCCTTGCGGCGCAGGCTGGGTGCGCGGGTGATCCAGTTGGCCTCGGGCTGCATGCCGATGATCTCGGAGTGGGCGTGCTGGGCGATCTGCCGGACCAGGGTCGCGCGGTAGGCGTCCGGCATCCAGTCGCGCGGTTCGATGCGTTCTTCGGCGGCGACGGCCGTGTCGAAGGCGTGCTGGTGGGCCGCCGTGTCGCCGGCGGTGCCGGGTGCGCCGTCCGCCGGTGTACCGGCCGTGCGGTGCGCGGCTGCTGTGGCCATGCGGTCCCCCTGACCTCGGGCTCTCCTTGAGCACGGTCCCGACCGATCGTTCGGTTCGTGCGTCATCAATGGTGTGCCGGGGCGCTGCGGGTGTCAACCGCTGTGGACAACCGGTGCGAACCGCCTGTGGAAAACCGTGGGACGGGCGGCGCGGCGTGGCGAGGGCCACTGTCCGGGGTCGTACCCGGGGCTGCGCCGGACGGCCGGTGCTGAGTACCGTTCCGTGCGAGCGCGGAGGAGTGGCGCTCGTGACGGATGCGGCGTCTGTGGCGCCGGTGGGACCACCGAGCGGAAGCGGGGGACGGGGCGGATGGACGCGTACGACGAGGACTCGCAGGCCCCACCCGGGCCCGACGGGTCGACCGGGGTGCGCCGCCCGGAGCTTCCCGAGCAGGCCGGGGCACGTGGCCGGGAGACGTCGGAGCAGGTCGGGGCACGTCGCCGGGAGGCGTCGGAGCAGGGCGGAGCGCTGCTCCCGGAGGATCCCGAGCACCGGGAGGGTCCTGTCCGTCGAGTCTTCGACGACCTCGACGGACCCGGCGGCGCCCCTGCTGCCGCTTATCCTTCCGAGCCGTCGCCTTCTTCCGGGCAGCCGCCTTCGTCCGAGCCGCCGCCCCCCGCCCCGTCGCCCCGCACCGGCGTCGCCGCCCTCTCCCCCCGCTACCAGGTCGTCGCGGCCGTGGCCCTCGGGCTCGTCGCGGTCACCACCTGTGTGCACCTGGCCATGGTGTTCCTGAGCGTCGCGCCGCCGAACACGGTGACCAAGCAGCACGGCAAGGCCGTCGAGGAGTGGGTGTACCCGGAGTTCGAGCAGAACTGGAAGCTGTTCGCCCCGAACCCGCTCCAGCAGAACATCGCCGTCCAGGCACGCGCCCAGGTGCGGACGAAGGACGGCGACCTGCGCACCACCGGCTGGGTCGACCTGTCCGCGCAGGACGGCGCGGCGATCGACGGCAACCTCGTGCCCAGCCACACCCAGCAGAACGAGGTGCGCCGCGCCTGGGACTTCCTCGCAGCGACGCACGGCGCCGACAACCGTCCCGTGGGCATGCGCGGCGCGCTCTCCGAGCAGTACGTGCGCCGGATCGTCGTGATGCGCCTGTACCGGTACGACACGACCAGCCGGGCGGGCGTCATCGAGCGCGTACAGGTCCGCTCCAGCACCACCAACGTGCAGCCGCCCGCGTGGAGCCGGGAGAAGATCTCCGACAAGCCCGTCTACCGTCTGCTGCCCTGGTGGACGGTGAGCGCCGACGAGGCCGCGGGAGGTGTGCGGTGAGCCGGACCTCCCTGAAGCTCTCGCGTGGCATCGCCCGCGTCACCGAAGCGGCGCTGGGCCCCTACCAGACCGCCGTGATCCGTATCGGCTTCGCCGCGACCTGGCTGCTGTTCCTGCTGCGCGAGTTCACGCACCGCCAGGAGCTGTACGGTCCCGACGGCCCCTGGAGCTGGTCACTCGCCCGGCTGCTGGTCGACGACAACCACGCCTTCACTGCGCTGATGTGGTTCCGCGGGCACCTGTGGTTCGAGGTCTTCTACGTGCTGGCGATCCTCGCCAGTGCGGCCCTGCTGCTCGGCTGGCGCACCCGCACGGCCTCGGTGCTGTTCATGGTCGGGGTGCTGTCGCTGCAGAACCGCAGCGTCTTCATCGGCGACGGCGGCGACAACGTCCTGCACCTGATGTCCCTCTACCTGGTGTTCACGCGCTGCGCACAGGTGTGGTCGCTGGACGCGCGGCGGGCGGCCCGGGAAGAGGCGGCACGCGCGCGTGGGGAGCGGGTTCCCGCCGACCGGCTGGGTCCGGTGCTGTGGGCCGTGTCCGGTTCGACGCTCCTCGCGGTGACGCTGGCCGGCAGGGTCGGCAACGGGCTGCTGGTGCCGGTGCTGCTGTGGACGGTGTGGGCGGCACTCGGCCTGTGGTGGGCCGTCGGGCGCTGGGCGAAGTCGTCGCAGCCGCGGATCCTGCTGGACGTGATCGCCAACGTGGTGCACAACGGCGCACTGGTCGTGATCATGGCCGAAGCGTGTCTGATCTACGCCACGGCCGGCTGGTACAAGATCCAGGGCTCGCGCTGGCAGGACGGCACCGCCGTCTACTACCCGCTCCACCTGGACTACTTCTCGCCCTGGCCCGCCCTCGCCGATCTGATGTCCGCCAGCGGCACGATCATGATGATCGTCGCCTACGGGACGGTCATGGTGCAGGTCGCCTTCCCCTTCACGCTGTTCAACCGGCGGGTCAAGAACGTCCTGCTGGTGCTGATGATGACCGAGCACGCCGTGATCGCGGTCGTCCTCGGGCTGCCCTTCTTCTCGCTGGCGATGATCGCGGCGGACTCGGTGTTCCTGCCGACGTCCTTCCTGCTGCTGCTCGGCGGCTGGGCGGCACGCGCGCGCGGGCGGCTGGTCCGGCGCGG
Organism: Streptomyces sp. NPDC002520; assembly: GCF_053595235.1. Taxonomy (NCBI): domain Bacteria; kingdom Bacillati; phylum Actinomycetota; class Actinomycetes; order Kitasatosporales; family Streptomycetaceae; genus Streptomyces; species Streptomyces sp. NPDC002520. The sequence goes on along the minus strand of NZ_JBSFXG010000003.1, from coordinate 172,372 downwards.
CGACGCGGACCTCGCGCTGCCGTCGCCGCGTGCCCCGCAGGACTCGGAGGAGACCGAGCCGGGGCGCGTAGGGTTCACGGCATGACCGACCCCGTGATCCGCTGGCGGGAGCATGCCGGCGCGGCCGTACTGCTCGACGGCTTCCACGCCCTCAAGCACGCGCTGCGCTTCGGGGCGCAGGTGCCGGTGGCTCTCACCACCGACCGGCCGGCCACGCTCGCTCTCGCCGAGGAACTGGCCGGGGACGTCAGGGACACGCTGGAGGCGCTGCTGACGGAGGTGCCGACGCAGACGTACGCCTCGCTCGTGCCGCGCCCCCACCCGACCGGGGTGGCGGCGCTGGCCGTACGGCCGTCCCGCGAGGCCAATCTCCGGGCCCTGGCGCACATGCCGCGCACCGCGCCGGTCGTGGTCCTCGACAACCCGCGCAACCTCGGCAACGCGGGCGCCGTGATCCGGCTGGCCGCCGGTTTCGGCGCGACCGGTGTGGTCACCACGGGCTCCCTCGACCCCTGGCACCCCACCGTGGTGCGCGGCGGTGCGGGACTGCACTTCGCGACAGCGGTGGAGCGGCTCGGCGTCGAGGAGCTGCCCTCCGGGCCGCTGTTCGCGCTCGACCCGGAGGGTGACGACATCCGTGGCGTCGGGCTCCCCGACGACGCCGTGCTGGCCTTCGGCTCGGAGCGCAGCGGCCTGTCGCCGCAGCTGCGCGCCCGAGCCGATCACCTGCTGCGGCTGCCGATGCGCCCCCAGGTCTCCAGCTACAACCTGGCCACCAGCGTCGCCATGACGCTGTACCACTGGAGTGCGGCCCAGGGCTCGCCCTCCTGAGCCGGGCTACGCCCCGCGGCGGACCTCGATGACCCGGAAGCGGTTGGCCACGAACGCGCCGTCGGTGAGGGCCGCGTTCGCCGCCGGGTTGCCGCCCGAGCCGTGGAAGTCGGAGAAGGCGGCCGTCTGGTTCACGTACACCCCGCCGGTCAGGTTGAACGAGAGCTGCGCGGCCTCCTCGAGGCACACCTCCTCGATGGCGCGGGCGACCTCCGGGTCGGTGGTGTACGCGCCGACCGTCATCGCGCCCTTCTCGCGGACCGTGCGGCGCAGCAGCTCCACCGCGTCGGCCGCCGAGTCGAGGGCGACGGCGAAGGAGACGGGGCCGAAGCACTCGCTCATGTACGCGGCCTCGGCGTCCGGCTTGGCGCCGTCCAGCTTGACGACGACGGGGGTGCGCACGACCGCGCCCGGGAACTCCGGGTTGGTGATCTCGCGGGAGGCGAGGGCGACCTCGCCGAGGCCGGCCGCCGCCTCCAGGCGGGCCTTCACGTCCGGGTTGACGATCGCGCCCAGCAGGGCGTTCGCGCGGGCGTCGTCGCCGAGCAGGCCGTCCACGGCGCGGGCGAGGTCGGAGACCACCTCGTCGAAGGTCTTGGGGCCCTCGTCGGTGCGGATGCCCTCGCGGGGGATCAGCAGGTTCTGCGGGGTGGTGCACATCTGGCCGCTGTACAGGGACAGCGAGAACGCCAGGTTGGACAGCATGCCCTTGTAGTCGCCGGTCGACTCCACGACGACCGTGTTGACGCCGGCCTTCTCCGTGTAGACCTGCGCCTGGCGGGCGTTGGCCTCCAGCCAGTCGCCGAAGGACGTGGAGCCGGTGTAGTCGATGATGCGGATCTCGGGGCGGGTGGCGAGCGTCTTGGCGATGCCCTCGCCGGGGCGCTCGGCGGCCAGCGCGACCAGGTTCGGGTCGAAACCGGCCTCGGCGAGCACCTCCCGGGCGATCTGCACGGTCAGCGCGAGCGGCAGCACCGCCCGCGGGTGCGGCTTGACCAGGACCGCGTTGCCGGTGGCCAGGGAGGCGAACAGGCCCGGGAAGCCGTTCCAGGTCGGGAACGTGTTGCAGCCGATGACCAGGCCGATGCCGCGCGGGACCGGCGTGAACTCCTTGGTCAGCACCAGAGGGTCGCGCTTGCCCTGCGGCTTGGTCCACTCCGCCGCCTGAGGCGTGCGCACCTGCTCCGCGTACGCGTACGCCACCGCTTCCAGGCCGCGGTCCTGGGCGTGCGGGCCGCCCGCCTGGAACGCCATCATGAAGGCCTGTCCGCTGGTGTGCATGACCGCGTGCGCGAACTCGTGGGTGCGGTCGCTGATCCGCTTGAGGATCTCCAGGCAGACCGCCGCGCGGGCCTTCGGGCCCGCGTCGCGCCAGGCGCGCTGTCCCGCCTGCATCGCCGGCAGCAGCACGTCCACGTCCGCGTGCGGGTAGGTCACGCCCAGCTCGATGCCGTACGGCGAGACCTCGCCGCCCACCCAGTCGTCGGTGCCGGGCTGCCCGAGGTCGAGGCGGGTGCCCAGGACGGCGTCGAAGGCGGCCTTGCCGGCCCCGGCGTCCAGGCTGCCGTGTTCGCCGTACGCCTTGGGGTGTTCGGGGTGGGGGGACCAGTACGCGCGCGTGCGGATCGCTTCCAGGGCCTGGTCGAGCGTGGGCCGGTGCTTCGCGATCAGCTCGTGGGGGGTCGGTTGGGCGGCCATGCAGGACCAACTCCTCGTCTGGAGAACTCTTCGTCGAGTTCAGGACCTGGGCAGAAACACAGCGGGAACAGCCAGTCAGAGCTAGAGTAACCGAACGATCGGTCGGGACAAGGGGGTCCGCCGCATCTGTGGAAAACGTCGTGCGGGAGGATCGCGGACATGACAGCACTCCACGTCAGCAGCCCCGTGGCCGTCGTCGGCACCGGCACCATGGGCCAGGGGATCGCCCAGGTCGCGCTGATGGCCGGCCACCCCGTGCGGCTCTACGACGCCGTACCCGGACGCGCCCAGGAGGCCGCCGAGGCGATCGGCGCCCGTCTCGACCGGCTCGTCGCCAAGGGCCGCCTCGACGCGGCCGACCGGGACGCGGCCCGCGCCCGGCTCACGCCCGCCGGCAGCCTCGCCGACCTCGCCGACTGCGGACTGGTCGTGGAGGCCGTCCTGGAGCGGCTGGACGCCAAGCAGGCGCTCCTGCGGGACCTGGAGGAGATCGTCGCCGGCGACTGCCTGCTCGCCACCAACACCTCGTCCCTGTCGGTGACGGCCATCGGCGGCGCCCTCGCCGACCCCAGCCGCTTCGTGGGCCTGCACTTCTTCAACCCGGCCCCGCTGCTGCCGCTGGTCGAGGTCGTCTCCGGGTTCGCCACCGACGTCACGTCGGCCACGCGCGCGTACGAGACCGCCCGTGCCTGGGGCAAGACCCCGGTGGCCTGCGCGGACACCCCCGGCTTCATCGTCAACCGCATCGCCCGGCCCTTCTACGCCGAGGCCTTCGCCGTCTACGAGTCCCAGGCCGCCGAACCGGCCACCATCGACGCGGTCCTGCGCGAGTCGGGCGGCTTCCGGATGGGCGCCTTCGAGCTGACCGACCTCATCGGCCAGGACGTCAACGAGTCCGTCACCCACTCGGTGTGGCAGTCCTTCTTCCAGGACGTCCGCTTCACCCCCTCGCTGGCCCAGCGCCGACTGGTCGAGTCGGGCAGGCTCGGCCGTAAGAGCGGGCACGGCTGGTACGACTACGCCGAGGACGCCGAGAGCGCCGAGCCGCACACCGCGGAGAAGGCGCAGCCGCCCGCGCGGGTCACCGTCGAGGGCGACCTCGGCCCCGCCTCCGAGCTGGTCGCGCTGATCCGCGAGGCGGGCATCCAGGTCCACGAGGAGGAAGAGGACCACGGCACCCGCCTGGTGCTGCCCGGCGGCGGCCAGCTCGCGCTCGCCGACGGCCAGACCTCCGTGGAGTTCCGCGACGTCGTCTACTTCGACCTCGCCCTCGACTACCGCAAGGCCACCCGCATCGCGCTGTCCGCCTCCCAGGACACCTCGCCGGGAACTCTCACCGAGGCCATCGGCCTCTTCCAGGCGCTCGGCAAGGACGTCAGCGTCATCGGCGACGTCCCCGGCATGATCGTCGCCCGTACGGTCGCCCGGATCATCGACCTCGCGCACGACGCCGTGGCCAAGGGCGTGGCCACCGAGGAGGACATCGACACCGCGATGCGCCTCGGGGTCAACTACCCGCTCGGGCCCTTCGAGTGGAGCCGCAGGCTCGGCCGCGGCTTCGCCTACGACCTCCTGGACGACCTGCACCTGCGCGAGCCCTCCGGCCGGTACGCGCCGTCCCTCGCGCTCTACCGTCACGCGTACGCAACCGACAAGCGGGAGGCCGCCTCATGACCACCGCCAGGCGCGACACGTACACCCCCGAGACGCTGCTCTCCGTCGCCGTCCAGGTCTTCAACGAGCGCGGCTACGACGGCACCTCCATGGAGCACCTCTCCAAGGCGGCCGGCATCTCCAAGTCGTCCATCTACCACCACGTGAGCGGCAAGGAGGAACTCCTGCGCCGCGCCGTCAGCCGGGCGCTGGACGGCCTGTTCGCGATCCTCGAGGAGGAGCACGCGCGCGTGGGGCGGCCCGTCGACCGGCTGGAGCACGTCGTGCGCCGCATGGTCGAGGTGCTCATATCCGAGCTGCCCTACGTGACGCTGCTGCTGCGCGTGCGCGGCAACACCGAGACCGAGCGGTGGGCCCTGGAGCGGCGCCGCGACTTCGACCACCGGGTCGCCGAGCTGCTGAAGGCCGCCGCCGCCGACGGCGACGTCCGCGGGGACGTCGAGGTGCGCCTGGCGACCCGGCTGGTCTTCGGGATGATCAATTCCCTCGTGGAGTGGTACCGGCCCGAGGCGCGCGGCGCCAGCGGCCGTGAGGTGGCCGACGCGGTGGTCCGGCTGGTCTTCTCCGGCCTCCGGCAGGACTGAGGACCGCCCCCCCACCGGACTCCCAGGACCCCCACGACGCCGGGCCGGCCGCCGAGCCGGCGGCCGGGTCAGGTCTCCGGTTCCAGATCCTCCTCCTCGAAAACCAGCAGCGTGCGCGTGCTGAGCACCTCGGGGATCGCCTGGAGCCGGGTGAGCACCAGCTCGCGCAGCGCCCGGTTGTCGGGCGTGTGCACCAGGAGCAGGACGTCGAAGTCGCCGCCCACCAGGGCGATGTGCGAGGCGCCGGGCAGCTGCCTGAGCTGCTCGCGGACCGTGCGCCAGGTGTTCTGGACGATCTTCAGCGTGATGTACGCCGACGTGCCGTGCCCCGCCCGCTCGTGGTCGACACGGGCGCTGAACCCCCGGATCACCCCGTCCTCGACCAGCCGGTTGATCCGCGCGTAGGCGTTGGCGCGGGAGACGTGGACGCGTTCGGCGACGGACCGTATCGAGGCGCGGCCGTCCGCCTGCAGGATTTTCAGGATGTCCTGATCGATGGCGTCCAGCGGGCGCGCGGCCGGCGGCACGGTCCCCTCGTCCGGCCCGTGGACCATTTGTTCAGGTGACATGTCCCCCCGCTCTTCCGTCGTGGACGTCCTGCGTTCATTCCAGGCTGTGGAGAACCGTTTGTCCACAGCCTGGTGGGGCCTGTAGCCAAAATGTGCCGACGACCGAACAATCGGTAGGTGAGGCGGGTCACAGCCGACGCGCCTCCCGTAGCCACTCCCACGAGGAGGTGCCGTCATGACGGTCATGGAGCAGCGGGGCGCGTACCGGCCATCGCCGCCGCCCGCCTGGCAGCCCCGTATGGACCCCGCGCCGCTGCTGCCCGACGCCGAGCCCTACCGCGTCCTCGGCACCGAGGCGGCCGGCAAGGCGGACCCGGACCTGCTGCGCCGGCTCCACGCCCAGCTGGTCACGGGCCGCCGCTACAACACCCAGGCCACCGCGCTGACCAAGCAGGGCCGCCTCGCCGTCTACCCCTCCAGCACCGGCCAGGAGGCCTGCGAGGTCGCCGCCGCCCTCGTCCTCGAGGAGCGCGACTGGCTCTTCCCGAGCTACCGCGACACCCTCGCCGTCGTCGCCCGGGGCGTGGACCCCGTCGAGGCCCTCACCCTGCTGCGCGGCGACTGGCACAGCGGCTACGACCCGTACGCCCACCGGGTCGCCCCCCTCAGCACCCCGCTGGCCACCCAGCTCCCGCACGCCGTCGGCCTCGCCCACGCCGCCCGCCTTAAGGGCGACGACGTCGTCGCGCTCGCCATGGTCGGCGACGGCGGCACCAGCGAGGGCGACTTCCACGAGGCCCTGAACTTCGCCGCCGTCTGGCAGGCACCGGTGGTCTTCCTGGTGCAGAACAACGGCTTCGCCATCTCCGTCCCGCTCGCCAAGCAGACCGCCGCGCCCTCCCTGGCCCACAAGGCCGTCGGCTACGGCATGCCGGGCCGGCTGGTCGACGGCAACGACGCGGCCGCCGTGCACGAGGTCCTCGGCGACGCCGTACGGCACGCGCGCGCGGGCGGCGGCCCGACCCTGGTCGAGGCCGTGACCTACCGCATCGAGGCCCACACCAACGCCGACGACGCCACCCGCTACCGCGGCGACGCCGAGGTCGAGGCCTGGCGCGCACACGACCCCATCCAGCTGCTGGAGCGCGAACTCACCGCGCGCGGCCTGCTGGACGAGGCCCGAATCGAAGCCGTCCGGCAGGACGCCGAGGCGATGGCCGCCGACCTGCGTGAGCGCATGAACCAGGACCCCGAGCTCGACCCGATGGACCTCTTCGACCACGTCTACGCCGAGACCACCGCGCAACTGCGCGAGCAGCGCGCCCTGCTGCGCGCCGAGCTGGAAGCGGAACAGGACGAGCGGCACGACCAGGAAGGCGACCCGCGATGACCACCGTCGCCGTCAAGCCGGCCACCATGGCGCAGGCCCTCACGCGCGCGATGCGCGACGCCATGGCCGCCGACCCGACCGTGCACGTCATGGGTGAGGACGTCGGCACCCTCGGCGGTGTCTTCCGGGTCACCGACGGGCTCGCCAAGGAGTTCGGCGAGGATCGTTGCACCGACACCCCGCTGGCCGAGGCGGGCATTCTCGGCACCGCCGTCGGCATGGCCATGTACGGCATGCGGCCGGTGGTGGAGATGCAGTTCGACGCGTTCGCCTACCCGGCGTTCGAGCAGCTGATCAGCCATGTCTCGCGGATGCGCAACCGCACCCGCGGCCGGATGCCGCTGCCGATCACCGTCCGCGTCCCCTACGGCGGCGGCATCGGCGGCGTCGAGCACCACAGCGACTCCTCCGAGGCCTACTACATGGCCACGCCGGGCCTGCACGTCGTCACCCCCGCGACCGTCGCCGACGCCTACGGACTGCTGCGCCGGGCCATCGCCTCCGACGACCCCGTCGTCTTCCTGGAGCCCAAGCGCCTGTACTGGTCCAAGGACTCGTGGAACCCCGAGCAGCCGACCGAGGTCGAACCCATCGGCCGGGCGGTGGTCCGCCGCGCGGGGCGCAGCGCCACGCTCATCACCTACGGCCCGTCCCTGCCGGTCTGCCTGGATGCCGCCGAGGCCGCCCGCGCGGAGGGCTGGGACCTGGAGGTCGTCGACCTGCGCTCCCTGGTGCCGTTCGACGACGAGACGGTCTGCGCCGCCGTACGGCGCACCGGACGCGCGGTGGTCGTGCACGAGTCGACCGGGTTCGGTGGCCCGGGCGGAGAGATTGCGGCCCGCATCACCGAACGCTGCTTCCACCACCTGGAGGCGCCGGTTCTGCGCGTGGCCGGCTTCGACATCCCCTACCCGCCGCCCATGCTGGAGCGGCACCACCTGCCCGGCGTCGACCGCATCCTGGACGCCGTGGCCCGCCTGCAGTGGGAGGCCGAGGGCTGATGGCACAGGTGCTGGAGTTCAAGCTTCCCGACCTCGGCGAAGGCCTCACTGAGGCGGAGATCGTCCGCTGGCTGGTGCAGGTCGGCGACGTCGTCGCCGTCGACCAGCCGGTCGTCGAGGTCGAGACGGCCAAGGCGATGGTCGAGGTCCCCTGCCCCTACGGCGGCGTGGTCACCGCCCGTTTCGGCGAGGAGGGCACGGAACTGCCCGTCGGCGCCCCGCTGCTGACGGTCGCCGTGGGCTCCGAGGACCCCGCGGCGCAGACCGAGGGATCGGGCAACGTCCTCGTCGGCTACGGCACTCAGGCGCCCGCGGCACGCCGCCGCCGGGTGCGGACGACGGCCACCGCCAACGGGACGACGGCCGCGGGCGGGACGGCGAAAGAGCCCGCTCCGGCACCGTCCGTCCCGGAGCGGTTGCCCGAGCGCGTGCCCGAGCCCGCCCCCGCGCGCGTGCTCGCCGAGGGACCGGTCGCCGTGATCTCCCCGCTGGTCCGCAGGCTCGCCCGGGACAACGGACTCGACCTGCGGCAGGTGGCCGGTTCGGGCCCCGAGGGGCTCATCCTGCGCTCCGACGTCGAATCCGCCCTGCTCACCCGGGCCGCCCCGGCCCCCACGGTCTCGGCCCCCGCCGCCGCCCCGGTCTCGGAGGCACCGGCCTCCCGCCCCTCGTCCGGTCCCGTCCGCGACGGCATCCGCACCCCGCTCAAGGGGGTCCGGGGCGCCGTCGCCGACAAGCTCTCCCGCAGCCGGCGCGAGATCCCCGACGCGACCTGCTGGGTCGACGCCGACGCGACCGAACTCATGCGCGCGCGGGCCGCCATGAACGCCGCCGGAGGACCGAAGATCTCCCTCCTGGCGCTGCTCGCCCGCATCTGCACCGCGGCCCTCGCCCGGTACCCCGAGCTGAACTCCTACGTCGACACCGAGGCCCGCGAGATCGTCCGACTCGACCAGGTGCACCTCGGGTTCGCCGCGCAGACCGAGCGCGGGCTGGTCGTGCCGGTCGTCCGGGACGCCCACGCGCGCGATGCCGAGGCGCTGACCGCCGAGTTCGCCCGGCTCACCGAGGCAGCCCGCGGCGGAACCCTCACCCCCGGGGAACTCACCGGCGGCACCTTCACGTTGAACAACTACGGAGTCTTCGGCGTCGACGGCTCCACCCCGATCATCAACCACCCCGAAGCGGCCATGGTCGGCGTCGGCCGCATCGTCCCCAAACCCTGGGTGCACGAGGGCGAGCTGGCCGTGCGCCAGGTCGTGCAGCTCTCGCTCACCTTCGACCACCGGGTGTGCGACGGCGGCACGGCGGGCGGTTTCCTGCGGTACGTGGCGGACTGCGTGGAACAACCGGCGGTCCTGTTGCGCACCCTGTGACCCACGAGAGATCCGCAAAGTGACCCACGAGAGATCCGCAAGGTGACCCACGCGAGGTCTGCAAGCAGGAGGCGGCAGGACATACTCGGGGGGTGACTGCCCACGAACCCGCGGCCCACGAACCCGCGGCCCCCGGACCCACCGGCCCGTACGACGCCGTCGTGCTCGCCGGTGGTGGCGCGCGGCGGCTCGGCGGTGCCGACAAGCCCGGTGTCCAGGTCGGTGGGCGCGCCCTGCTCGACCGGGTGCTCGCCGCCTGCGAAGGCGCGGCCACGACCGTCGTCGTGGCCGACCGGCGCCCCACCGTCCGTCCGGTGCGCTGGGCGCGCGAGGAGCCGCCCGGCGCCGGACCGGTCGCCGCGCTGGACGCCGGCCTGCGGCTCACCAGGGCCGAGCACGCCGTCGTCCTCTCCGCCGACCTGCCGTTCCTCGAAGAAGCCACGCTGCGAAGGCTGTTGACCTCCCTGCGGGACACCGGCGCCGACGGCGCGCTGCTCACCGACGCCGACGGCCGCGACCAGCCGCTCGTGGCCGCCTACCGCACCGCCGCACTGCGCCGGGCGCTCGCCGGTCTCTCCACGGCCCAGGGCGGCCTCACCGGCCTTCCCCTGCGCCGGCTCACCGCCTTCCTGCGCCTCACCCGCGTCGAGGACCCCGTCGCGTCCTTCGACTGCGACACCTGGGAGGACATCTCCCGCGCCCGGGCACGCATCAGGGAGCATGGGCACGTGCTGGATGAATGGATCACCACCGTCAAGAACGAGCTGGGTATCGACCTGGACGTCGACACCCACGTCCTGCTCGACGTCGCCCGCGACGTCGCGCACGGCGTGGCCCGGCCCGCCGCCCCGCTCACCACCTTCCTCGTCGGGTACGCCGCCGCCCAGGGCAAGGGCGGCCCCGAGGCCGTCGCCGACGCCGCCCGCAAGGTGACCGAGCTGGCGCGGCGCTGGGAGGAAGAGAACCGGGAAGAGAACAAGGGGGGCGGCTCCGCCCCGGACGCCGGATGACCGCCCCCGGCACCCGGGCCGGGAAGCCCGCCGAGGACCGTGACGACCTCGACGACCTCGACGTCGAGGAGGCCCTGGCGCTCGTACGGGAGCCCGGGGACGACCGCGCCGGCCACCGGCCCGCCCCCGCCCCGCAGGGCGAGCACCCGGGCTCGCACACCGCGCAGCGACACGAGCGGCACCGGGCCACCCCCTGGCCCCGAGCCCGTGAGGTCGCGGCCCAGGCCGCCCGGTCCGTCCGGTCCGCCCACGGAGCGAGCCATCACGCGCCCGTCTCCGTCCCTCTCGCCGACGCCCTGGGCCTGGTCCTCGCCGCGCCCCTGGACGCGCTCAGCGACCTGCCGTCCTTCGACACCTCCGCGATGGACGGCTGGGCCGTCGCCGGGCCCGGCCCCTGGCAGGTACGGGACGAGGGCGTGCTCGCCGGACACGCCCGGCCCGAGCCGCTCACCGACGGTGAGGCGGTCCGCATCGCGACCGGCGCCCGCATCCCCGCAGACACCACCGCCGTGCTGCGCACCGAGCACGGCCGCACGGACGCCCAGGGCAGGCTCCACCCCACCCGGGAGACGAGTCACGGCCAGGACATCCGCCCGCGCGGCCAGGAATGCCGCAGCGGCGACCAGTTGCTGCCCGTCGGCACCCTGGTCACCCCCGCCGTCCTGGGCCTCGCCGCGGCGGCCGGCTACGACACGCTCGGCACCGTTCCCCGCCCCCGCGTCGAAGTCCTCGTTCTCGGCGACGAGTTGCTCACCGAGGGAATCCCGCGCGACGGCCTGATCCGGGACGCGCTCGGCCCCATGCTGCCGCCCTGGCTGCGCGCCCTCGGCGCCGACGTCGTCGCCGTACGCCGGCTCGGGGACGACGCCAAGGCCCTGCACAAGGCGCTCACCACCTCACGTGCCGACCTGATCGTCACCACCGGCGGCACCGCGGCCGGACCGGTCGACCACGTGCACCCCACCCTGGACCGCATCGGCGCCGAACTCCTCGTCGACGGCGTCGAGGTGCGCCCCGGCCACCCCATGCTGCTGGCCCGCACGAAGGAGAACCAGCACCTCGTCGGCCTCCCCGGCAACCCCCTCGCGGCAGTCTCCGGCCTGGTCACGCTCGCCGAACCGCTGCTGCGCACCCTCGCCGCCCGCCCCGCCCCCGAGCCGTACACGCTGCGGCTGACGGAGGAGGTGCACGGGCATCCGTACGACACCCGGCTCGTCCCCGTCGTGCTGCGCGGGGACCGCGCCGTGCCGCTGCACTACAACGGCCCGGCCATGCTGCGCGGGATCGCCGCCGCCGACGCGCTGGCCGTCGTACCGCCGGGCGGGGCCCGGCAGGGGGAGGAGACCGAACTGCTCGACCTGCCCTGGGCGAGCGCGGGAATCGGGGTGTGTTTCACGTGAAACTTCCCGGACATGACGTCATAGCCCGCCAGACGGGCGACGATCTGGTGACCCATCGGGTGAGACTCCCGAGGAAGGTGGTCGACCGCCCGATCCGGCAGGTCGCCAAACGCGTCCTCATGGCCCTGCTGGTGCTGGTGGCCACCGCGTTCGTCGTCTACGCCGACCGCGACGGCTACCACGACAACGCGGACAACTCCCTCGACCTGCTCGACGCGTTCTACTACGCGACCGTCACCCTCTCCACCACCGGATACGGCGACATCACGCCGGTCAGCGACAGCGCCCGGCTCACCAACATCTTCGTCATCACCCCGCTGCGCGTGCTGTTCCTGATCATCCTGGTCGGCACCACGCTCGAGGTCCTCACCGAACGCACCCGGGAGGAATGGCGCCTTAACCGCTGGAGGTCCACCGTGCGCGACCACACCGTGGTCATCGGCTTCGGCACGAAGGGACGGTCGGCCATCCAGACCGTCTGTGCGACCGGGCTGAAGAAGGAGCTGGTCGTCGTGGTCGACCCCAGCTCCAAGGCGATCGAGGCGGCGAACGCCGAGGGCTACGCGGGCGTCGTGGGCGACGCCACCCGCAGCGACGTCCTCAGGCGCGCCGAGGTGCAGAGGGCACGCCAGATCATCGTCGCGCCGCAGCGCGACGACACCGCCGTCCTCGTCACCCTGACAGCCCGCCAGCTCAACCGGAGCGCGAAGATCGTGGCCGCCGTGCGCGAGGAGGAGAACGCCCCTCTGCTCAAGCAGTCCGGCGCCGACGCGGTCATCACCAGCTCCGGCGCGGCTGGCCGGCTGCTCGGACTGTCCGTGCTCAGCCCCGCCGCCGGCATGGTCATGGAGGACCTGATCCAGCAGGGCAGCGGCCTGGACATCATGGATCGCCCGGTGGTGCGGGCCGAGGTCGGCAAGAAGCCGCGCGAGACGGACGACCTCGTGGTGAGCGTCGTACGCGGACACCGGGTCCTCGGTTACGACGACCCGTCCATCGGCACCCTCCAGCTGACGGACCGCCTGATCACCATCGTGCGTGCGACGCCCGGCGCGCGGGTCACCCCCCAGACCCGCCCGATGTCGCACGACTGAGCGGGTCTCCCCCGGGGCGGGCATCCGCCAGGAGTAGCGTCGTCGCCATGCATGCGATCACGATTCCCGAACCTGGCGGTCCCGAGGCGCTGGTGTGGGCCGAGGTGCCCGACCCGGTGCCCGGCGAGGGCGAGGTACTGGTCGAGGTGGTGGCCAGTGCCGTCAACCGTGCCGATCTCCTGCAACGGCAGGGCTTCTACACCCCGCCGCCCGGCGCGTCCCCGTACCCCGGCCTGGAGTGCTCCGGCCGGATCGTGGCCCTCGGCCCCGGGGTCTCCGGCTGGGCCGTCGGCGACGAGGTGTGCGCACTCCTCGCGGGCGGCGGTTACGCGCAGAAGGTGGCCGTCCCGGCCGGGCAGTTGCTGCCCGTTCCCGAGAGCGTCGACCTGAAGCAGGCGGCCGCGCTGCCCGAGGTGGTCTGCACGGTCTGGTCCAACGTCTTCATGGTCGCCCACCTGCGCCCCGGCGAGCTGCTGCTCGTGCACGGCGGCTCCAGCGGCATCGGCACGATGGCGATCCAGCTGGCCAAGGCGATCGGCGCCCGGGTCGCGGTGACGGCCGGGAACAAGGAGAAGCTGGACTTCTGCGCCGAGCTGGGCGCGGACGTGCTCATCAACTACCGCGAGCAGGACTTCGTCGCCGAGATCGAGCGGGCGACGGACGGCGCGGGCGCCGACGTCATCCTCGACAACATGGGCGCCAAGTACCTGGACCGCAACGTCCAGGCCCTCGCGGTCAACGGACGTCTCGCGATCATCGGCATGCAGGGCGGCGTCAAGGCCGAACTGAACATCGCCGCCCTGCTGAACAAGCGGGCCGCCATCAGCGCGACCTCGCTGCGGGCCCGGCCGCTGAGCGAGAAGGCGGCCATCGTGGCGGCCGTACGCGAGCACGTGTGGCCGCTGATCGCCTCGGGTCACATCCGTACGGTCGTCGACCGCGAGCTGCCCATGACGGACGCGGCCCAGGCGCACCGGGTGCTGGAGGAGAGCGGGCACATCGGGAAGGTGCTCCTCGTCGCGCCGTAGCGGGTTCCCGGCGCTGTGGGTCAGCTCCGCCGTACCCGCAGGCCCACGAACGCCAGGGCCAGGCCCAGCCCGATGAGGACCAGTCCGCTGCCGAGCGGCAGGATGTGCGGCGTCGGCTCGGCGGGGGCCTCGCCCTGGTGGACGGCGGTCCCGGCCGCCGGCGGCGAGGTCCGCACGGGGGCCAGTCCGGCTTCGCGGGGCGTGTCGGAGGCCGCCGGCGTCGCGGCCCGGCTGTCCACAGTCTCCGGTTCGTCCGCGTAGTTGTCCTCGGGGTCGGCGGTCTCGGACGCCGTCGCGGTGTCGGAGCCCTCCTCCTCGGCGGCCGGCCCGTCCGGCCGCCCCGGCCGCATCCGGCCCTCGCCCGGCCGGCTGCCGGCCCGTGACGGCTCGGGGGGCGAGGCGGACGCGGAGACGTCGGCGGCGCCGCGGACCGGGACACCGGCGGAGGCGGACGCCGAGACGTCGGCGGCCCCGGAAGACGCCGAGGTTCCGGAAGACGCCGAGGCGGAGGAAGAGGAACGGGGAGGGGCGGACGACGACGAGGGCGAGGCGGACGTCCGGGCCGAGGACGCGGGTGAGCCCGGCGGGGCCGCCTCGGCGCCGTACGCGGTGGCCGAGCCGTACGCGGGCGCGCTCGCCACGAGGACGAGCAGCAGCCGCACGAGGCGGAGCGTGTGTCGCAGCCATGGAGTCACGTCGGTGACCTCCCGGAGCCCAGTTGCCGTGACCGACGGAAAATCGACGGAATCAAGCCTCACATTTCCGAACAGGTCAGGCATTTTGGATTGGGCCGACAGGTCTACGCCGACAGGTCTGCACGGTGGTGATCGGCGGTACCGGGCGGCCGCCACGGTCGTGATCGCCGGTTCCGGGGGGCGCCCCGGTGGTGAGGTGGACCGGTGCGAGAGAATGGCGGCATGGAGATGCCGAGGAACGAACGGTCGCCGGAGAATCCCCAGATCCTCGTCGTGGGCCAGGACGGAATGGCCCTCGGCGGCGGTGGTGGCGAGGAGCCCCGCGAGATCCCGGTGACGGACCAGGTCGAACAGCCTGCCAAGGTCATGCGGATCGGCAGCATGATCAAGCAGCTCCTGGAGGAGGTGCGTGCGGCCCCCCTGGACGAGGCGAGCCGGGCCCGGCTCAAGGAGATCCACCGCAGCTCCGTGAAGGAGCTGGAGGACGGCCTGGCGCCGGAGCTGGTCGAGGAGCTGGAGCGGCTCTCCCTGCCCTTCATGGACGACGTCACCCCGAGCGACGCGGAACTACGTATCGCGCAGGCCCAGTTGGTGGGCTGGCTGGAGGGACTCTTCCACGGGATCCAGACCACGCTGTTCGCCCAGCAGATGGCCGCGCGGGCCCAGCTGGAGCAGATGCGCCGCGCGCTCCCGCCGGGCATGTCCCACGACGGCGACGAGCCGCACGCGGGCGGCCGGTCGGGCGGCCCGTACCTGTAGCCCCTGGCCCCAAAAAACAGAGGGCCCGGCGGTCGTCCGCCGGGCCCTTCCGTATGCCGTTTTTCCCGCTGGGTTCCCCGCCGCTCTCCCGCGGTCCCGCGCTGTCCGCCGTTACGACGGGTCGCCCGTCGACACATTGAGCTGGATCTCGACCTTCTTCGGGTCGACGTCCGTGTCGGGCTTCGGGAACTGGTCGATGACCGCGCCCTCACCGTAGGTGTTCTCGTCGACCTTCACCGTCGTCACCTGCCAGCCGGCGGCCGCGGCACACTCCTTGACGGACTTGAAGTACTTGAAGCGGAAGTCCGGGAGCTGGACCTTTTCCGGGTCGTTGTACGACTCCGAGGGCTCCGTGCACTCGGTCTTGTCGATCGTCTTCGTGGTGTCCGGGCCCCGGTGGCCCGCCGCGGGGCTCGTCGCCGAGGGGCTGGTGCCACCGCCGCCCTTGTCGTCCTCGCTCCCGCCGTTCAGCGTCAGTGCGACGATCAGGCCGGCGACCGCGACGAGGGACACCACGATCGAGCCGATGATCACCGGTTTGTTGTTCTTGCCACCGCCCCCGCCGGAGGACTGCGTCGTGGTCTGGGGCGTGAGGTTGTAGGGCGGCGGGGTCGAGGACCCGTGCTGCCCGTACCCGACCGCCGGGGTCTGGTAGCCGCCCTGCTGCGGATAGCCGTAGGAGGGGGCCGGGGTCTGGGCCGGGCCGGGGTTGGCCGGCGGCGGGGTGCCGTACGGGCCCGGCGCCGGAGTCGGCTGGTACGGCATCTGCACCGGGCCGCCGGGCGCCGGGGTCGGCTGGCCGACCGGCGGGAACACCGCGGCACCCACGCCCGCGCCGCTCTGCGTCAAACCCGTGCCCGGCACGATGCTCGGCGCCGCCGCCTGGAAGGAGGCGGCCACGCGCAGGCACTCGTCGCGCATGGACTCGGCGGTCGGGAAGCGCTCGTTCGGGTTCTTCTTCAGCGCGCGGGCGATCAGCGCGTCCACGGCGGGCGGCAGCGAGCGGTTGACGGAGGACGCCGTCACCGGCTCCTCCTGCACGTGCGCGTACGCGATCGCGAGCGGCGAGTCCGCCTCGAACGGCAGCCTGCCGGTGACCAGCTGGAACAGCATGATGCCGACCGAGTACAGGTCGGAGCGCGCGTCCACGCCGCGGCCCAGCGCCTGCTCGGGCGAGAGGTACTGCGGGGTGCCGACGACCATGCCGGTCTGGGTCATCGAGGTGACGCCGGACTGCATGGCACGCGCGATGCCGAAGTCCATCACCTTGACCACGCCGCGCTTGGTCATCATCACGTTGCCCGGCTTGATGTCGCGGTGGACCAGCCCCATCTCGTGGCTGATCTCCAGCGCGGCGAGCACGTCCGCGGTGACCTTCAGGGCCTTGTCTGCGGGCATCGCGCCGTAGTGGCGGACGTCCTCGTCCAGGACGGAGCCCAGCGGGCGGCCCTCGATGTACTCCATGACGATGTACGGCGTCGTCATGCCGTCCAGATCGTCCTCGCCCGTGTCGAAGACCGAGACGATGTTGGTGTGCGTGAGTTTGGCCACGGCCTGCGCCTCGCGGCGGAACCGCTCACGGAAGGCCTGCTCCCGGCCCAGCTCGGTGTGGAGCGTCTTGATCGCGACCTGGCGGTCCAGCACGGAGTCGTACGCCAGGTGCACCGAGGCCATACCGCCTTCACCGAGCAGGTCACGCAGCTGGTAGCGGCCGCCGGCCACCGATCGCCCCGCATACCGGTCCTGCGCGCCGTCCTGGCTCATCTCTCCGCGTCCCCCACTGACCGTCCGGCGCCGTCGCCTGGCGAACATGCCTTGATCGAATGTGTCATTCCCGGCCAAGTCTGCCCCAGGGCAGTGACACGTCAAGCTCGGTGCCCGTTCCGTGACCGTACGCGAAGGAAGCGTCGCGGAAGCGTTACCGCAGTCGTACGCCCGGTACACAGAATTTGCACGACAGCACGTGTGGGAGGTTTCATGGCCGGTCCGTCGCGGGCCGGCCCCCGGTGCCGGTTCCGGGCCGGAGGTTCCCGTGAAGGCTGTAGCGTGGCCGACGGAGACCGTGACAACACCGCGCGCACCGCGGGCAGAAACGACGGCGAGGACAGATGGCACAGACGCACAGCGCCCAGGGCCCGTCCGACCCCGAGGCGTCTGGCGGCGGCATGTCGGACGCGCCGGAGTTGTGGGGCAACGGAGGGCTCGTCGGTGACGGCCGCTACCGGCTGACCCACCGCCTGGGCCGGGGCGGCATGGCCGAGGTCTTCGCCGCCGAGGACGTCCGTCTGGGCCGCACGGTCGCCGTCAAGCTGCTTCGCGCGGACCTCGCCGAGGACCCGGTCTCCAAGGCCCGCTTCACGCGCGAGGCCCAGTCGGTCGCCGGTCTCAACCACCACGCGATCGTCGCCGTGTACGACTCCGGCGAGGACGTCGTGGGCGGCCACTCCGTGCCGTACATCGTGATGGAGCTGGTCGAGGGCCGCACCATCCGCGACCTGCTGATCAACGCCGAGGCGCCGGGCCCCGAGCAGGCCCTGATCATCGTCTCCGGCGTGCTGGAGGCGCTCGCCTACTCGCACCAGCACGGCATCGTGCACCGTGACATCAAGCCGGCCAACGTCATCATCACCAACAACGGCGCCGTCAAGGTGATGGACTTCGGCATCGCCCGCGCCCTGCACGGCGCGCAGTCGACCATGACGCAGACCGGCATGGTCATGGGCACCCCTCAGTACCTCTCCCCGGAGCAGGCGCTCGGCAAGGCCGTCGACCACCGCTCCGACCTGTACGCCACCGGCTGTCTGCTGTACGAACTCCTCACACTCAGGCCCCCGTTCACCGGTGAGACGCCGCTGTCGGTGGTCTACCAGCACGTCCAGGACATCCCGGTGCCGCCCTCCGAGGTCGCCGAGGCCAGCCCGCCGGAGCTGGACGGCCTGGTCATGCGCTCGCTGGCCAAGGAGCCGGACGACCGGTTCCAGACGGCCGAGGAGATGCGCGGCCTGATCCAGTACAGCCTGCAGATGCTGTACGAGCAGGGCGGCCACACCGGCACCTGGAACACCGGGCCGGTGGACATGCACGACGGCCGTGTCACCCCGCCCGGCGGCTTCGCCCGGACGACCGCGATGCAGCACCCGGGTGACTTCGGCTCCGGCACCACGCAGATCCCGCAGCCGATCCTGCCCGCCGGGTACGGAAACGGCGACGACGGCGGCTTCGAGGGGCACGGCAACAGGGGCAGCGGTCGCGGCAAGCTGTGGATCCTCGCCGTCCTCGCGGTGGTCGCGATCGTCGCGGGCGTCGCGCTGGCGCTGAAGAACACCGGCGACGGTTCCGGCCCCGCCACCACGCCGCCGCCGAGCCACTCGCAGACCACGAAGGACGACAAGCCCTCCGATTCGCCGACCCACGAGAACACCGACCAGCCCACGGACACGACCACGGACGACAGTTCGGGCACGGACGGCGGTTCGGGCTGGTCGTCGCCGACGGACATCCCGACGCAGGCCCCGTCCGACACCGCCCCGTCCGACCCGACCGACCAGCCGACGGACCAGCCGACCACGCAGGAGCCGACGGACCCGCAGACCACTCCGTCCCTGCCGACGGACCCGGCCGACGGCGGCACGGACGCGGGCACCACGGTCGGCGGCACCGACGGGGGCGCGACGGACGGCACGACGGGCACCACCGGCCCCTGAGCACCCGGCGCCATCAGTACGAGCGCCGCTGCGACGTCGGCGGACCGGCCACCCACGCGCGCGTGGGTGGCCGCTTTGCTCGGCGGCCGGTCTGATCGCACGCATCACCGGACGGGCCGCTCACTGCGCGAACGCGTCGCACACCGCGTCGTACTCCCGCGTCCACCACACCGCGAGCGCCGAGGCGGCCGGGAACTGGCAGTCCGCGCGGGTGTCGCCGCGTTCGTAGTGCCAGCGCAGCATCCAGAAGTCGTTCAGCCGCTCCCACCACACCCGGTGCACGGCCGCCGCCAGCTCCGAGGGCGTGGCCCGGGCCGTGCGCCGGTACGCGCGCGCGTACGCCCGTACCTTCGGCAGGTCCAGCGTGCCCGCGGGCCGTACGAAGAAGATCGCGGCGGCGCGTACGGCCTCCTCGGCGCGGGGCTGCACGCCGAGCCGGTCCCAGTCGACGATGGCGGCGGGAGCGCCGTCCTTGTAGAGCAGGTTGAACGGGTGGAAGTCGCCGTGCACCCAGCCGACCGAGCCGCCGCGGGGCGGGCGCCGGTCGGCATGCTGCTCCAGGAGCGCGCGGCGTTCCAGGAGCCGGTGGCGGGCCAGTTCGTCGAAGGCGTCGGCGGGGCGGTGGCGGCGGACCTGGGCGAGCAGTTCGTCGATGATGGCGCAGGTGTCGGCCGGGGCGGCGCTTTTCACGGGGTGCGGGCTCGTCGCCGGGCGCGTCCGCCCCTTCGGGGGCATCACGCGCTCCAGGCAGGCGTGCACGGCGCCGAGGAGCGCCCCCAGGCGCGCGCTCTCGCCGCGGGTGAGCTGGCCGCCGTGGCGGTGCCTGCCGTCGATCCACGGGTGCAGGGCGTACGCGTGGCCGCCGACGACGGCGACGGTGCGGCCCTCGCGGTGCGCGAGCGGCGGGGCGACCGGGACGCCGAGGTCGGCCAGGCGCTGGGTGGCGCGGTGCCGGCGTTCGATGGCGGCCGGGTCGGCGGTGTCGGGGTCGAAGTGGTGCTTGAGGAAGTAGCGGCCGCGGGTGGTGCGCAGCCGGTAACCGCGGTTGAGCAGTCCCTGGTCGACGGGCTCGCAGGCGAGCGCCGTACCGGCGGCGTACAGGGGCAGGAGGGCGCCCAGAGGGGGCGCGTGGGGCACGAGGGGTGGTACACGAAAGCGCGGCACGCGGCCGATGCTAGGGCACGAAAAAGGGCTGTGAGCTGGGGCTTGTCACAGGCAGTCGCCGACAGTCGCTTTCGGTCACGCCATGCCACGGGATGAACTCCGCAGCGACGCTCGAAAATCCTGCGGATAACTTCGGAGACGTTTTCAGCGGCTTCACCGTTGCCCGTCCCGCCGTGGTGACCGACCGGGAATACCCTGACTTTTCCCTCTTCGCGTGTGAGGTCGGAGTCACACGACGACTCTTCCCGTGTCCGGGGTGGCCGGGATAACGTGCCGTTGTTCCGGCCTCCTGCGAGGCTGTGACCAGCGATCCTCCAGGCCGCGGTGATTTACTTGGAAATCCAAGCAAAAACGCAGGTCAGGTGGGGTTTCACAGAAATGTGGAGCACTGGGTAACGTAAATGTCGCAGGGCGCTCGCCGGGGCACCTGTCACGCCTGTTCCCGGCCGAGTGGCACCCACCCCGTGCCCGGTGGTCGACAACAGGTGAGCCGCACTGGCCTACCGGCAACCCCGGGGGCCGGACCGACGGAGGAGCACACGTGACCGTGGAGAGCAGTGCCGCGCGCAAGCCGCGACGCACCGCCGCAGGCAAGGCCGGCACCACCGGCGCCAAGCGCACCAGCCGCACCACCAAGAAGAGCATCGACCCCGAACTCGTGCAGCTTCTGACGCCCGAGGGCGAGCGGGTCAAGAACCCGGAGTACGACGCCTACGTCGCCGGGATCACCCCCGAAGAGCTGCGCGGCCTGTACCGCGACATGGTGCTCACCCGCCGCTTCGACGCCGAGGCCATCGCCCTCCAGCGCCAGGGCGAGCTGGGCCTGTGGCCGTCGCTGCTCGGCCAGGAGGCCGCCCAGATCGGCTCCGGCCGGGCCACCGGCGAGGACGACTACGTCTTCCCGACCTATCGCGAGCACGGCGTCGCCTGGTGCCGCGGCATCGACCCGACGAACCTGCTGGGCATGTTCCGCGGCGTGAACAACGGCGGCTGGGACCCCAACAGCAACAACTTCCACCTCTACACGATCGTCATCGGCTCCCAGGCGCTGCACGCCACCGGCTACGCCATGGGCGTGGCCAAGGACGGCGCCGACGCGGGCGTCATCGCCTACTTCGGCGACGGCGCCTCCAGCCAGGGCGACGTGGCCGAGGCGTTCACCTTCGCCGCGGTCTACAACGCCCCCGTGGTGTTCTTCTGCCAGAACAACCAGTGGGCGATCTCCGAGCCGACCGAGAAGCAGACCCGCGTGCCGCTCTACCAGCGCGCGCAGGGCTACGGCTTCCCGGGCGTGCGCGTGGACGGCAACGACGTGCTGGCCTGCCTCGCGGTCACCCGCTGGGCGCTGGAGCGCGCCCGGGCCGGCGAGGGCCCCACCCTGGTCGAGGCGTTCACCTACCGCATGGGCGCCCACACCACCTCCGACGACCCCACCCGCTACCGCGGCGACGAGGAGCGTCTGGCCTGGGAGGCGAAGGACCCGATCCTGCGGCTCCGCCGGTACCTGGAAGCCTCGAACCACGCGGACGAGGGATTCTTTGCGGAACTCGAGGCCGAGTCCGAGACGTTCGGCAGACGAGTGCGCGAAGGAGTCCGCGCCATGCAGGACCCGGACCGATTCGCCATCTTCGAGAACGCGTACGCGGACGGGCACGCGCTCGTCGACGAGGAGCGAGCCCAGTTCGCCGCCTACCAGGCGTCGTTCGCCGATGCAGAGGGGGGTCACTGAGATGGCCGAGAAGATGGCCCTGGCCAAGGCGATCAACGAGTCGCTGCGCCGCGCCCTGGAGACGGACCCCAAGGTCCTCATCATGGGCGAGGACGTCGGCAAGCTCGGCGGTGTCTTCCGCGTCACCGACGGCCTCCAGAAGGACTTCGGCGAGAGCCGCGTCATCGACACCCCGCTCGCGGAGTCCGGCATCGTCGGCACCGCGATCGGCCTCGCCCTGCGCGGCTACCGCCCGGTGGTGGAGATCCAGTTCGACGGCTTCGTCTTCCCCGCGTACGACCAGATCGTCACCCAGCTGGCGAAGATGCACGCCCGCTCGCTCGGCACGGTGAAACTGCCGGTCGTCATCCGCATCCCCTACGGCGGCGGCATCGGCGCGGTCGAGCACCACTCCGAGTCCCCGGAGGCGCTGTTCGCGCACGTGGCGGGCCTGAAGATCGTCAGCCCCTCCAACCCGTCGGACGCCTACTGGATGATGCAGCAGGCCATCCAGAGCGACGACCCGGTGATCTACTTCGAGCCCAAGCGCCGCTACTGGGACAAGGGCGAGGTCGACGCGGAGGCCATCCCCGGCCCGCTGCACAAGGCCCAGGTCGTCCGCGAGGGCACGGACCTCACGCTCGTCGCCTACGGCCCGATGGTGAAGCTCTGCCAGGAGGTCGCCGCCGCGGCCGCCGAGGAGGGCAAGTCCCTGGAGGTCCTGGACCTGCGCTCGGTCAGCCCGCTGGACTTCGACACCGTCCAGGCCTCGGTCGAGAAGACCCGCCGCCTGGTCGTGGTCCACGAGGCACCGGTGTTCTTCGGCTCCGGCGCGGAGATCGCCGCCCGGATCACGGAGCGCTGCTTCTACCACCTGGAGGCCCCGGTGCTCCGGGTCGGCGGCTACCACGCCCCGTACCCGCCGGCGCGCCTGGAGGAGGAGTACCTGCCGAGCCTGGACCGGGTGCTCGACGCCGTCGACCGTGCCCTGGCGTACTGAGGAGAGGGTTCGTGACGACGATGACGGAAACTTCCGTACGCGAGTTCAAGATGCCCGACGTGGGCGAGGGACTCACCGAGGCCGAGATCCTCAAGTGGTACGTCCAGCCGGGTGACACGGTCACCGACGGCCAGGTGGTGTGCGAGGTCGAGACCGCCAAGGCGGCTGTCGAACTCCCCATCCCCTACGACGGCGTGGTCCGCGAGCTGCGCTTCCCCGAGGGCACCACGGTGGACGTGGGCACGGCGATCATCGCCGTGGACGTCGCGGGTGGTGCTCCGGCCCAGGCGCCCGCCGCTGCCGCCGTGCCGTCGGCGCCCGCCGAGGAGCCCGAGGCCGAGCCGCAGGGGCGTCAGCCGGTCCTGGTCGGCTACGGCGTGGCCGCCTCCTCCACCAAGCGCCGCCCCCGCAAGGGCCCCGAGGTCACGGTCCCGCCGGCCGCGCAGGCGCTCCAGGCCGAGCTGAACGGGCACGGTGCCGCGACGGTCCCCGCCCAGCCCCGCCCGCTGGCCAAGCCGCCGGTGCGCAAGCTGGCGAAGGACCTCGGCGTCGACCTCGCCGTGATCGTGCCGTCCGGCCCGGACGGGATCATCACCCGTGAGGACGTCCACGCGGCGGCCGCACCCCAGGCGGCCGAGCCGGTCGTGCAGATCCCGGTCGCCGCACCGGTCGCCGCACCTGCCGCCGTCCCGGCTCCCGCACCCGCCGTCACGTCGTACGACGGCGCGCGCGAGACCCGGATCCCGGTCAAGGGCGTCCGCAAGGCCACCGCGCAGGCCATGATCGGCTCCGCGTTCACGGCGCCGCATGTCACGGAGTTCGTGACGGTGGACGTGACCCGCACGATGAAGCTGGTCGAGGAGCTCAAGCAGGACAAGGAGTTCCAGGGCCTGCGCGTCAACCCGCTCCTGCTGGTCGCCAAGGCCCTCCTGGTCGCCATCAAGCGCAACCCGGACATCAACGCGTCGTGGGACGAGGCCAACCAGGAGATCGTGCTCAAGCACTACGTCAACCTGGGCATCGCCGCCGCCACCCCGCGCGGTCTGATCGTCCCGAACATCAAGGACGCCCACGCCAGGACGCTCCCGCAGCTGTCCGAGGCGCTGGGCGAACTGGTGACGACGGCCCGTGACGGCAAGACGTCCCCCGCCGCCATGCAGGGCGGCACGGTCACCATCACCAACGTCGGCGTCTTCGGCGTCGACACCGGTACGCCGATCCTCAACCCCGGCGAGTCCGCGATCCTCGCGGTCGGCGCGATCAAGCTCCAGCCGTGGGTCCACAAGGGCAAGGTCAAGCCCCGCCAGGTCACCACCCTGGCCCTCAGCTTCGACCACCGCCTGGTCGACGGCGAGCTGGGCTCCAAGGTCCTCGCGGACGTGGCGGCGATCCTGGAACAGCCGAAGCGGCTGATTTCCTGGGCGTGACGCCCGTCAGTTGGTAGCCTCTCAGGCTCAGAGGGGGCGGCCGCAACTTCGTTTTGCGGCCGCCCCCTCTGTCGTTCCCGCTCTCAGGCCCGCTCAGCGCTGGTCGAGCACATACACCGGCGCCCCGTCCTCCGCCCCGCCCCGCGAGCGGATGCAGGCGTGCTTGCGCAGCAGACGCAGACACTCGTCGACGCGGCGTACGGAGAGACCCGTGCGGGCCGCGATCGATTCGAGCGGCACGCACAGCTCACCCTGCTCGACGAGCACGGGAGCGATCACCACGGCCACCGTCCACACGTCCTCGGTCACGGACAGCCGCTGCCGCCAGTCGGCCAGTACGGACTCCGTGGTGGGCAGCAGCGCGAAGTGGCCGCCGGGCGACCGACGTTCGAGGACGCGAGCGTCAAGCCGGTCCGCGATGCGTTCCATCGCCCGGACCATGGCTTGCTGCACGGCGAGTGTGGCCTTCTGCGTGGCCAGCGCCTCCCTCTGGATCTCCAGCATCTCCCGCCGTAGATCGACGGATTCGCGCTGCCCGTTGGCGAGCTCCTCGTCCAGCTGAAGGTTGTGCGCCTCGAGCCGGACGATCGCCTCGGCGACCTGCTCCGGCATGGCGTAGGAGATGGGGGCGCCCGGGTCGGCCGGCTGCACCTCGGCCTCTTCGAGGGCGTAGGAACCCTCCCGCTGCACGGTCTCGATGACCTCGGCGGCCCACTGTTTGAAGGGGGCGCAGGCGGGCTTGGTGCAGGCGTTGACGAGGAGGATGAGGCCTTGGAGCGAGATGACATTCAGGTCTCGGCGCCACTCTCTACCTGCGGGAATGCTCAGACCGTAAGCTCCAGTTACGGTCTCGAGAATCTCTCGGTGGACTTCCGGGACGTGATCGGCCAGTGCTTGCCGAGAGTTGCTGTGGCCGAGTTGCTTGCACACATCCACCGCCGGGAACCAGTGTGCCCCGTCCGGCATGGTCAGCCGTCGTACCCGGGCTCCCGTCGCCGCGTACACGAAGTCGCTGATGTCGATCGCCTCGTGCCGTCGGCCCGCGTCGGGCCGCTTGCTGGGTTCGTTCATGTGAACCACCTCCGCCGCAGAACGTAGGGCGAAGAAAATTGAATATGCCAGCTGAAACCCGAGTTATTCATGATTGCGGGGGAAGATCGCGGATTCCGCCACCTCGGACCAACCGCCGCGTGTACAGCGGGCGTTGGCCGGTCAGTCAGACCGTCCGATGGAACCTTTCGGGGCGCGGTCTCCTCCTGGCCTGGCGATGCGGGCCCGACGGGGGGCCGCACCGGCCCGAGAGGGGTCATGGGGTGGCATCGCACACTGTGGTCGTGTCCAAGCGGCCGATGCCCGGGGACATACGCGCGGAGCACCGCCTGCTGGACATCAGGGGGACTCAGATGCACGTCGCCGAGTACAGCTCGCGCAGGACCAGGACCGCACGGTGCCGTACCGGCAGCCGGGCGAGGACGTCCCGGACGTCGATGGGCAGTTCGCAGTCCGCCGACGGCGGGCCAGGTCGGCGGGGTCGGCGGGCTCCTCGACGGCCGTCCGCGTGGCTACCCGCACCGCCTCGCGCACGGTGACGGTGGGCACCCAGCCGTAGAAGGCGAGCGGATCGCGCAGTGCGCGCATCCCCTTGAAGACCGCCACCAGTGACTCCTGTACGGCGGCGGCCACTTCGGTGGCTGCGATCGGCCGGCACAGCCGGGTCACGTACGGCGTCACGAGCGTGAGCAGCTCGTCCAGGGCGAGCGCGTCCCCGTGCCGCGTGGCACGCACCAGCGCGGCGGCCGTCTCCCACGGCTCGGCGCCGCCCCCCTGTGTGTCCATGTCGGGGTCACCCTGTGCCGCCGGGCATGCGAAGGGCCCGCCGCCGGTGGTTCCGTGCGACGGGCCCGTACTGCGCGGGTGGTGTCAGCTGATCCTGGCGTAGCCGTAGCTGACGAGCTTCTTCACGTCCGACGTGCGGTCGGTCGCCGTGGGTGCGGTCATGACGGCGCCCATGACCGACTTGCCGTTCAGCGTGGCGGCGAAGACGAGGCAGTACTTGGCGTCGGTGCCGGAGCCGGTCTTGACGCCGAGCACACCGTTCCAGCCGAGCAGGGTGTTGGTGTTGGTCCACGTCCCCATCGTGCGCGTGGAGCCGGAGGCCGTGATCGTCTTCGCCGTGTACGACTTGGTCTTCACGACGGACTTGAACGTGGTGCTCTTCATCGCGCTGCGGCTGAGCAGCGTCAGGTCCTTCACCGACGAGTAGTTGGAGCCGTTGCTGATGCCGTCGAACGAGTCGAAGTGCGTGTTCGTCATGCCGAGGTTCTTGGCCGTCGTGTTCATCTTCGAGATGAACGACTTCACGCGCGCGCTGACCGTTGTTCCGGAGCCGTACTTGTCGGCGAGGGCCATCGCGGCGTCGCAGCCGGACGGCAGCATCATCCCGTACAGCAGCTGACGGACAGTGACCTTGTCACCGACGATCAGGTGGGCCGACGAGGCGCCCTTGGAGACGATGTAGTCGCTGTACGCCTTCTTGATCGTGACCTTGGCGTCCAGGTTCAGGTTCGACTGCGCGAGCACGACCTTCGCGGTCATGATCTTGGTGGTGGAGGCGGTGAGCCGGTGGGTGTTCTCGTACTTCTTGAAGAGCGTCGTGCCGGTTGCGCTGTTCATCAGGTACCCGCTCTTGGCGGTGATGGTGGGCGTCGTGAGCGCCTGCGCGGGTGCCGCGGTGAGAGCTCCGGTGGCGAGCACTGCGCCGGTCGTCAGGGCGACGGCTGCGGCTCTGCGGACACGGAAGCTCTTGGTGGCGGTTTTCAACTCAAATACCCCGATTGCGTCGAATGCCCCTGATGCGCGGCCGAGTTAGAGGCGAACGGAGGCGAAGGGAAGTGGGGCCGCACGTGTGTGACACGTAAGTAGCACAGATGGTTGCGCGGTTGCGGCGGGGAATTTTCGGCCATTCGCTCAGAGGGGCGGTTTCTGCTGGTCCGGTGACCGGATCCGATTGCCCAGTGGCTGGTTTCGTTCCGCATGCTGGACCCCCCTCCCGCATGCGTACGTGTTGTATCTATCCTGTGGCCATGCAAACGGCCACCAAGCAGCCACCCGCCGCCGACCGCGTCTACAGCCACGTCAAGCAGGGAGTGCTCGACCGCCGCTACGAAGGCGGCACCCTGCTGACCGAGGGGGAGCTGGCCGAGGCCGTGGGGGTGTCGCGCACGCCTGTCCGGGAGGCCCTGCTGCGCCTGGAGGTCGAGGGCCTGATCAGGCTCTACCCGAAGAAGGGCGCCCTGGTCCTGCCGGTCTCCGCGCAGGAGATCGCCGACGTCGTGGAGACCCGGCTGCTGGTCGAGGAGCACGCGGCCCGCAAGGCCGTACCCGCGCCGCAGTGGCTGCTGGAGCGGCTGACCGAGCTGCTCGCACAGCAGAAGGCGCAGGCGGCCGTCGGTGACTTCGCCGCCGCGGCCGTCACCGACCGCTGCTTCCACGCCGAGATCGTGCGCAGCGGAGGCAACGAGATCCTGTCGCGCCTGTACGACCAGCTGCGCGACCGCCAGCTGCGGATGGGCGTCGCCGTCATGCACTCCCACCCCGACCGGATCGCCAAGACGCTCGCCGAGCACGAGGAGATCCTTCAAGCGCTGCGCGCCGGGGACGCGGAGGCGGCCGTCGGGGTCGTGCACCGGCACGTGGGCTGGTTCTCGCACCTCGCACGGGGTGAGGTGCGATGAGCGGTCCGGCAAGGAACGCCACCCTTCCGGGTGATCCGCCGGGCGGCCGTCGCGCCGCCGTCATGTGGTCCGTCGGCGCCGCCGTCTACTTCGTCGCCGTCATCTTCCGTACGTCCCTGGGCGTGGCGGGCCTGGACGCGGCCGACCGTTTCCATGTGGGCGCCTCCGCCCTGTCGACCTTCTCGATCCTCCAGCTGCTGGTCTACTCCGGCATGCAGATACCCGTGGGCCTGCTGGTCGACCGGCTCGGCACGAAGAAGGTGCTGAGCATCGGCGCGGTGCTGTTCACCGCCGGCCAGCTGGGCTTCGCCTTCTCCCCCACCTACAGCATGGCGCTCGCCTCGCGCGCACTGCTGGGCTGCGGCGACGCGATGACCTTCATCAGCGTGCTGCGACTGGGCACGCGCTGGTTCCCGGCCCGGCGCGGACCGCTGGTCGCACAGCTCGCGGGCCTGGTCGGCATGGCGGGCAACCTCGTCTCCACCCTCGTCCTCGCCCGGCTGCTGCACGGCCTCGGCTGGACCCCGACGTTCGCGGGCAGCGCGCTGGCCGGTGCGGTCGTCCTGGTCCTGACCCTGCTGTTCCTGAAGGACCACCCCGAGGGGCACGAGCCGGAGCCGTCCCCGCACCAGGGCGCGGCCTACGTCCGCCGGCAGATCGCGGAGGCCTGGCGGGAGCCCGGGACCCGGCTCGGGCTGTGGGTGCACTTCACCACGCAGTTCCCGGCGATGGTGTTCCTGCTGCTGTGGGGGCTGCCGTTCCTGGTCCAGGCGCAGGGGCTCAGCCGGGCCACGGCCGGCGCGCTGCTGACCCTCGTCGTCCTCTCCAACATGGTCATAGGCCTGGTCTACGGCCAGATCGTCGCCCGGCACCAGGCGGCCAGGCTGCCGCTCGCGCTCGGGACGGTCGCGGCGACCGCGATCATGTGGGCGCTCACGCTCGCGTGGCCCGGCGAGCGGGCGCCCATGTGGCTGCTCGTGGTGCTGTGCGCCGTGCTCGGTGCCTGTGGCCCGGCGTCGATGCTCGGCTTCGACTTCGCCCGGCCGGCCAACCCGCCCGAGCGGCAGGGGACGGCATCCGGGATCACCAACATGGGCGGGTTCGTCGCCTCGATGACGACGCTGTTCGCGATCGGGGTGCTGCTGGATGCCACCGGGGACGAGTACGCGGTGGCGTTCTCGGCGGTGTTCGTGCTGCAGGCGCTGGGGGTGAGCCAGATTCTGCGGTTGCGGGGGAAGGCGGCGCGCAGGGAGCGGGAGAGGCTGGTGGTGAGCCGGGTGGAGACGGTGCACGTGCCCGTGTGAACCGTTGTCCACCCACCCGGCCCGTCCGTGGCTGAGCGCCGTCCGTGGCTGAGCGCCGTTTGCGGCTGCGGGCTGCGGGCTGCGGGCTGCGGGCTGCGGGCTGCGGGCTGCGGGGGCCTTGGCGGTCAGGTGGTCGTCGGTGGTCAGGTGGTCGTCGGTACGAGGGTCAGATAGGTGATGCCGAGGATTCCTCGGTAGGAGAGCCACTGGGAGCGGTGGCGGTCGAGGCGGGTGCGGGTTTCGGGGGCCTCGGGGTGGTTCGGGTGGGTGGCGAGCCAGACTTCCAGGTCGGCCTGGTAGGCCGACTCGAATTCCTCCCATTCCGCGAGGCTCGCCGTCTCCGTCCACTCGGGGCGGAAGTCGGCCTCGACGGCGAGGTCGAGGAGAGTGCCGAGGGAGTAGTGGTCGCCGGCGGAGGCGCCCGGCCACATGCCGGACAGCTCGGCCTCGGTGGGCGTCCGCTCCCAGAAGCCCTCGCCGACCAGAACCCGGCCGCCGTCCGCCACCAGGCGCCGCAGCGCGCGCAGCGCCTCCACGGTGGGCGGCTGGGCCGTGCTCAGCGCATGCGTCGCACCCAGGCACAGCACCAGGTCGGCAGGGCCGCGCCCGTTCCCCACGGCGGACTCCTCGACGAACTCCACCCTCCCGGCCAGCCCGCGCGCCTCGGCGCCTCGCCGGCCCCGCGCCAGATCCTCACCGTTGAGGTCGATCCCCACCCCGCGGGCCTCCGGTACTGCCTCCAGCACACGGAGCAGCAACTCGCCCCAGCCGCAGCCGATGTCCAGCACGGTGCGGGGCCCGTTCCCGGCGAGGCGCCCCACCATCCCGGCCGCGCGAGCCTCGGAGAGGGGGCCGTGGAAGGTGAGTCGGGGAAGCCGCGGCAAGGAGGACGGGGACGGGGACGCGCCGTGCGCTGCGGCCCGCGCGGTGTCCTGCGTCGTGCCCTGAGTCGTGCCTTGTGTCGTGTCCGTGGTCATGCCGGGACGCTAGCGACCCGGCCGGTGGGCTGCACGGCAATTTAGTACCGCGCGGCGCCCGCCTGCAGCCCGCGCCGGCTCACTCCTCACGGAGTGATCACGAAGTTCCTCAGGATGGCCGCCGTCAGGTCCGGGTCGCCCTCCGTCTTGATGCGGTCCGCCACCGCCTCCGGGGTCACGCGGCCGCAGGCCAGACGGAAGAAGGTCTCCCAGTCGAGGGAGAGGGTGGCGGCGGGGCCGAGGGCGGGGGCGGTCTCGAGGGTGCCGCGGCCCTGGATGTCGACGCGGATCGTGCGCAGGAACTCGACCGGGCCGTGCACGTCGAAGACGATCGCCGAGCTGCGCGGCGCGTTCGCGTCCTTGGCGACGACCTTGGGCAGGGCCTCCAGCAGCACGTCACGGACGATGTACGCGCCCGGCGAATCGAGGTTGCCGGGGAGTCCGAGGGCCGTGCGCAGGTCCTGCTCGTGGATCCAGACGTCGAAGGCACGGGCGCGCATCGCCTGCTCCAGCGTGACCTCGGTGCCCAGCGGGCCGCGCACCAAGGTGCCCGGCTCGCGGGTCTCGTTGCGCAGCTGGCGGTTGCGGCGGATGACCGTGTACTCCAGCTCGGACGTCATCTCCGGCGCCGTGTGGTGGCGGCGGACGTCGACCTGCATCTCCATGTAGCGCTGGTGGTCGTTGGTGACGTGGAAGAGATCACGGGGCAGGCTGTGGATGGGCCGCGGGTCGCCGAGCATCTCGGAGTCCAGGCCGATCACGTGCGAGACGACGTCCCGCACCGACCAGCCGGGGCACGGGGTGCGCCGGTTCCACTCGCCCTCGACGAGCGACTGGACCATTTCGGATATCGCCTCGATCGAGTGGGTCCAGGCATCGGCGTAGGGCTGGAGGGTGGGATGCAGACTCACGGAACGGGACCCCTCGGCGGTCGGTACACGGGCAGGTTGTGGCGGCTGTGCCAGCGGGAGGTGGCTGCACTCGGCGGGTGTCTCGACCCGCTAAGTTACGCTGCTCTGAGGCACCCCGGCAGTGCTTTCGTGTGACGATCGTAGGCCCGTGTGGACGACTCGAATGCCAGGACGGTGGTAGTGTGCGCGCTTCGCTCCTCCAGATTGCCGTTGCCGAAGGCGAATCGGTGGCCGAACGGCGGCAGCGAGTGGCCTCTCTGATTCGCGAGCAAAACGGCTCCGACCTGGTGGTTCTTCCCGAACTGTGGACGACCGGCGCGTTCGCGTACGAAGAGTTCGCCGCCGAGGCCGAACCGCTGGACGGTCCCACGTACGAAGTGATGGCCAAGGCGGCGAGCGACGCGGGCGTGTGGCTGCACGCCGGCTCCGTACCGGAGCGCGCTGCCTCCGAGAGCGGCTCCGCCGCGGGCGACGGGCCCCTCTACAACACCTCCCTCATCTTCTCCCCCTCCGGTGAGCTGGCCGCGGCCTACCGCAAGATCCACCGCTTCGGCTTCGACAAGGGCGAGGCCGTGCTGATGAGCGCCGGCCAGGACCTGGTGACGGTCCGTCTGCCCGGGACCACGCTCGGCGTGGCCACCTGCTACGACCTCCGTTTCCCCGAACTCTTCCGCGGACTGGTCGACGCCGGCGCCGAGACGCTGGTGATCCCGGCGGGCTGGCCCGAGCGGCGACGCGCGCACTGGACGCTGCTGGCTCAGGCGCGGGCGGTGGAGAACCAGGCGTTCGTGCTCGCCTGTGGAACGGCCGGGACGCACGCCGGAGTTCCGCAGGCCGGTCACTCGATCGTGGTGGATCCCTGGGGCGAGGTCCTCGCCGAGGCCGGCTCCGGCGAGGAGGTCCTCACGGTGGACTTCGACCCGGCACGGGTGGCGGCCATTCGCGAGCAGTTCCCGGCCCTGAAGGACCGGATGCTCGGCCTCCAGCCTCCGCGACGCCGGGCGTAGTCCTTCGCTGATCCTCTAGGCCCCTCTAGGCCTCCTCCCGCTCCTTCTCCGCCAGGTGGATCACGCACACCGCCACCGCGATGAGCAGCGTCGGGTCCGCGTCCTCCCGTACGACGTCGACGCCGTACGTCTCCCGGAGGGTCAGCCACCGGCGGGAGATCACCGCGAGGAGTTCGCCGTCGTACTCCACGGCGAACTCGCGGTCGAGGATCTTGCCGCTGACGTCCAGCTCGGTGCCGTCCGCCAGTGACACCCGGTAGTGGTTGCGCAGCAGGGACAGCCGTTTGCGCTTGATGGTGGCGAGGCCCTCGCCGTCCCGCTCGATCACCATCGTGTCGCGCAGGGCGAACATCTTCTGGTGGATGTCGATGAGGACGCGTCCGTGCGCGTCCTTCAGCTCGAAGGTGTCCCGCAGCCGCATCGCCTTGCCGTCGACGAGGAAGACCTTCCGGCCGTGCTCGTCCTCGATCCAGTAGTCGTCACCGATGCCGAGGAGCCGGTCGCGTACGAGGAATCTCATACCGTTGCTGCTTCCCCGTTCCGGCGCGATCGTCACGGGGGTTGTGAGCAGCCGTCGTCGAGCAGCGCACGAGTGTGCGCCCGCGCGGCGGAGCCGTCTGTCGATGCGGCCCGGCGCCCCTTCGGGGGGCGCGGGGCGCCCCCTTCGGAGCCCTGGTCACCCCTCCAGGAATGCCACCAGTGCGTTCGCCAGGTGGAACGGGTCGTCGGCGCCGCAGAGTTCGCGGACGCTGTGCATGGAGAGGATGGCGACGCCGATGTCGACGGTCTTGATGCCGTGGCGGGCGGCGGTGATGGGGCCGATGGTGGTGCCGCAGGGGAGGGAGTTGTTGGAGACGAAGGTCTGGAAGGGGACGTTCGCTCGTTCGCAGGCGGCGGCGAAGACGGCGCGGCCCCAACCGTCCGTGGCGTAGCGGTTGTTGACGTTGACCTTGAGGATCGGGCCGCCGTTGACGCGCGGGTGGTGCGTGGGGTCGTGCCGTTCCGCGTAGTTGGGGTGGATGGCGTGGCCCGTGTCGGAGGACAGGCAGACGGTGCCGGCGAAGGAGCGGGCCCGGTCCTCGTAGGTGCCGCCGCGGGCGAACACGGAGCGCTCCAGCACCGTGCCGAGCAGCGGGCCGTCCGCGCCGGTGTCGGACTGGGAGCCGTTCTCCTCGTGGTCGAAGGCGGCCAGGACGGGGATGTGGGTGAGGGGCGCGCCCGAGGTCGCGGCGGCGGCCAGGGCGGCCGTACCGGCGTGTACCGACAGCAGGTTGTCCATGCGGGGGCCGGCGACCAGTTCGCGGTCGCGGCCGAGGTAGGCGGGTGCCTCCACGGGGTGGGCCATGATGTCCCAGCCGGCCACCGAGCCGGCGGGCAGTCCGGCCTCGTGCTCCAGGAAGGCGATCAGGTCGCCCTCGCGCACGTCGTCGCCCACGCCCCACACGGGCTGCAGATGGCGCTGCTTGTCGAGCTTGAGGCCGTCGGTGTTCACCGAGCGGTCCAGGTGGACGGCGAGCTGGGGGATCCGCAGCAGCGGCCGGTCCACGTTGACCAGGACCGTGGAGCCGTCGCGCAGGGTGAGCCGGCCGGCGAGGCCCAGGTCGCGGTCGAGCCAGGAGTTCAGCAGTGGGCCGCCGTAGATCTCCACGGCCATCTGGCGCCAGCCGTGCGCGCCGCTGTCCGGCTGGGGCTTGGCCCGCAGGTTCGGGGAGTCGGTGTGGGCGCCGATGATGCGGTGCGGGGTGTGCGGGGCCGCGCCCTCGGGGACGTACCAGGCCACGAGGGCCCCGCCGCGCAGGACGTACTTGCCGCCGGTGCCGCCGTCCCAGGCGTCCGTCTCGGCGACCTGGTGGAAGCCGGCCTTCTCCAGCCGCTCGGCGGCGTTCGCGACGGCGTGGTACGGCGAGGGGCTGGCCGCCAGGAAGGACATCAGGTCGTCGGTGTGGCCGCGGTCGAAGCGGGACGGTGCGCTCATGACGTTTACCTTAACGACGTGCGCGGGCCCGCTCCCGGCAAGGGGAAGCGGGCCCGCGCGGGCGGTTGGACGCAGGAGAGACGCGGCCCGGTGGAAGGCGGTCTCGGCAGGCTCCTAGAAGGCGGCCTCGTCCAGCTCCATCAGGTCGAGGTCGACGTTCTCCGAGATCTTGCGGGCCAGGGTGACGCCGGGCAGGACGTTGGCCGCGAAGAACTTCGCCGCCGCGATCTTGCCCGTGTAGAACGACTTGTCCTTGGCGGAGGCCGTCTCCAGCTTCTCGGCGGCCACGGCGGCGCCCTTGAGCAGCAGGTAGCCGACGATCACGTCGCCGGAGGCGAGCAGCAGGCGGGTGGTGTTCAGGCCCACCTTGTAGATGTTCTTGACGTCCTGCTCGGTGGCGGCGAGGTCGGTCAGCAGCAGGCCGACGATCGCCTCCAGCTCGACCGCGGCCTTCGCGAGGTGCTCGCGGGCGCCGGCCAGTTCCTCGCCGCCGGTGCCGAGCGCCAGGAACTTCTTGATGTCCTCGGCGAGGCCGTTGA
The DNA here is from genome assembly GCF_053595235.1 of Streptomyces sp. NPDC002520. NCBI lineage: Bacteria > Bacillati > Actinomycetota > Actinomycetes > Kitasatosporales > Streptomycetaceae > Streptomyces > Streptomyces sp. NPDC002520. The sequence goes on along the minus strand of NZ_JBSFXG010000003.1, from coordinate 137,873 downwards.
GGGCGGCGCCCTGGTTGCGGACGATCTTCCGGAAGAAGAAGTCCTGGCCCTGGATCGCGGTGGTGCCCTCGTACAGGGTGTCGATCTTGGCGTCGCGGATGTACTGCTCGATCGGGTACTCCTGCAGGAAGCCGGAGCCGCCGAAGGTTTGCAGGGACTGGGCGAGCTGCTCGTAGCCCTTCTCGGAGCCGTAGCCCTTGACGATCGGGAGCAGGAGGTCGTTCAGCGCGTGCTCCGCCGAGGCCTCCTCGCCGTTCGCCTCCTTGACGGCGATGGCGTCCTGCACCGACGCCGTGTAGAGGACGAGGGCGCGCATGCCCTCCGCGTACGCCTTCTGCGTCATCAGCGAGCGGCGCACATCGGGGTGGTGGGTGATGGTGACCTTGGGCGCGGACTTGTCCATGAACTGCGCGAGGTCGGGACCCTGGACGCGCTCCTTGGCGTACTCGAGCGCGTTGAGGTAGCCGGTGGACAGCGTGGAGATCGCCTTCGTGCCGACCATCATGCGGGCGAACTCGATGATGCGGAACATCTGGCGGATGCCGTCGTGCTTGTCGCCGATCAGCCAGCCCTTGGCGGGGTGGCGGTCGCCGAAGGTCATCTCGCACGTGTTGGAGGCCTTCAGGCCCATCTTGTGCTCGACGTTGGTGGCGTAGACGCCGTTGCGCTCGCCCAGCTCGCCGGTCTCCCCGTCGAACAGGTACTTCGGGACGAGGAAGAGGGACAGGCCCTTGGTGCCGGGGCCGGCGCCCTCGGGGCGGGCGAGGACGTAGTGGAGGATGTTCTCCTCCATGTCGTGCTCACCGGAGGTGATGAAGCGCTTCACGCCCTCGATGTGCCAGGAGCCGTCCTCCTGCTGGATCGCCTTGGTGCGGCCGGCGCCCACGTCCGAGCCCGCGTCGGGCTCGGTGAGGACCATGGTGGAGCCCCAGGTGCGGTCGACCGCGATCTGCGCCCACTTCTTCTGCTCCTCGGTGCCCTCCTCGAAGAGGATGCGGGCGAACGCCGGGCCGGAGGAGTACATCCAGATCGCGGGGTTCGCTCCGAGGATCAGCTCCGCGTAGGACCAGATCAGGGACGGCGGGGCGGTGGTGCCGCCGATCTCCTCGGGCAGGCCCAGGCGCCAGTACTCGGAGTCCATGAAGGCCTTGTAGCTCTTCTTGAACGACGCCGGGACCGGCGCGGTGTTCGTCTCGGGGTCGAAGACCGGCGGGTTGCGGTCGGCGTCGGCGAAGGACTCGGCCAGCTCGTTCTCGGCGAGGCGGGTCAGCTCCTCGAGGACGCTCTTGGCGGTGTCGGTGTCCATCTCCTCGAACGGGCCGGTGCCGTAGAGCTTGTCGCGGCCGAGTACTTCGAAGAGGTTGAACTCGATGTCGCGGAGGTTGGACTTGTAGTGCCCCATGGTGACGGCTCCGTAGAGAGATCGGCGAGGCACTGACTCCTCGCGCTTGCGTTCACGTACCAACAAGTAGCTCCGATGATGCTACCCGCCGGTAATAAGACGCAACCCCGAACCCGTCATCTGTGACGCGGCTCAAGCACCGCCCGGGACATCCCGAGGTTCCCCGCGATCCGTTCGGGCGACGGGGCGGCTCGGTACTCTTGCGGCCATGTACGGATACGGCCAGCCCATGGACGGGGCCGCGCAGCAGCAGTACGCCTCGGCGCAGCAGCAGATGCCGGGCGGTGTCGGCGGGTACGGCCAGCAGCCGCCGCTGTACCCGGAGCCGTCCCCGCCCTCGCTCGCGGACGCGGTGCGCGCCTTCACCACCGGGCAGATGTCCGCGGAGGACTTCCAGCAGATCTTCGCGACGTCGAAGGTGTACTGCCCGCGTGGTGACACGCCCGGTTTCCTCGCCCTGCACAACACCCAGCAGCCGGTGATCCCGATGTTCACCTCGCTCAAGGAACTGCGCCGGTACGCGGGCAAGGAGTCCAAGTACTTCGTGATCACCGGTGCCGAGGTGATCGACCTGCTGCCCACCGGCTACGGCTTCGTCCTGGACATGGAGGGCGAGCACCGGATGGTGTTCGACGCCAAGGCGGTGGAGCAGATGGTCGAGTTCGCCATGCGCCGGATGTACGGCTGAGCGCCCGCCCCAGCATGAGGAAGGCCCGGAGGGAATGTCCTTCGGGCTTTCTCTGTTCTGGGGTGGTAGAAAGTTCAACGTTCAACTAGAGTGGGTCCACAAGGAGGTACCGACATGCCTGCAGTGACCGTTGAGAACCCGTTGACGCTCCCCCGCGTGACCGCCCCCGCCGACGCGGTGGCGCGCCCCGTGCTGACCGTCACGACCGCGCCGAGCGGTTTCGAGGGTGAGGGCTTCCCGGTGCGCCGGGCCTTCGCCGGGATCAACTACCGCCACCTCGACCCGTTCATCATGATGGACCAGATGGGTGAGGTGGAGTACGCGCCGGGCGAGCCCAAGGGCACCCCGTGGCACCCGCACCGCGGGTTCGAGACCGTCACCTACATCATCGACGGCGTCTTCGACCACCAGGACTCCAACGGCGGTGGCGGCACCATCACCAACGGCGACACCCAGTGGATGACGGCGGGCGCGGGCCTGCTGCACATCGAGGCTCCGCCGGAGCAGCTCGTCGTGTCCGGCGGTCTCTTCCACGGTCTCCAGCTGTGGGTGAACCTGCCGGCCAAGGACAAGATGATGGCGCCGCGCTACCAGGACATCCGCGCCGGCAACGTCCAGCTGCTGACGTCCCCCGACGGCGGCGCCCTGCTCCGTGTCATCGCGGGCGAGCTGGACGGTCACCAGGGCCCCGGCATCACGCACACGCCGATCACGATGATCCACGCGACCCTCGCCCCGGGCGCCGAGATCACCCTGCCCTGGCGTGAGGACTTCAACGGCCTCGGCTACGTCCTCGCGGGCCGCGGCAGCGTCGGTGCAGAGCACCGGCCCATCCGCATGGGCCAGACCGCCGTCTTCGGCGCCGGTTCCTCGCTGACCGTCCGCGCGGACGAGAAGCAGGACGCCAACACGCCGGACATGGAGGTCGTGCTGCTCGGCGGGCAGCCGATCCGTGAGTCCATGGCCCACTACGGCCCGTTCGTCATGAACACCAAGGAAGAGCTGATGCAGGCCTTCGAGGACTTCCAGAAGGGCCGCCTCGGGACGATCCCCGCCGTGCACGGCATGTCGGAGAGCGGTCCGCAGGACTGACGCTCGCGTACGACATCTCGCCCGGCTCGCTTCGGCGGGCCGGGCGATGTCGTGCCCGGTGCGGGGTGTACGGGAGCGCCGGAGCCCTGACGGGCGCGAGCCCTTCCGGCCCGCCGCGGCCGCCCGCCTCACCCGCCCGGACCGTCGCGGGACGACAGCCGTATGCCCGCGTGATCCGCTGGACGCATGCAGCTGCTGCCCGACCCCGTTCGCCGTGTCGCCGCGTGGTGCGCCGTCCTGCTGCTCGTCGCCGGGGTCGGGTGGGTCGGGATCAGGCTGTGCTCGGAGCTGCGCACCGCCGTCACTCCGGTCCTGCTCGCCCTGCTCGGCAGCGCACTGCTCGGCCCGCTGTACCGCAAGCTGGTGCAGGCGAAGGTCAACGCCTCGCTGGCGGCCGGGCTGACCTGTGTCGCCGTCGTGGCGGTCGTCGGCGGGGCCGTGTACGTCGTCGTGACCGCGCTCGTCGACACCGGCGACCAGATCATCGCCTCGCTCCGGGAAGCGGCCAAGTCCGTCTCCCGGCACTTCGGGTCCGCCGGGACCGGACTCGACGACCTGGCCGCCAACTCCCGCAAGCTGCTGGGCAAGTTCGGGGCCACGGCCGTCTCGAACGTCATCAGCGGCGTCAGCGTCGTCGGCGAGTCCATCGCCGTGGCCGTGCTGGCGCTGCTGCTCGTCTTCTTCTTCCTGCGCGACTCCCACCGCGCCGTCGACGCCCTCAGATCCGTCGCCCCCCGCAGCACCGCCGACACCCTGGAGGCGATGGCACGCCGGGCCTACGAGGGGGTGGAGGGGTTCATGCGCGGGACGACCCTGATCGCCCTCATCGACGCCATCTGCATCACCGTGGGGCTGCTGATCCTCCAGGTGCCCGGCGCGATCGGCCTCGGTGCGCTCGTCTTCGTCGGCGCCTACATCCCCTACCTCGGCGCCTTCATCTCCGGGGCGGTCGCCGTGCTGGTCGCGCTCGCCGACCGGGGCTTCGTCATCGGGTTGTGGGCGCTCGGCGTCGTGGTAGCGGTGCAGCTGCTGGAGGGGCATGTGCTGCAACCCCTCATCCAGAGCCGCACCGTGCAGCTGCATCCGGCGGTGGTGCTGCTGGCGATCACCGCCGGGGCGTCCGTCGCCGGCATCCTCGGCATGCTGCTCGCGGTGCCGGTGACCTCGGCCGCCTTCGGGGTCGTGCACGAGCTGAGAGCGCGCTACGGCACGTCCGGGCCCGCGGAGTCCCGGGGGCCCGAGCCGTCCGGCTCGTAGAGCTCGAACCAGATGCTCTTGCCCTCCCCGCGCGGCTCCACCCCCCAGGCGTCCGCGAGCACCTCGATCAGCATCAGACCGCGGCCGGAGGAGGCCGGCTCGCCGGGGCGCCGCCGGTGGGGCAGGCCGTCACCGCCGTCGGTGGCCTCCGCCCGCAGCCGGTGCCCGCCCGGTGTCCCGCAGACCTCGGCGAGCGTGCCCTCGGCGGCCGCCACATTCCGGTCGCGACGGCGGCGAGCAGGTCCTCGACGGACGGCAGGGGCGCGTCAGTACGCATTGCCCCACTTTGAGAAGATGCGATCGATACCTGCCGCCGATGACGGAGGGCGGTAATGGTGGGGAGCCGATCTTGGGGTGCCCGGTACCCTTGGGAGGAGTTTCACGTGAAACATGGCCCCGATTCGCAAAGACTGGATGAACGACGATGCATCGGTACAGGTCCCACACCTGCGGCGAGCTCCGCGCCTCTGACGTCGGTACCGACGTCCGGCTGAGTGGCTGGCTGCACAATCGGCGCGACCTGGGCGGCATCCTCTTCATCGATCTGCGCGACCACCACGGCATCACGCAGCTCGTGGCCCGTCCGGGCACGACCGCCTACGAGACGCTGGACAAGCTCTCCAAGGAGACCGTCGTCCGTGTCGACGGCCAGGTCGTCTCCCGCGGCGCCGAGAACATCAACCCCGAGCTGCCCACCGGCGAGATCGAGATCGAGGTCTCCGAGGTCGAGGTACTCGGCGAGGCCGCCCCGCTGCCCTTCACGATCAACGCCGAGGACGGCGTGAACGAGGAGCGGCGCCTGGAGTACCGCTTCCTGGACCTGCGCCGCGAGCGCATGCACCGCAACATCATGCTGCGTACGGCCGTCATCTCCGCCATGCGCCACAAGATGTCGGCGATGGGCTTCAACGAGATGGCGACGCCGATCCTGTCCGCCACCTCCCCCGAGGGCGCCCGCGACTACGTGGTCCCCTCCCGTGTGCACCCGGGCAAGTTCTACGCCCTGCCGCAGGCCCCTCAGCAGTTCAAGCAGCTGCTGATGATCTCCGGGTTCGACCGCTACTTCCAGATCGCGCCCTGTTTCCGCGACGAGGACGCCCGCGCCGACCGCTCGCCGGGCGAGTTCTACCAGCTCGACATCGAGATGTCCTTCGTCGAGCAGGAGGACATCTTCCAGCCGGTCGAGAAGCTCATGACCGAGCTGTTCGAGGAGTTCGGCGACGGACGCCACGTCACCTCCCCGTTCCCGCGCATCCCGTTCCGCGAGGCGATGCTCAAGTACGGCTCCGACAAGCCGGACCTGCGCGCCAAGCTGGAACTGGTCGACATCACCGACATCTTCGAGGGCTCGGAGTTCAAGGCCTTCGCCGGCAAGCACGTGCGTGCCCTGCCGGTGCCGGACGTCTCCTCCCAGCCGCGCAAGTTCTTCGACCAGCTCGGTGAGTTCGCGGTCTCGCAGGGCGCGCAGGGCCTGGCCTGGGTCCGCGTCGGCGAGGACGGCTCGCTGTCCGGCCCGATCGCGAAGTTCCTCACCGAGGACAACGTCGCCGAGCTGACCAAGCGCCTCTCCCTGGCCCCCGGCCACGCGGTGTTCTTCGGCGCCGGCGCGTTCGACGACGTCTCGAAGATCATGGGCGCCGTGCGCGTCGAGGCCGCCAAGCGGGCCGGCCACTTCGAGGAGGGCGTCTTCCGGTTCTGCTGGATCGTCGACTTCCCGATGTACGAGCGGGACGAGGAGACCGGCGGGATCGACTTCTCCCACAACCCGTTCTCGATGCCGCAGGGCGGCCTGGAGGCCCTGGAGACCCAGGACCCGCTGGACATCCTGGGCTGGCAGTACGACATCGTCTGCAACGGCGTCGAGCTGTCCTCCGGCGCGATCCGGAACCACGAGCCGGAGATCATGCTCAAGGCCTTCGAGATCGCGGGCTACGACCGCGACACGGTCGAGGACAAGTTCGCGGGCATGCTCCGCGCGTTCCGCTTCGGCGCCCCGCCGCACGGCGGCATCGCCCCGGGCGTGGACCGCATCGTCATGCTCCTCGCGGACGAGCCCAACATCCGCGAGACGATCGCCTTCCCGCTCAACGGCAACGCCCAGGACCTGATGATGGGCGCGCCCACCGAGCTGGACGAGTCCCGCCTGCGCGAGCTGAGCCTGACCATCCGCAAGCCGCAGCCGAAGTAGGGCCCGAGGCGTTCTGATCGCGAAGGGGCCCGGAACCGAGATCGGTTCCGGGCCCCTTCGCGGCTTGGAGGACTTCCAGGCCTGGTGGACTGCTAGGACAGGGCCTTGTATCCGCCCCAGCCGGTGGCGATCCGGGTACGGGACCCGAACGAGCCCTTCCCGTCGCCGTAGTTGCGGTACAGGTTGCCCGCGGTGTCCCGGACGACGAGATCCGCCTTGCCGTCGCGGTTGATGTCACCGACGCCGACGACGGCGTTGTACGAGCCGCCCCAGTCGCCGAACACCTTGGCGCGGGCGCTGAACGTGCCCTTGCCGGTGCCGTTGTAGCGGTACAGCGTGTTCGACGCGTCCTGGGCGATCAGGTCGCCGATGCCGTCACCGTTGAGGTCGCCGGTGCCGACGATCTTCTTGTAGCCCTTCCAGCTGTCGTACAGCTTCACGCGGGCGGACAGCTTGCCCGTGCTGGTGCCCTTGTACAGGTAGACCGTGCCGGTGGAGGCGTTGCGGGCGATCAGGTCGGGTCGGCCGTCGCCGCTGATGTCGCCGGGCGAGGTCAGCACGTCGTACTGGGTCCAGCCGCTGGTCGCGAGCGTGGTGTACGACGTCGTCGGCTTGAGCGCGGCGCCGCAGCCGGGCTTGTACAGCCTGAGGGCCCCGCTGCTGTAGCGCACGAGGACGTCGTTGCAGCGGTCCCCGCTCAGGTCGCCGAACGGGACGGCCTTGACGCTGGTCGCCCAGCCGCTGCCGCTGACCTTGTCGGCGAACTTCCCGCCGCCCGTGCCGATCTGGAAGGTCAGGGAGCCCGAGGAGTTCAGGGTGAGCAGGTCGCCGGTGCCGTCCGGGCCGTCGGGGCTGCCGAAGTCGTGCCGTACCGGTGCCCCGTTGCCGAGGAAGCCGCTGCCGGTCGCCACGGTGGTGGCGGTGGACGTGTTCAGGCCCGTCGCCTTCAGGGTCCAGGTGAACCGGCCGTTGGGGAAGCGTTCCCCGCTCGCGGTCTTGCCGTTCCACCCCGCCGTGACGCGGGCGGCGCTCGCACCGCCGGTGACCGTGCGGCTCGCCTTGCCGGTCTCGCCGCTCTCCACCGAGGTGAAGGTGAGCGACCAGGAGCCGACGGGGCGCGACAGCTGCCAGATGCCCTGCCAGGAGTCGGCGGTGGACGGCGTGGCGTAGCTGCCGGCGTTCACCACGGATGCGGTCAGGGCGGACGGGGTCACGCCGGTGGTGGCGACGTGCGTCTGCTCGAACGCGTCGAACCAGGCGACCAGGCCCGTGTACTCGTCGACGGTCCAGCGGTAGCGGCGGTCGGCGGCCAGACCGGTGTCCGGGACCTTCGCGGCGACCACGCGCGTGGCGCCGGTGGCCGCGTCGGTGAGGACCAGCTCGTCGGCGGCGTGGTCGTGGCGGACGGTGAAGCCGTCGCCGAGCAGCACGTCACCGGGGGCGACGGCGACGGACGTGCCGGCCAAGGTGTCGTACACGCCCGCCGAGGCCGTGCCGCAGGCCCAGTACAGCCAGCGGCCCGCCGCCTGCAGCTCGGTCGGAACACAGCCGGCGCCGGGGATCGTGACCGTGGTGAGGGTCTTGTCCACGGTGAGGCTGTAGGAGGTGACCTGGCCGGCGGTGGCGGTGGCGCTCCACAGGACGGGGCCGTTCAGGGCGGCGGCGCGGATCGAGCGCTTCAGCTTCTGGCCGTAGCCGAAGTGGCCCACGTACTGCATCGGGGCGGAGCCGCCCGAGTTGTAGACCGCGTAGTCGTCGGAGACGTCGACGATCGCACCCTTCTCGGTGCCGAACTCCAGGTCGGGCACGCCCGAGCCGTCGCCGACACGGGCCACCCGGTCCGCGTTCGACAGACCCGTTCCGCCCTCGTCGGCGTCGTCGAACGTCTCGAGGTAGGCGTCCCGGGGGGAGGTGACCATGTTGCCCCACATCGCCGAGCAGGAGGTGCCCGGGTACGGGCACACGGCCAGGACCTTGTCGCCGGCCGTGGCGTCCGAAGCGGTGAGCGTGGTGCCGCCGTTCGTCGTCAGCGTGCGCACGGACGTGGCGTCCATGGTGGTGCTGACGGCGGGGTCGCTCTCCGCCACGCGCAGGCTGCCCCGGCTGAGCGCGAGACCCGTCTTGGGGTTCTCGTACGGCGGCACCTTGGCCACCTTCTCCAGCCGCGGGGTGCCGTCGGCGCCCTGGACGACGCGCCGCACCCACCAGTCGGTGGTGCCCGTGCCGCCGGTGACGAGGGCGGAGCCGTCGGGGGCGGCGACGGGGTCGCCGTACGACCGGGTCAGCAGGGTCCGGGTTGTGCCGTCGGTCAGGGAGAGGGCCGTGACGGGGCCCCGGTCCGCCACCAGGACGAGCCAGTCGCCGACGAGCACGGGGGAGCCGCCCGTGCCGACGCCCGCCACCTGGACCGTCTCCTCGGCGGCGAGGTCCGCGCGGGACTTCAGGTGCAGGCCGGCGGCCGGGGTGTACCAGCCGATCCGGTCACCGGAGAGGACGAGCGACAGCCCGCTCCCGGCGCCGGAGAAGACCTGGGTGAGCTCCGCGGTGGCGAAGTCGATGTAGAGGATGTCGTAGGTCGTGGCGCCGGTCGAGTCGGCGGCGCCCGGGTACGCGAGCAGCGCGCCCTTGGCGTCCCCAGTGCGCAGGGAGGTGACGCCCGTCTTCCAGGCCTTGTCCGCCGGGCCTCCGGTCACCACGCGGGTGCGCTGCCTGCCGTCGACGTAGTCCAGCAGTTCCAGCCCGGTGCCGGGCAGCAGCGAACCGTCGACGGCCTTGTGATCCTCGGCCGCGACGACGGTGGCGCCGTACGTGCCGACGTAGTACAGCCGCGGCATGTCCAGCGTGCGCAGCGTGCCGCCGTCCGGTCCGCCCGGCGTCCACAGCGACACGGGTTCGGTGTACGTCCGGTGCGGGAGCGCGACGGTGTCGGCGCCCTGTCCGAACGTGCCCGAGGGGCAGGTGGCGTGGATGTCGTAGCAGCTGGTGGTGGTCGGCTGGTACGGCTGGCCCGCGCCGGCGTTGCCGGGCGGGGTGGTGACGGTGGTGGTGTCGCCGTCCTCGTAGTCCGTCCAGAGCAGCCCGGGGCCACCGGCCCGCCGGTGCAGGAAGCCGGTCTCGCCGGCCGCGAGCACGCGGTCCGAACGCGTCGTTTCCGTGCGCGGGTCCTGCAGGAGGATTTCCGTCGTTCCCGCTGGCTGTGCGGCAGCCGCACGGGCGGGCTCGCCGCCCCCCGAGACCACGGTGACGGCCGCGACGGCGACCGTGAGTGCGGAGACGGCGACGGTCAGCGCGCCCCGTCCCAGGGCATGTCTGCCCACGTGAGAGTCCCTCCCGGCAAGGGCCCCCTGCCCCCGCCCAAGTGAGCGGACTTTACCAACCCCTTCCTTTTCCTTTACTGGAGGCCTGGGTGTTCTACGTCCCCGGTGGCTTGCGGGCCGTCAGTCTCGGGACTCGGCATCGGGCCAGTCGCCGTCCTCCATCAGCCGCTCGGCGATGTCGTCGGACCAGTGCTGGGCCCAGGCGCGCAGGGCGGTGACCGCCGCCTCGTCCAGGCCGTAGCGGGTGAAGTCCGCGTCGGAGTAGAAGTCCGTGCCGGTGAGACGGGACTGGAGCGTGGGCAGGTCGAAGGGGTCGTGGGCGTGGCGGCGGCCCAGCTCTTCCAGGTCCGGCAGCGAGAACCGGGCCGCCGCGGCCCGCGCGTCGATCAGGTCGACGGCCGCGCCCCGGTCGTACAGCGCCCGGATCTTGGTGCCGACGGCATCCTCCAGGGACAGGGCGGGCCCGTACTCGGTCAGCTCCGGAGGCTGCCAGAAGGCCTCCTTGTGCAGGGCCAGTTCGCACGGCTCACCGGTCGGCGGATCGACCACCGTCAGCTGCGCCGTGAGCGCGGTGACGGCCGCGGTCCGCACCTGCCGGCCCCGCGCCTCCAGCACCGCGCCGACGACACGCGCCATCCGCTCCATGGACTCGCTGTTCTCGGTAGCGAAATCGAGGTTGGCGTGCGGGCGTCGCAGCAGGCCGTGCGCCTGGAGGGCGTAGCCGCCGGCGAGCACCAGCCCGTACGGGCTGCCTGCCGTCACGACGTCCGCGAGAAGCCTGTGGTGGGGATCGGGGAGGTTCACGGCATCCGTACCTGCCAGAGCGGAAGCGGGGCCCAGGGAAGTAGTTGACCGTCGTACCGCGTTACGCGGGCTCGCCGCCGAAGCGCTCCTTGTAGGTCTCCAGGTCCTCGTCCGTCAGCTTGGCGAACAGGACCGGCGGGACCGTGAAGGGGGTGCCGGCCGGGACGAAGGTGAGGGACTTCGCCTCCTCGGGGGTCACCCAGGCCGCCGTGTCGGAGTCGAGGGAGAACGCGGCGCGCATGGTGGCGGCCGTCGCCGGGATGAAGGGCTCGGAGACCACCGAGTAGAGGTGGATGAGGTTCATCGCCGTGCGCAGCGTGAGGGCGGCGCCGTCCTTGTCGGTCTTGATCTCCAGCCAGGGGGCCTTCTCCTCCAGGTAGGAGTTGCCGGCCGACCACAGCGCGCGCAGGGCGGCGGCCGCCTTGCGGAACTGGAGCGTCTCCATGTGGGACTCGTACTCGCCGAGGAGCTTCGCGATCTCCTCGCCCAGCTTCGCCTCCGCCTCGCCCGGCTCGCCGCCGGCCGGCACGTCGTCGCCGAAGCGCTTGCGGGAGAAGGACAGGACACGGTTGACGAAGTTGCCGAGGGTGTCGGCGAGGTCCTTGTTCACCGTGGCCGTGAAGTGCTCCCAGGTGAAGGAGGAGTCGTCCGACTCGGGCGCGTTGGCGATGAGGAAGTAGCGCCAGTAGTCGGCGGGGAGGATCTCCAGGGCCTGATCGGTGAAGACGCCCCGCTTCTGGGACGTGGAGAACTTGCCGCCGTAGTACGTCAGCCAGTTGAAGGCCTTGACGTAGTCGACCTTCTTCCACGGCTCGCGCACACCCAGCTCGGTGGCCGGGAACATCACCGTGTGGAAGGGGACGTTGTCCTTGGCCATGAACTCCGTGTAGCGCACGTCGGTGTCGACGTCGTACCACCACGACTTCCAGTCGCGGTTCTCCGGGTCTGTGTCTCGCGCGGCGTCCGCCCACTCCTTCGTCGCGCCGATGTACTCGATCGGGGCGTCGAACCAGACGTAGAAGACCTTGCCCTCGGCCGCCAGCTCCGGCCAGGTGTCCGCCGGGACGGGGACGCCCCAGTCCAGGTCACGGGTGATCGCACGGTCGTGCAGGCCCTCGGTCAGCCACTTGTGGGCGATGGAGGAGGCCAGCTGCGGCCAGTCCTTGTCGTGCTTGGCGACCCATTCGCGGACCTCGTTCTCCAGCTTCGACTGGAGGAGGAAGAGGTGCTTGGTCTCGCGGATCTCCAGGTCCGTGGAGCCGGAGATGGCCGAGCGCGGGTTGATCAGGTCGGTCGGGTCCAGGACGCGGGTGCAGTTCTCGCACTGGTCGCCGCGGGCCTTGTCGTAACCGCAGTGCGGGCAGGTGCCCTCCACGTAGCGGTCCGGCAGGAAGCGGCCGTCGACGGGCGAGTAGACCTGGCGGATCGACCGCTCCTCGATGAAGCCGTTCTCGTTCAGCTTCCGGGCGAAGTGCTGGGTGATCTCGCGGTTCTCGGCGCTGGAGCTGCGGCCGAAGTAGTCGAAGGCCAGAGCGAAGCCGTCGTAGACCGCCTTCTGCGCGTCGTGCGCCTGCGCGCAGAACTCGGCGACCGGGAGGCCCTGCTCCTTGGCGGCCAGCTCGGCGGGGGTGCCGTGCTCGTCGGTCGCGCAGATGTACAGGACATCGTGGCCGCGCTGGCGGAGGTACCGGGAGTACACGTCCGCCGGGAGCATGGACCCCACCATGTTGCCCAGGTGCTTGATCCCGTTGATGTACGGAAGGGCGCTGGTGATGAGGTGTCGAGCCATCGGGGGCTGCTCCCAGGTCGCGGAGGGTACGAACCTTGAAATCGTAGCCGACATGTGTATGCCGCCCGCCTCCCGTTTTACGGGGTGAGAAAGGCGGGCGGCACGGTCACGCAGAGTTCCGGGCGGTTACGGGCGCCAGATCGCCAGGACACCCTCGTACAGCTCCGTGTCCGTCAGCTCGCGGGGGGCCGGGCCCGCGTGGAAGAAGGACGTGTTGCCGGTCTTCAGCTTGCGGAGGTAGTCGAAGGCCTTGTTGTCGTACTCACCGAAGGCGACGAAGGAGAAGAACACGGTGGGATGGTTCTTCGCGGCCTCGGTGAGGGACTGGGTGGCGGGGGTCTTCGCGTCCGGGGCGCCGTCCGTCTGGAAGATCACCAGGGCGGGGGTGGCGTCGGCGGACTTCTCGTGGTGGGCGAGGACCGCTTCCACGGCGGCGTGGTAGCTGGTACGGCCCATGCGGCCGAGGCCCGCGTGCACGTCGTCGATCTTGGTCTCGTGGTCCGGGGTGAGCGTGAGGTCGGTGGTGCCGTCGACCTCGGTGGAGAAGAACACGACGTGGACCGTGGCCTCGGGGTCGAGGTGGGCCGCCAGGGCGAGGGTCTGGTCGGCGAGGGCCTGGGCGGAGCCGTCCTTGTAGTACGGGCGCATGCTCGCGGAGCGGTCCAGCACGAGGTAGAGCTTCGCTCGGGTGCCGGTGAGGTTTGTCTTCTCGAGGGTGGTGGTGGCGGCGTTGTAGGCGGTGGTGAGGGAGGGGGTGCGGGACGTGAGGCGGGTGAGGGGGGTGGCGGGGCCGAGGGTGTCCGTGGGCTCGGCTTCGGCCTCCGGCGTGGGCGCGGGGCTCGTCGCCGCCTCGGCTTCGCCTTCGGCGTCGGTTTCGTTCCCACCCGCAGCGCCCGTGCGAGTCTCGTTGTCGGCTGCGGGTGGCCCCTGTGGGGCGTCCTCGCCGTCGGCGGCTGCGGCATCGTCCGTCGTGGCGACGGTCGACTCCGTCTCCGTCTCAGCCACCGGCTCGACCTCGGTCACCGGCTCGACCTCGACCTCGGGCCTGGGCTCAGCCTCGGTCACCGGCTGCGCCTCCACCTCGGGCTCGACGGTGGCTTCGGGCTCGACGGTGGGCTCGGGCTCGACGGCAGCCTCGGGCTCCGGCAGTGCGTCCAGCTCCACCTTTGCTTCCGGCTCCGCTGCGGTGACCGGCTCAGGGGCGGCCTCGGTCTCCGGCTCGGCCGCCGGCTCCGCCTCGGCCTCAGCCGTCGGCTTCACCTCGGCCTCTGCCTCGGGCTCGGTTTCGGCCACCCGCTCGGCCGCGGGCTTCGTCTCCTGCTCGGCCTCGGCCGTCAGGGGCGCAGCAGCGTCCGCCTCTGCCTCGGCCACCGGCTCCGCCTCAGCCGCCGGCTCCGCCTCGGCCTCAGCCGTCGGCTTCACCTCGGCCTCTGCCTCGGGCTCGGTTTCGGCCACCCGCTCGGCCTCAGCCGCCGCCTCCACCTCGGCCGCCGGCTCCACCTCGAGCTTCGTCGGCCGGTCGCGTTCGGGGTCGGTCTGCCGGGGGACGGTGATGTTGTCGAAGGCGGCGGTGACCAGGTCGTGTTCCTCGGAGCCCGGGGTGGGGTCCTCGGAGCGGGGTTCGGGGAGTTGGGGGGTGGGAACCTCGTGCGAGAGAGGCTGGCTTGCACTCTCTGCTTCGGCGGAGCGCGACTTGCGCCCTCGGCCGAATGCGTTCCGCAGGAGAGTGAGAATGCCCATGAGCGCAACCCTTCGCGTGAGTTGGTGCCGTCAATCCCTGGCCAGGACGGACACGTAAGGTTAGCGGCCCTGGATTGCGATTCGGTCGCCCCGGTGGAGCGGTCAGTGCGGTGTCGCGATCGCGCGGGCTGCCGCGACCTCCTGACGCAGGGGTTCCAGGACGCTGTCCGAGGGGCCGGTCAGGTGGGTCGAGACCGCGACGAGAGTGTCGGCGTGCCGGACGCCCTCGGAGAGTTCCCGCAGCTGGAGGGCCACATGGCTGACTTCGGCCGGTGAGGGCGGCTGTGCGCCGTGACGGACGCGGACCCGGGCCGCCGTCGTCGCGTCCGCGATGCGTTCCACGGCGACGACGAGGGGCCACCAGGCGGCGGCGCGGCGCCCGGTGGGCGGTGGTTCGGTCAGGGCCCGCTGGAATTCCGTCCGGATGGTGGACAGGTCGCGGTAGAGGCGGCGGCGCATACGGGCGCGGGCGGCCTGCTCGGGGCCGGGGCCGAAGGCCGCCTCGACGTAGGCGGCGGAGTCGGCCACCGCGTCTGCCAGACGGTCGCCCACCCGGGTGTGCCAGCTCTCCGGCCAGAGCAGGTAGCCGACGACGAGTGCGATCGCGCAGCCCATGAGGGAGTCGAGGAGGCGGGGCAGGAGCAGGGCCGTGCCCTGGTGGTTGAGGAGGTCCGAGAGGAGGAGGATCACCGGGGTGATGGCCGCCGTCTGGAAACCGTAGCCGCGGGGGGTCAGGGCGGGGACGAGCGGCCCCAGCACCATCATCGTGGGGACGATCCACCAGCCGCCCGGCACCTCCGCCAGTACCGCCGCCGCCAGGACCAGGCCCACCACCGTGCCCAGCGCGCGCAGCAGCGCCCGGGAGAAGACCGAGCCGAAGTCGGGCTTGAGGACGAAGGTGATGGTCAGGGCCACCCAGTAGGAGCGGGGGACCGGGAAGAGGGACACCGTCGCCTGTGCGATGCCGATGCACAGGGCGAGGCGCAGGCCGTAGCGCCAGGAGTTGGGCGACAGGAGCACGTTGCGGGTGGCGCGGGCGGTGCGGATGCCGAGCGCGGCGGGCCGGCCCAGGCGGTCGTCGATGCCGCGCGGGTCGATCTCGGGGGCGGCGACGACCTCGGCGGCGTGCCGCAGGGCGTGGTCGACGGCGCGGGCGGTCTCGGTGGTGGGGACGGGCAGGGGCGGCAGGTCGACCGGTCCGGTGCGGCCGGCCTCGATGGCGTCGGCGACCCGGCGGACCGCCTCGGGGACCTCCGCGGGCAGTGGCAGGCCGGCGAGGTGGACGGCGGGCGCCGCCTCGACGACCGGGGTGATCGCGTTCAACTGGGCCAGCATCCGGGTCAGTTGGCGGCTGCGGCCGTGGTGGTGGGCGCGGTGGCCGAGGATGAGGTCGTACGACTGGTTCAGGGACCGGGTGACGTCGAAACGGGTGGTGGTGTACCGGTCCGCGTCCCCGCAGGCGGCGAGCAGTTCCGCCACCGCGCGGTACGCGTCCGCGACCGAGGCGCGCTCCGGCACCCCGGCGCGCAGCGGCCAGGCCAGCAGAGCCAGCAGCAGCACCAGCAGGCCGCCGCCGGACATCAGGGCCGGTGGCACCCACCAGGGGTGGGGCAGCGGGAGGCCCGCGCCCACGACGCAGTTGAGCAGGAACAGCAGTCCCGACGCGGAGGCGACCGTGCCGATCGTGGAGATCATCCCGGACACCAGCGCGACACCGGTGACGATGACGACGCCGTACCAGCCGTGCCCGTACGCCAGGGAGCCCAGGACGACTCCGACGGCGCCGGCGACCTGCGGGACGGCGATGGTGATGACGCGCATGCGGTAGGCGTCGGCGGTGTCGCCGATGACGCCGTTCAGGGCGCCCATGGAGGCGAGCGCGCCGTACGCGGGCTCGCCCACCGCGAGTCCGATCGCCAGTGGCAGGGCCAGGGCCACGGCGGCACGGGCCACGGCGGCCCGGTTCACGGGCGCCCGCTGCGGGCGGAGGTTCCGCACCAGCCAGTCGGGAGGGGCGAGGCCGATGGGGAACTCTCGGGACATGCGCCCATTATCGCCACCCCGGCACCGGCGCCCTCAGCCCGCCGGCAGGTCGACCGTCGTCAGGAACTCCGCGAGCACCTTGCCGAACTCCTCCGGCCGCTCCAGGTTCGGCATGTGGGCGGCTCGGTCGACGACGTGCAGGCGGGAGTACGGGAGTGCCCGGTGCATGGCTTCGGCGTCCGCGACCGGGGTGTACGTGTCGTCGGCGCCGACCACGAGGAGGGCCGGTGCCGTGACCCTGGCCAGCAGGGGGCGGTAGTCGGGGCGTTCGGCGCGGCCGCGCAGGGAGGCGGCGGCGCCCTGCGGCGAGGTGGCCGACATCATGCGGTGCACATGGGCCTTGACCTCGGGGTCGGCGTAGGGGGCGACCATCTTGTCCAGGACCTCGTCGGCGTAGCCGCGCATGCCCTCGGCGAGCAGCCGGTCCGCCATGGCCCGCCGGCCCAGCCTGCCCTCGGGGGTCTCGGGGTCGGGGAAGGTGTCGGCGAGGACCAGGCCCCGGACGCGGTCGCCGAAGCGGGCGTAGCACTCCATGGCGATCTGGCCGCCCATGGAGAGGCCGGCGAGGACGAAGGAGTCCACCGAGAGGGCGTCCAGGAGTTCCTCGATGTCCTGTGCGTGCCGGGAGAGCGGGACGGTGCCGGGGGTCACGGGGGAGGCGCCGTAGCCGCGCAGGTCGGGGGCGACGACCCGGCGGCCGGCGGAGAACTCGGCGATCTGCGGGGACCACATCGTGCGGTCGAAGGGGTGGCCGTGGATGAGGACCAGAGGAACGCGTGCGGTTTCGGGGCCTTTGTCATCGTATGCGAGGAAGGGTGGCATGGGTCCGACCCTAGGCGGCGCCAACTTCTCGGTGCAATAAAATCTTTGCCCTCGGTGCCATCCATGAGGCAGGGGAGCAGGGGGAGTTGTGGAGGCTTACCGGCGGATCGCCGACCGGATCGCCGCCGACATCTCCGGGGGGCGGCTGCGTCCGGGGCAACGGCTGCCGCCGCAGCGGGTGTTCGCGCGCCGGCAGCGGCTGGTCGCCGAGGAGCTGGGCGGCTGCGGCTGCGGCTTCGACGTATCGTCCGACCCGGCCGCCTACTTCGCCTGGTGGCGGCTGCCCGCGCCGTGGCGGGCGGACACCTTCACGGCCGCGGCGCGGGCGCACGGGATCGCGCTCACCCCGGGCACGGCCTTCTCGGTCGGCGCCGGCCGCACCCCGGACGCCGTCAGACCCGGGCTCGCGTCGGTTCCGGAGCAGGAGCTGGCGCGGGCGCTGCGGACCCTCGCCGGCGTCGCACGGGGCGCGGCCCGCGCGTGACGCGCAGGAGCCGGGCGGCCAGGGCCACCACGAGGCCGAGGCCCAGCAGCAGCCAGGAGACCGTGCGCAGGGTGGCGGTGAGGGTGTCGTAGACGGCGCCCGCGGCGGCGTGCGACGTGCCGGCGGGCAGGTCGGCGAGGGTGAGGCCCCGGCCGACGGCGACGGCGAGGGCGAGCAGGGCGCCGCCCAGGGCCGTGCCCAGCGCGGTCGCGGTGACGGCGCGGCGACGGTGCACGGCGAGGGCGATTCCGGTGACGGCGAACACGACGGCCGCCACCGGCAGCCAGAAACCGGCGACTTCGAGCACGTGGAACCCCTTTCGTAGCCGGGTGAGTTCGCCCGCCTGGAGTATCGGCACCGCGGTGTGCTCCACCGGGATGCGCGCGGCGAGCGGTACGTGGTCGTGCGTGAGCTGCTGCTTGACCTGGGCGGTGACGGGGGCGAGGTCGACCGTCACCGGCTGTTCCGGCGTGTTCTCGTCGTCGTCCTCCTCGCGCAGGGCGCGCAGGACGGCGTCGTGCGTGACCCGGTTGCCGGTGTCCCAGGCCAGCCGGAAGGCGCGGGTCTGCGTGAAGGAGCGCACCGCGTCGTGCACGAACGGGCCCACCGAGGCGCGGACCGGGCGGACGTCCATGTGCGCGTCCACCTCCCGCAGGATGCCGTCCCCGACGGACTCCGCGACGGCGTCCCGCACGTCCGGGTCGGCGGCGAGCGGCGCCATCGTGGTGACGTACCGGCCGGTGTCGGTCAGCGTGTACGCCGCCCAGGCCGCCACCGCGCCGAACGGCACGAGCAGGCTGGACAGGGCGATGAGCACGGCCGACAGGGCGCTCCTGAGACGTGAGGGCACTTTTCCAGGCAACGGCCCACGGGTCGTCCGTGCGAGCGGAGCGCGTGCATTCGGGCGAAAAATCGAGCTGAACGACCGCGCCACCTGGCGGAGCTGGGGATTCCGCTCTCCGGTGGAGGGTTCACCCGAACGGGTGTTTCCTGGTCCTGGGGACCAGGGGCCCCGGGAACGTCGCCGGGTGGCTGGAGCGAGCCCGGCGACTGGTGAGGAGGGAAACACAGGGGAGTGCGTGGGCCCCGGCCGGGCCGGCCGGGGCCCACGCGCACGCGGTCCGCCCTCGCCCAGGGCTCATCGGATGCGATGTCCGGCCGCGTCCTCGTGCGTGTAGTAGCGGTAGAAGAACACGAGGAACGTGACCACCGCGACCGCCAGCGACATGCCGATCGACCGGATGATCGCCTCGCCGGACTGGCTGTAGAGGAAGCCGAACGCGCAGCCGGAGAACACCGTCCACATCACCGCGTGCATCTCCCGCCGCAGCCGCGGGCCCACCGTCAGCATGCCGGTGCACACGACCGCGAACACGATCGCCGCGACGAACCCGAGCAGCACGTTCCAGCCCGTGATGGGCCCGCCGCTGCGCCGGTTGGCCGCCGCCCAGTAGCCGTAGACCAGCCCCAGCACCACCGGTACGGCCACCCTGGCGATCCGGTGGGTGCGGGCGTCGAAGACGTCCGGAGGACGATAGACGGCGGGAGCCTGCCCGCCGGAGGGGGCCGTGAGGCCGGCACGGGGCGTTCCACCGGGTGCGGGTGCCGCTTGAGCCATGAGAGCTCTCCTCTCTCCTTCTCCCCCGCCTTCCCTCTCCCCCGCCTTCCAGAGCACACCTGGGCCGACGGCCTGGCAAGTCGGCCGGACGGGTGATGTGGGCCCGGATGCGGCCCGGGTGCCCGCGTGTTTCGCTGAGGGACATGGAGCGCTGCCCACGGTGACGCAGGTGGAGCACCGGCGCCGCCGGCGGACGCCGCGGATCCCCGGCCGAGGCACCGCGTGGCTGCTGCCGCTGGTGCTGCTCGTGGTCATCGCGCTGGTGGACTTCAAGACCGGCGAGCGGTTCCGGATCGTCTCCTGGATCGTCCTGGTCCCCGCCATCGCCGCCTCCATGTGCGGGGTGGCGACGACGGCCCTGTACGGCCTGCTGTCGCTGGTGACGTTCGTCCTCGTGGACAGCGTCTGGCCCCAGCAGTACCGGGCCGGACTGGCCGACTTCATCCTGGTCGCCCTCGGTGGCGCCCTCGCCACGCTGGCCTGCGCCGGGCGGCTGCGCCGGGAGCGGCGGGAACTGCGCATGCGGGACATCGCCGAGACGACCCGCCGCACCGTGCTGCGCCCGCTGCCGCCCGGCTGGGCCGGCCTGGAGCACGCGGCGGTGTATCTGGCCGCCGACAGCGAGGCCCGGGTGGGCGGCGACTTCTACGACATCCAGCCCGGCCCGCACGGCACCCGGGTCCTCCTCGGTGACGTGCAGGGCAAGGGCCTGGGCGCGGTGGACACGGCGGCGGCCCTGCTGGGCACGTTCCGCGTGGCCGGCTACCACGAGGCGGACCTGAGGACCGTCGCCGAGCGGCTCGAGGTGCGTATGCACCGGCAGTGCGGGCGCAGCGTCGCGCTCGGCCAGGACGACGAGGACCGCTTCGCCACCGCCGTCCTGGTCGGCTTCCCCGAGGACGCCCAGGACCTCGTCGAGCTGATCAACTTCGGTCACGAGCCCCCGCTCGCCCTCGGCCCGGACGGCATCCGCGTCCTGCCCTCCGGCGACGGGCTGCCGCTCGGGTACGGCGACCTCGCGGACGGCCTCCCGCCGCTGCACCGGGTGCCGCTGAGCAGCGCGGAGACGCTGCTGCTGGTGACCGACGGGGTGACCGAGGCGCGCGACCGGGCCGGGGAGTTCTACCCGCTGGCCCGGGAGGTGGGCCGGGCCGTCGCGGCCGACCCCGGGCTGGCCCGGCCCAGGCCACTGGTGCGGCTGGTCCGCGACGGCGTGCTGCGGCACAGCGGCGGCCGGCTCGGGGACGACACCACCGTCTTCGCGGTCCGGCGGCGGGCCCCGGGCGAGGACTTCGAACGCGAACGTTCGCAGTCCTGAGGCACGGCTTTGCAGCAGCAGCGGTTACGGTGCTGACTGCAGGGGCGATCGACAGGGGAGGGACGATGCCCGGAACCGTGCTGCTGCTCGCGGCCTCGCCGCTGGGCAAGGGGCGTCTGGTGGACGCGGCCGGGGTGCTGCCCGTCCTCGCCGCGGTCGCTCCCGCCGTGCTGTCCGGCACCGACACGGCGAACGTGGTCGAACTCGCCGATCCGCTGGACCCGCAGGCCGTGCTGACCCGGCTGCGCGCGGCGGCCGCCACGCCGGGGCCGCTCACGCTGTACGTCACCGGACAGCTGCACCTGGACCGCCGCCAGCGGCTGCCCCATCTGGCGCTCGCCCGCACCACACCGGCGACCATGCGCTACACCGCGCTGCCGTGGCACTGGATCCGGGAGGAGCTGCGGCTGCGCTCCGCCGCGGACACCGCGCTGGTGGCCGATCTCCATGCCGACGGGGAGACCTGGCGTTATCTGGCCGAGCGACCGCTGGAGTCGGGCCCGAACATCTCCGTGTACGGCCGGATCGCACCCGGCGGTGGCCGCCGGATCGCCGAGCCGTCGTACATGAAGGCCGTGGCGACCTTGCTGCGCAGTGGACACCGGCCGGCGCTCCCGCGGTTGCACGAGCAGGCGTTGACGCGGATCGCCGAGTCCGGCGCGGGGCGGGACGTGGTGCTGGGCGGATTCGGGGCGCCCGCCCCCGGCGCCCCGTTCGCCCACCCGGCCACGCCCAGCGGTCCGTCGAACGGGCGGCACGGACCGGCCCGTCCGCAGGCGCCGGACACCTCGGCGGCCGTGGACCCCCACGCCGCCATCAGCACCGCCGTCCAGGCCGGGCGGCACGGCGACGCCGATGTGCTCGCCGCCCGGTACGAGGAAGCCGCGACACGCGAGCACGGGCCCGTGTCCGACGAGGCGCTCCACTGGGCCGAGGTCAGGGCCGACCTGGCGATGTTCGCGGGGGACGCGGTGCGCAGCTGCCGGGCCTGGATGGACGTGGCCGGCATACGCCTGGCCGCGGGGCAGGCGGGGGACGCGCCCGCCGTGGAGGCGGCCGTGGACCGGGCCCACCACCAGTGGGGGTGCATCGAGGACGCGGCGCGGGCCCGTGAACTCGGGCCGGTGCTCGCGGACTTGAGGCTACGGGTGCCAGGACGCCGGGAGGGCGCGCTGGAGAACGTCCAGCGGCACCTGCGGGAACTCCAGGCCCAGTAGGGGCGCCGTCATGCCGGCGCCAACAGCGCCAGTGCCCCCGACACCAGCGTGCGCACTCCCGGGGCGATCACGGACAGGTCCGGTGCGAAGTGCGGGCTGTGGTTGCTCGGCACGGCCGCGAACTTCTCCTCGAAGCCCTCGCCGGGCGCCTTCTCCCACACCTCGGCCGGAGTGCTCGTCACGAACCAGTACGAGTACGGGATCGAGCCGAGCGCCAGCTGCGGGAAGTCCTCGCTGCCCATCGCCGGGCCCGGGTCGAACACCGTGCCCGCGCCGAACACCTCGCCGTGCACGGCGGCCACCGTGGCATCGGTACCGGCGTCGTTGACGGTCACCGGGAACGCGTTGCCGAGGGTGATCTCCGGCTCGCGCGGGCAGCCGGCGGCCATGCACTCGCCGAGCGCGATGCGCCGGATCGCGGCCAGCATCCGCGTCCGGACCTCCTCGGACTGGGTGCGCAGGTTCAGGGCGATGCGCGCCTCGGACGGGATGATGTTGTGCCGGGTGCCCGCCTCGATCCTGCCCACCGTCAGCACCGCCGCATCACGGGCCGCCAGCTCCCGGGAGACGACGGTCTGCAGCCGGGTGACCAGGTAGGCGGCGGTGACCACCGGGTCGACGGTCGCCTCCGGGCGCGACCCGTGACCGCCCCGGCCGTACACGACGATGTCCACGTCCGTCGACGCCGACATGATCAGACCCGGCGCGTGCGGGTACAGGCCAGCCGGGCCGGGGGCAGCGTGCTGGCCGAGGAGCACGTCCGGGCGGCCGAAACGCTCGTACAACCCGTCCGCGACCATGCGCGCCGCGCCCTGCCCGGTCTCCTCGGCGGGCTGGCCCACGACCAGCAGGGTGCCGTTCCAGGTCTCCCGCCCGGCCGCCAGCGCCTCGGCGGCGCCCGCCAGCCAGGTGACGTGCAGGTCGTGCCCGCAGGCGTGCATCACGCCGTCCGCCTCGGAGGCGTACGGCAGCCCGGTCCGCTCGGCGACCGGCAGCGCGTCCATGTCGGCGCGCAACAGCACGGTCGGCCCGTCGCCGCCCCGCAGCACCCCCACGACCCCGGTCCCGCCGACGCCCTCGGCCGTCTCGAACCCGGCGGCCCTGAACCGGGCGGCCAGCTTCCCCGCGGTGCGGTGCTCGCGCAGGGACAGCTCGGGGTGGCGGTGCAGGTCGCGGTAGAGGTCCTCCAGGTCCGGGACCGGGAGGTCGGCGGTGAGGTCACGGGCGGTGCGCGCGGCTGCGGAGGTCACGGGGGCAGCGTAGGCGCCGACCGGGCCGCGGGGGAGTGGGCGGTGCCTGGGGGGTGTCCGGTGTGGCTCGGTGGTTCACCAGGTGTAGCCCGGCTGGACGTCCATGCAGGCGTCGTCCTTCTCGCCGTTGAGGACGGCCGCCGTGTCGGGTGCCCTGGTCGGGCTCTCGGTCCTGGGATAGGAGTCGCCGGCGCGCCAGTCGGTGCCGACGGTCAGGGTGATCGCCGTGGTGTCGGCGGACTCGCGCACGTGGCTCAGCGGGACCCCGAGCGCCTCGGCCACCGCCTGGGCGTCGCCCTCCAGGTCGGGGCCGGGGTACAGGACGGTGGTCTTGGCCGAGGTGGTGGGCGTGGTGTCGAGGGCCGCCCCGGTGAATCCCTTGTCCCGCAGGACCTGGACGACGGCGCCGGCGCGCAGGGGGGTGGAGGCCTGGGTGTCCGAACCGGCGGCGCCCCGGACCTGCACCGCGATGCTGGCGTCCGGGGCCGCGGGGTCCTCGGACCGCTGCTCGGGCTTGTGCGCCGCGCCGCGCCCGTCGAGCGGGGTGTCGTCGCGGACCATGGAGACGAGCTGGTCGGCGTCCTCGGGCGTGGGCACCAGCCGGTTGTGGTCCTGGGACCACTGCACGGTGGGCAGCGTGGTCATGGTGATCCGCGCGGTGGGGACCTTCTGCAGCTCCTGGGACAGGTCGTACAGCTCCTTGACCGTGCCGAGCCCCTCGTCGACCGTGAGCGCCCGCGTCGCGGTCTCCGCGAGCGCCCGCATCTCGGTGGGGTTGCCCAGCCGCGCGTTCGCGCGCAGCTGACGGACCATCGAGTTCATGTACATGTGCTGGGCGTGGGTGCGGCCGACGTCGGTGCCGTCCTCGAAGCCGTAGCGGGTGCGCAGCCACTGCAGGGCCTGTACGCCCTTGACCGGGTGGGTGCCGGCCCGCAGTCTCAGGCCCGAGCCGTGGCCGTCGGCGGTGTGCGACCAGACGTTCTGCTTCACGCAGACCGGGACGCCGCCGATGGCGTCCGCCATCGCGACCACGCCGGAGAAGTCGACCATCATGAAGTGGTCGATGTGGATGTGCGTGAGGTTCTCCCAGGTGGCGACGGTGCAGCCCGGTCCGCCGCGGCCCAGCGACTCGTTCGCCATGGCCAGGGACAGCGCGCCGTACTTCTTCTTCCGGTCAGGGTCGGTGCACCGAGGGATCGGGATCATGGTGTCGCGGGGCAGGCTGACCACGGACATGTTGCTGCGGTCGGCCGAGACGTGCACCAGCATCTGCACGTCCGCGAGGGGCGGGCGGCCCACGTCGGCCTTGGAGCCGCCGAGTTCGAGGTCCTGCGCGGTGTTCCGGCTGTCCGAGCCGATCAGCAGGATGTTCAGCGGGGTCTGGCCCTCGGTGTTCGGGGTCGGCTCGGGTACGGCGGAGTCGCCGAGGTTCAGCTGGGCCTTTTTGATGTTGCCGTTGAGGTGCTGGTAGTAGGCGTAACCGGCGCCGGCGGCGCCGATGAGGAGGACCGAGAGCAGGACCGCGGTCCACCGGAGTATGCGCAGCCAGCGCCCGGGCCTGCCCGGTTCGGCGCCGCGCCCTCCCCGCCCGGCGGGTTGCGCCGGTGCCTCCTCGTCCGCGCGCACGCTGCTGCCCGTCATCCCCGCGCCTTCCCACCCCTGGCCCCGACCCCGTCTGCGGCGGGGTCGTCGTGGCACCGAAAGAATCCCTGCGTCCTGAGAAACCCCGCGTCCTGGCTGGATGGCGCCCCCCTCGGCGCCCGCCGGACCGGGGCGCTCACCCTAACCGCGCGGTCCGCTGTCAAGCGGAGGCGGTGAGATATTCCACACCCGTACAACCCTGTCCATTGACCCTGTTCGCGGGGAGAAGAGCCCTCGCTTCGGTCCTGATTTCACGTGCGACAGGTCGTCCGGCAGGTCGTCCGGCAGGTTGTCCAACAGGTCGTCGTGCGGAGCCGTCCTGCGGAGCCGTCCCGCGGGGTGTGGCTCAGCGCGGGGCCTGCGACACGGGCCCCACGTCCGGAAGGGAGTCGCTCGCGTCGGCCGGGCCCGCCTTCGCCGCCGCTACCAACGCCAGCACGGTGATCACGGCCGCGGCCACACCACGGACGACGGGAGTGTTCCTGCCGTGACCGGGCCGCGAATGAGGACATGTGCCGGAGCGTCCATAGGGTGCGGATGTACGTCCGGGCACGGTGACCTCGCAACAACAGCGACGTGTTAAACATGCTTAATCCGCCGTTTAACCTAGGGGTGCCGGCTGCCAACGGCAAGGGGCACCAAGGGCGTTGGGGGGAGAAAAGGGATGCGCGAGAGGGACGATCCCGAGGTCATCGGGCGGCGCGTGCAGCAGTTGCGCACCCAACGCGGGCTGACTCAGCGCCAGTTGGCGGAACCCGCCTACACCCCCGCCTACATCTCCACCCTGGAGGCCGGCCGGGTCAGGGCGTCCGACGATGCCCTGCGGCACATCGCGGGACGGCTCGGTGTCGCCTTCGAGGAACTGGCCGTCGGCCGCCCCGCCCGTCTCGCCACCGACCTCCGGCTCCGCCTCACCGGGGCCCAGCGCACGCTCGCCGACGGCAAGGCCGAGGAGGCGGCCGCGCAGTACGCCGTACTGCTCGCCGAGGCGGAGGCGCACGGGCTCGGCCCCGAGCAGGCCACCGCGCTGCTCGGGCTCGGGGAGAGCGCCCTGGAGACCGGCGAACTGGGCAAGGCGCGGGAGTACTTCGAGCGGGCCGAGGAACGGCTGGCCGGGGAGGCGCTGCCGGCCCGGGTCCCGGCCGTCCGGGGCCGCGCGGTCTCCCACTACCTGGCCGGCGAACTCCGGTACGCCGTCTACCTCCTGGAAACCACCCTCGACGAACTCAACCGCGGCGGCCTGCACGACCCCGACGCCCTGCTGCTCCTGTACGCCAGCGTCATAGGCCCCTACATGGACATGGGCGCCCACGCCCGCGCCGCCCAGGCCGCCGAGTTCGCGCTCGCGCTCGCCCCGCAGGCCGGCGACCCCGCGCTGATCGCCCGGATGCACCGCTCGGTCGCCCGCACCCTGCTCGCCGAGGGCCGGGCCGCCGAGGCCGACGCCTCCCTCGCCAAGGCCGCCGAGCTGTACCGCCGGCTCCAACTGCGCACGGAACTCGCCAACTGCCACTGGATGCGCGGCTACGTCTACGCCCAGGACGGCGAACTTGAGCACGCCGAAGCCGAGTTGCGGCAGGCCCTCGCCATGCTCTCGGAGACCCGCGCCGCCCTGTACCGCAGCCAGGTCGCGGTGGAGCTGGCCGACGTCCTGCACCGGCGCGGCAGTTCGGCGGAGGCCGCCGAACTGCTCTCCGGCGTCCTCGGCGACTTCTCCTCCGAACGCGGTGCCGTGCACGCCGCCGGCGCCCACCGCCTTCTCGGCATCATCGCCGAGGACGCCCGGGACACCGAGGCCGCCGAGGAGCACTACGTCCGCGCGCTCAGCCTCCTCGAACGCGCCGGCGCGGCCGGTGACCTGGCCGACCTGTGCCGTCTCCTGGGCGATCTGCTGCGCCGCACCGGCCGTATCGAGGCGGCCCTTGACGCCTACCGCACCGGCCTCGGCCACCGCACGGCCCCGGGCACGACCACCCTGGGCCCGGCCCCGGCACAGCCACCGCTGTGAGCTGTGAGCTGTGGGCGCCCGGGGCTGCGAGTCACGGCCACCGGGCCGGTGAGCGGCGGCTGCCGTGGGGACCCTGAGCCGCGGCCGCCCCGCTGCCCTCAGACCTGGACCCGGCCCTGCTTGCGCACGTCCGCCAGGCGCAGCGCGCCGACCTGGACGGCGGCCTGCGTGGCGTCGTTCGGCACGTCGCCCAGGCCGCCGTTGGTGAGCGCGAAGGCGTCCTCGCCGACCCGGACGGCGGCGATGTCCATCGTGAGCATGACGTCCTGGTCGTCGGACGTGGTGGTGGCCAGGGTGAGGCGCAGGCCCTGCCGCGCGTCGCCGACCTGAGGCAGCGGGGCCTCGACGACCCGGACGTCCTCGGTCAGTCCGGTCTCCGTGGTGGCCGTGAACCGGGCGCACTGCTCCGGCAGGGTCTTCAGCCAGGCCAGCGCCGCGTCGACGTCGGAGGGACGGCGGGCGCCGATCTGGTAGCGCAGCTGGGCGTCGGTGTCGGTGTCGTCCAGGCCGACGGCGACGCGGGCGGGGCCGCCGAGGAGTTCGTCGGTGTAGAGGGCGTTCATCAGGCGCTGGCACTGCGCGGCGTCGCTGGTCGCCTTCAGCAGCCCGTCCCGCCAGGTGGCCGCGCCGCGCGTCGCCGACCAGGGGGCGCCGAGGTCGGACACGCCGATGAGCGCGGTCTGGGCCTGGGTGTCGGTGAGCGTGGACCCGTCGCCGCGGGGCTTCGCCTTCGAGGGCGCGCTCGTCGACTTCTCGACCGTCGGCAGGGGGTACTGGGCGGTCGCCGGATGTTCGAGGCCGAGGGTCGCGCAGCCCGTGAGCGGGAGGAGGCCGGCGGCGAGGAGGGCGGCGGCACGGGAGCCGCAGGTGCGTATGACGGCGGTCATCGGGGCCTCCAGGGCGGGCCGGTCGGGGATGCCTGCCTCTCACGCCACCACCGCCACCACCGCCCCACCAGCGCTCCGGTCCGTCCGGGTGAGGGCGCGGGCCCGCGATTCCGTCCGTCCGGGTGAGAGCGCGGCCCGCGACTCCGGTTGTCGGGGTGGGGGGGCGTCCTGTGTTCCGGTTCGTGGGGGTTGGCACTGTCGGGCGAGGAACGCGCACAAGGCTGCGTTAGCTCAATCGTGTGATGGTCAGCTTCCGGGCTCACTCCTGCTCAGTCTTCAGGAACGGTGGTGGTTTCGGCGCGGAGCGCTGGGTGGGTGTGGGAACGGGGGGTCCTGCGCCGGGGCTGATCTAGGGTCGGTCAGGACGGAAGGAGTCCGCCGTGACCGGTCAGCCCATCCCCGTGATCATCGACTGTGACACCGGCGTCGACGACGCCCTGGCCCTGTTGTTCGCCGTACGGCACCCGGGGCTGGACCTGCGGGCCGTGACCTGCGTGGCCGGGAACACCGACGTCGACGGAGTGGTGCGCAACACCCTGACCGTGCTGGAGCAGGCGGACGCCCTCGACGTCCCGGTGGCGCGGGGTGCCGAGCGCCCGCTGCTGGAGCCGGCCCGTTCCGCCCGGCATGTGCACGGCATGGACGGCATGGGTGACCTGGGCCTGCCCGCGCCCCGGCGCGGTCGCGCCGCCGTGGACGCCGTGACTCTCCTGTACCGCGAGATCCTGGCCTCCCCGCGCCCGGTCACCCTGATCCCGACCGCCCCGCTCACCAACATCGCGCTGCTTCTGCGCACCCATCCCGAGGTGACCCGGAACATCGAGCGGATCGTGTTCATGGGCGGCGCCGCCGGAGTCGGGAACGCCACGCCGGTCGCCGAGTTCAACGTGTGGCACGACCCGGAGGCGGCGGCGATCCTGCTCAGCGTCGGGGTGCCGATCACCATGTACGGGCTCGACGTGTTCACCCGGGTCGTCGTCCCGGGCCCGGAGGTGGCGCGGCTGCGCGGCAGCAAGGAACCCGGGGCCCGGCTGGCCGGGGAGCTGCTGGCCCACCGGCCGTCCAAGCCCGAACCCGACGGCGACGCCCAGGCCGGCGGCCTGGGAGACGCGGGCGCCGTGTGCGCGGTCGCCGACCCGGCCGGCATCACCACCCGGCTGCTCCCCGTCGAGGTCTCCCTCGGCCCCGGCCCGACCCGGGGCCAGACGATCGTCGACCGCAGGCGGCGCCACGGCGAGTCCGAGATCCATCACGGCGAGCGCGAACAGACCCTGGTGGACGTGGCGTTGGACGTGGACGTGGACCGGTACGTGAAGCTGTACCTGGAGACGGTCACGCGCTAGGGACCGGCCGGGTCGGCCGTCGGCCGTCGTCCGGCGCCCGCCTCCCGGCACCGCGTAGCCGGCCTAGTCGGCCTAGTCGGCCCAGTCGGCCTAGCCGGCCGTCGGGGTCGGGCCGGGAACGCCACCGGTGTTCCCGGCACCGCTGTTGCCGCCCACCCCGCCCGGTCCGCCGTTCCCGCCCGGTCCGCCGTTCCCACCCGGTCCGCCGTTCCCACCCGGTCCGCCGGCGCCTGACGAGGCGCCCGTGAGCCCGTTGATGTCCACCGGTGTGGAGGTGGCGTTCGGCGGCGGGGTGAGGACCACCTCCGGCTGGCCGGCGGCCGGGGGCGGCGGGGTCAGGTCGGAGGAGGGCAGTTTCGGCGGGGTGGTCTGCTGGAAGAGGGTCTGGGCGAAGTCGACCAGGCCGGTCTTCTCCATGACCGTGATGTGATCGAGCACGGTGTCGTTGGCCTGGTCGGCCAGCGCCCGGACCAGCGAGTTCTCGGTCGTGGAGCGGATCTTCGCCACCGTGTTGAAGATCGAACCGTGCGTCATCCGCAGGATGTTGGCGAAGTCGGAGTCGAACTTCTGGCCGCTGTCCGACTGCAGCGTGTTGACGAAGCCCTGTTGCTGGGGGCTCGGCAGGTTCGGCAGGGTGATGTTGAGCATCGGGGCGATCTTGCGGCAGGTGGCGTCGAGTGCGGAGTGCCCGTCGACCAGATGCTGACTGGCCGTCCGGACCGCGTTGCTGGTGCCTTTCCGCAGTCCGATCTGACCCACCGGGTACTCCCACAGGCCGGCCGCCCGCACCTTCACCACGAAGTCCCGGTCCGCCTCGGTGAGCGGACCCCACTGGGTGTTGGCGATGACGCGTGTCTGCGAGCTGGAGACGGTGCTCAGCCCCAGCATGCCCGGATAGGCGAGTGCCGCGAGGGTCAGGGCCATCGCGCCGCCCACGAAGAGCGTTCCCGTCGCGTTCCGCGAAAACCGCACCGTGCCTCCTGCCTGGGGAACCCGCCCGCGGGCGGTTCGGACGCACAGCAGTACGGATGCGGGGGCCGTTCGTATCGGCGGATCCGGGTAAAGATTTCCGTCCCTTGGAGCCGAGTTGACGAAAGTGGGCCTCTATTGACGAAAGCGGGGCTCCTGTTGATGAAAGGTTGACCGCTTCGCGGGAGAAGGCAGGGGAAACGCGAGCCTAGATTCGCCGCATGCCCCCACAGCCCAGAACGCCCGCCGCGCTGCCGGTTCTGCCCTACCGCAAGCCCACCAAGGGCCGTGACTACTGGGTGCTGGACGACGTCCTGCCCGACGTCGACGCCGTACGGGAGCGGTGTCTGGCCAAGGACGACTGGGTCGAGGGCTATCCGTACACCTCGCAGACCTGGCCCGGACTGCGTGCCATGCCGGGCCTGGAGCCGGACGAACTCGCCCGTATCGAGCGGCTGGTGAGGAAGTCGACCGGGGCAAAGGAGCTGTGGGTGCAGCAGGCGCCCGGCGGCGGCACCCTCAACCACAACTGTGTGCAGGTGGTCGGCGAGGGCGAGAGCGAGCCGCGCCCGCACACCGACTCGCGTGCGCTGTGCCGGTACGCGGCCGTGCTGTACCTCAACCCGCACGTGCCGGGGGGCTGCGGCACCAGCTTCTTCCGCCAGTCCCTGCCCGGCGGCCGGCTCGGCGGCAATGTCGTCCAGGCCCCGCACAACAACCTCGTCGAGGCCCTCGGCACCCGCTTCGTCAACCCGGACGCCTTCGAGGAGGACGTCCGCGTCCCCCACAAGTACAACCGCCTGCTCCTCTACAACGCCAACCTCGTGCACAGCGCGACCGGCTACACCGGCCGCACGCTGGAGGAGAAGCGGATGACGGCGGTCTTCTTCTGGATGGCGTGAGGCGTCAGCCGGACGGCGTGCGGTGGCCGGGCACGTTCCGGGCACGTGAGGTGCCCGGACGGTCACGGCGACGCCGGCCGTTCACTCGTTCGGAGTAGCCCCCGTGGTCACCGGGCGCTGCCCGCCGGATCGTCGTACGTACGACCGGCTCGGGGACGACGGCGGAGGTAAGGCCATGACGCAGCACACCCCACCGGCCCCGGCTCCGTCCCGCGCGCCGCACGGCGACCTGGCCGCGGGAGGCACCGTCTTCGCGGGCGTGCTGATGCTGGTGAACGGCATCCTCGCGGTACTCCAGGGCATCTCCGCGCTCGCCTCCGACGACGTGTACGCGCGGATCGACACGTACTCGTACAAGATCAACCTCACCGGCTGGGGCTGGATCCTCATCGTGCTCGGCGTGATCGCCGTGATCACCGGTGCGGGCATCCTCAAGGGCGCCGAGTGGGCGCGGGCGGTCGGCATCGTCCTGGCCTCGCTGAGCCTGATCGCCCAGTTCCTGTTCCTGCCGTACGCCCCGTTCTGGTCCCTGATCATGATCGCCATCGACTTCTTCGTGATCTGGTCGCTGGCCACCTACCATTCGCCCAGCTCCAGCTCCAGCTCCAGCTCCAGCCCCAGCGCCTGACCGCGCACACCTCGGATCCGGCCGCCGGCGCGCAGGGGTTCGCCGGCCGGGCGGGTGCGGTAAGGATGCCCACCCATGAGCACCATGGCCATCATCGGCGCCGGCCCCGGTCTGGGAGCCGCCGCCGCACGCCGGTTCGGGCGCGAGGGCTACACCGTCGCGCTCGTCGCGCGCGACCGGCACCGGCTGGACCTGCTGGTGGAGGAACTCGCCGCCGAAGGGGTCGCCGCGCACGGCTTTCCCGCGGACGTGCGCAGGCCCGAGCAACTGGCCGCGGCCCTGCGCGCCGCGGGCGAGGCGCTCGGTCCCGTCGAGGTGCTCCAGTACAGCCCCGTCCCGCACCGGGACTTCATGCGTCCCGTGCTGGAGACCGGGCACCGGGACCTGCTCGGGCCGATCGAGTTCTCGGTGTACGGGCCGGTCGCCGCGGTGCAGCAGGTGCTGCCCGGGATGCGCCGGCTGGGGCGCGGCACCATCCTCCTCGTCAACGGCGGGAGCGCCGCCGTACCGCATCCCGAACGGGCCGGGACCTCGATCGCCTTCGCGGCGGAGAGCGCGTACGGGCATCTGCTGCACGACCGGCTGGCCCGCGAGGGGATCCACGTCGCGCAGTTGGTGATTCCCGGGGCCATCACCCCGGGCCATGTGCGCAAGGATCCGGCCGTGCTCGCGGAGACCCTGTGGCGCATGCACAGGGAGCGGCACGGCTTCAGGCACTACGCCGACGACTTGGACGCCTGACCACCGGCGGGAGCCGCCCTGCATGAAGACCATTTGTGGCCCAATATGGTGATGTTGGCCGTATCGCTCTCTTCAAGGGTCTTCAAGGGGGCCTCAATGGCTGTGGAAATCCCCCCGATTCTCAAGCCGTCCCGCTTCAGAAGCCGGGCGGGACTGCCGGGCGAGTGCCTGGCGGAGTTCCTCGGGACCTTCGTCCTCATCTCCTTCGGCTGCGGTGTCGTCGCGATGGCGGTCGCCGCGCTGCCCGGCTCCGGCCGTGCCGCCACGACCACGACCATCTTCCTCGCGGCCGGTGACTGGCTGCTGATCGCCTGGGGCTGGGCCTTCGCCGTCGCCTTCGGCGTCTACGTGGCCGGCGGCGTCAGCGGCGCCCACCTGAACCCCGCCGTCACCCTGGCCATGGCCGTGCGCCGCGGGTTCCCCTGGAAGAAGGTCGTACCGTTCTGGTTCTCGCAGGTCGTCGGCGCGTTCGCCGGGGCGGCACTGGTCTATCTCGTCTACCACGAGGCGATCGGCGCCTACGACTCCACGGTGAAGGGGCCCAAGGTGAACGGGCATACGAACGCCACCTTCTCCATCTTCGCCACCTTCCCGGCGCCCTACTACCACGGCGGCCACTGGGGCCCCCTGACCGACCAGATCGTCGGCGCGGCCTTCCTCGTCATGTTCGTCGCCGCCATCGTCGACCTGCGCAACCAGGCCGTGAAGGCGAACCTCGGCCCGCTGATGGTGGGTTTCGCGGTCGCCGCCATCGGCATGTCCTACGGCGCCAACGCGGGCTACGCCATCAACCCCGCCCGCGACTTCGGGCCGCGCCTGTTCACCTGGGTCGCGGGCTGGCGGAGCCTGGCGTTCCCGGGCTCGGTGGAGGGCTCGTTCAGCACCTACTGGTGGGTTCCGATCGTCGGGCCGCTGGTCGGTGGCGTGATCGGCATCCTGGTCTACGACCTGTTCATCGGCGACGTGCTCTACGCCCGCGACAAGCTGGGCGAACTGCCCGAACCGGGCCGGGGAGCACGGCCGGTGAAGACCGTCGGCGAGGACGAGACGGCCGGCTCGGGCGAAGGCTCGGGCGGAGGCTCGGGCGGCGGGCAGGGCAAGAACGACGAGGAGTACTAGCCCCGCCGCCATTCGGGGGACAACGTGCCCTGCATGCGAGGGAACGCGGGGACAGGCGTTCGGGCGTTCGTCGCGGCGTGTGATAGCGGGCGCGGGTGCGCCACCCGTGGTGCGGGAGGGCGTTGGAGTTGCCGTGGCGGTGGTGGCAGGAACGATTTCGCTTGGGATGCCGTCGCCGGACATCGCACCGCGCAAGGTATGGAGTGCTGGGAACAGTGTGGGCAAGCGGCGAGGGCGCGTCCGCGGCAGGGCGTCGGGGGACGGGCGGTCTGATCGGCCGCGGGCAGGAGACGACGGCCCTGCGGGAGGGGCTGGCCCGGGGCCGGCTCGTGACCGTGACCGGGGCCGCCGGTGTCGGCAAGAGCGGACTGGCCGCCTCGGTGGCCGTCCCGGGGCCCGGCGGCCCGTGGGGAAGGGTGATCCACGTGCCCTGCCCCGGCGCACCGGCGGCCACCGGAACGCTCGCGGCCCGGGTCGCCGAGGCGCTGACGGGCCACCGGCCGGACGGCGATGACGAGACGACGGCCCGTCTGGTGCCGGCCGCCGACCCGTCCCCGCGGCCCACGCTCCTCTTCCTGGACGACGCCGACCCCGTACGCACCGAGTGCGCCGGACTGGTGCAGCGGCTGCTGATGGAAGCCCCCGGGCTGCGCGTGCTGGTGACGTGCCGGCAGGCGCTCGGGCTCGGCGACGAACGGGTCGTACGGCTCGCACCGCTCGGCGCGGAACCGGCGGCCGAGCTGTTCCTCGCGCGGGCCCGTGCCGTCGTCCCCGGCTTCCGCGCCGAGCGCGACGAACTCGCCTGCGTGACAAGGATCTGCCGACTGGTCGAGGGCCTCCCGCTCGCCGTCGAACTGGCCGCCGCCCAGCTCGCCCGGGACCCGTCCGTGCACGCGCTCGCCGAGCGGCTGGAGCACGGCCAGTGCTGGCTCGCCGCACCGGGGCCCGCGCTGCGCCGGCACCGTTCGCTGCGGTCGGCGGTCGGCGCCGCCCACCTGCTCCTCGACCGGCCCGCCCGCGTCGTGTGGAGCCGCAGCAGCGTCTTCGCCGGTGCCTTCACCGAACCCACCGCCGCCTACCTGTGCTCCGGCGCGGGCGTCGCCCCGCACCAGGTCTCCGCCTGCCTGGCCCGGCTCGCCGCCGCCGGAGTGCTGGAGACGGTCGGCGAGAGCGGCGGGGTCCGCCCGCCCCGCTACCGGATGACCCGCGCCGCCCGCGACTTCGGCGCCGAACGGCTGCGCGCGGCAGGGGAGTTCCCGGTGGCCCTGGAACGCCATGTGCTGCACTGCCGGCGCCTCGCTGAGGTCGCCGAGGACCTCTGGAACACCGGCAACCAGCGCCAGGCCGCCCGGCTCGTCCAGGACGAGGAGGAGGACCTGACCGCACTGGTGGAGAGCGTGCTCGCCCGGCCCGACGCCCCCGCCGAGCACGTGGCGGCGGCCCTCGGCGCCGTGGTCGACCTGTGGTTCTGGTGGGCGGTGCACGGCCACGCGGAGGAGGGCCGTGCCCACCTCGCCCGGCTGCTGCCCCGGCACACCGCCGACGACCCGCTCGCCGCCCGCGCCCGCTGGCTGGCCGCCTGGCTGCACGCGCCTGGCGACCTGGCCACCGCCCGCACCCTGCTCGGCGAGGTCTGGCCGGCCGCGGTCCTGGCCGGTGACGACGCGCTGATCG
Organism: Streptomyces sp. NPDC002520; assembly: GCF_053595235.1. Lineage (NCBI taxonomy): Bacteria > Bacillati > Actinomycetota > Actinomycetes > Kitasatosporales > Streptomycetaceae > Streptomyces > Streptomyces sp. NPDC002520. The sequence continues at coordinate 102,932 of NZ_JBSFXG010000003.1, read as the reverse complement.
GCCGTGTCGCCCATGTGCAGGGCCTGCTCGCCTGGGAGCAGGGCGACGCCCGTACCGCCGTCGAGTGCTTGCGGCAGGCCGCCGACATCGTCCCGGTGTACGCCCCCGGCGGCCCCGCCGCCTCCGTGAGCCTCGCCGCGCTGGCCATCGTCCAGGCCCCGCTCGCGCCGGGTGCCGCCCGGCGCAGCGCCCGCCGCGCGCTGGCCCACCCCGGGGTGCGCGAGGACGCCTGGGCCACCGCCCTCGCCCGCTACGCCCGCGCCTGCGTCGACCACCACCAGGGCCACAGCGGCCGCGCCCGGCACCGGGCCGGCCGGGCGCTCGCGGCGCTGGACACCGGGGCGGTCCTGCCCGGCGTCCTGAGAACGCCCGACGTGCCGGACATGCCGCAGGTCCGCGCCGCCCTGCGCCGTCTGCTCGCCGACATCGAGTCCGGCACCCGGACCGGCCTGCCCGTACCGGACGCCGTCCCGGCACCGCGCACCGGCACGGCCGCCCCCGTGTACGCGGCGAGCCCGGTCCGCGGCTGAGCAGGGCCCCCGGCGACGGCCGGAGGGCGAGGACTCACCAACCGGTGAACAGCAGGTGGTTGAGGAGCAGGGCGAGGACCGTCTGGGCGGCGAGCCAGGCCCGCGCGCGGGGCAGGAAGGCGCACGCGGGCAGCAGCCACATCGCGAACGGAAGCCAGATCCGTTCGGTCTCGGCCTTGCTCATGCCCGACAGATCGGCGACGAGGAGGGCCAGCAGGGCGGCGGCCACGAGAAACGCCAGCCGGGTCCGGGCCGGGTCGGTGCGACGGACGAGGGAGGAGCCGGTGCGGCGCAGGCCCGCCGCCGTGGCCAGGCCGGTGATCAGGACCGTGCAGGCCAGGTTCGCCCAGATCCAGTAGCCGTAGGGGCGGGTGCCGCCGACGCCCTGGTAGTAGCGGGTCACCAACAGGTGGTACGCCGTCCACCAGTTGAAGCCGGCCAGCGTGAACGCCAACGGGACGACGGCCAGTCCGGCGAGGAAGGCCGGGACGAGCGCGGCACGCAGGCCCGTGCGGCCCAGCAGCAGGACGGCCGCGCCGATCAGGGCGACGAGCGTGAGGCCGTACGAGAGATAGCAGGTCAGGCCGAAGAGCAGGCCCGAGGCGGCCGCCCAGGGCCAGCCCGTGGAGGGCCGGGTCAGTGCCAGGGCGAGCAGGGCAAGGGCCCACGCGGCGACCGCCGCGTAGTAGGCGTCGGCGGAGGTGCCGAGCCAGACGGCCGCCGGGGTGAGGACCAGGAAGGGGGCCGCGCGGCGGGCCAGGGACTCGTCCGTCAGCGCGCGGAGCGCGATCAGCACGGCCACGCAGGCGGAGGAGCCCAGCACGATGCACCACATCCCGGCCCAGCCGCCCCCGTGCAGCCCGATCCGGTCCAGGAGCACGAAGGTGAGCGTGGCCCCCGGCGGATGGCCGGCGACATGGGCCGGCCAGGGGTGGGGGGTGCCGCTGACGATGTGGTGGGTGAAGTCGCGCAGGGTCGCCGGGATGTCGTGGAAGCGGCCGATGACCCGAAGGTACTCCTCGCGGGTGGTCAGACGGCCCGCGATGCCCCGCTGCCAGCCGTCGACCAGCGCGAGGGAGACGATCCAGGCGAGCGACGCCGCCCAGGCCGTCGCGAGCAGGGCCCGCCAGGGCAGCCGGGCGGCCAGTGGCGGCCCGTACGCCACGCCGGCCACCGCGAGGAGCACGGCGGCCGGGGTACCCGGTCCCATGTGCGGCTCCCACTCGGCGAGCACCGGCGGCCAGTGCACGAACAGGGTGTGCCGGGTGTCCTGGATGTGACGGCCGACCAGCACGGCCACGGTCACGAGGAGGGCGGCGGCACCGGCGGCGCAGAGGTCACGGAGGGGGCCGGAGCGGTCGTGGGGTGGGGTGGTGTTGTCGGTGGTGGGGTGGGCGTCGGGAGGCGAGGCGCTTCGGGCGCCGGGGTGGGTCTTCGGCGGGGAGGCGCCGTCGGCGGTGGGGTGGGGCCGGTCGGGGCCGGAGGCTGCGGGGTGGGAGTGGCGGATCACACCGGCACGTTAGGCCGCACGGCCGTGCGCGAGCCGTCGTACAGGCCGGACGTCAGCGTTTCGTCATGGGTCGCGCACCCGTTTCCGGGTGTCCGCGGGCCTACGGTCGGGACATGCGCGACCATCCCCGGCTTCCCACCTCCCCTGGTTTCTGGCGCAGCCCCCTGCGTGGCACGTGGTTCACCTCCGTGCTCGGGCTCGTGCTGCTCGTCGGCATCACCGTGCTGTTCGTGACCGGCCTGGTGTCGTACGCGGCCTACAACCCGGGCCTGGACCCCGTGAACGACACGACCCCCGACAAGGGGATCCTCGGCTTCTACCTCTTCGCGTGGCCGACCGGCCCGGTGTGGCTGTACCGGTTCACCCAGGGCCTCCACGTCACCCTGGGCATCACCCTGATCCCGGTGCTGCTCGCCAAGCTGTGGTCGGTGGTGCCGAAACTTTTCACGCTGCCCCCGGCCCGCTCGCTCGCGCACGCGCTGGAGCGGATCTCGCTCCTGCTGCTGGTCGGCGGCGGCCTGTTCGAGTTCACGACCGGCGTGCTCAACGTCCAGCTGGACTACATCTTTCCCGGCTCCTTCTACCCGCTGCACTTCTACGGTGCCTGGGTGTTCTTCACCGCCTTCCTCGCCCATGCCGTCCTGAAGACACCGAAGGCGGTGCGGGCGGTACGGCGGCGGCTGCGCGAGGGAGACGACGACCTGGCCACCCCGAGGCCGACCGGCCCGGCCGCCGCGCAGCCCGACGGCCCGGCTGCCTCGGGTCCGGACGGACCGGCCGCCCCTGAGCTCCACGGACCGGCTGCCCCCGAGCCCGACGACCTGGTCTCCCCGCGGCCGGACGCGCCCACCGTCTCCCGGCGCGGCGCGCTGTGGCTGGTCGGCGGCGGCTCGTTGCTGTTGTTCCTGACCACGGTGGGGCAGAGCCTGGGCGGCCCCTTCCGCCGTACCGCCCTGCTCGCGCCGCACGGCGGAAGGGACCCGGGCGGCGGCCCGGACGGCTTCCAGATCAACAAGACGGCCGCCTACGCCGGGATCGACGCGGCGGAGACGGGGCCGGAGGCCTGGCGGCTCGTGGTCACCGGCCGCACCGGAACCGTCCGCCTCAGCCGTGCGCAACTGCTGGAGATGCCCCAGCACAGCTCGTCGTTGCCCATCGCCTGCGTCGAGGGCTGGTCCACGGCCGACCAGTGGTGGCGCGGCGTACGGCTGCGCGACCTCGCCGCCCTGGTCGGGTACGACGGCGACCCGCCGGACGTGTTCGTGGAGTCCCTGCAACGGCACGGCGCCTTCCGCCGCGCCGCCCTGCGCGCCAACCAGGTGGCCGACCCGCGCTCCCTGCTCGCCCTGTCCGTCAACGGCGAGGACCTGTCCCCCGACCACGGCCACCCGGCGCGCGTCATCGTGCCCGCCGCACCCGGTGTGCTCAACACCAAGTGGGTGGCCCGGCTGACCTTCGGAGACCTGTGATGCGCCTGCCCCGCTTGCCTCGACTGCCCCGTCTCCCCCTCGGCAGCCCGTTCCAGCTGCTGCTGCTCGCCGCCTCGTTCGCGCTCGCCGCCTACGCCGGAGTGCGGCTGCTGTCCGGTGACTGGCTCGGGGTGGCGCTGTGGATCGTCGGTGCCGCCCTGCTGCACGACCTGGTGCTCGTGCCGCTGTACTCCGTACTGGACCGGGCGCTGGTGGGCGGCCTGGACGCGGCCGGACGCCGGGCGTGGGTGTCGTACGTGCGGGTGCCGGCCATGCTGTCGGGGCTGCTGCTGCTCGTCTGGTTCCCGCTGATCTCCAACCGCGTGGACGAGCGCTTCCGCATGGCCACCGGCCAGTCCGCGGACGTCTACCTCGGCCGCTGGCTGCTGATCACCGCCCTGCTCTTCGGCGGCTCGGCGCTGGTGCTGGCGCTGCGGGTCCGCAGGGCGGCGAAACGCCGTTCACCGGCCGCCCACTGAGCGACCGTCCGCCACCCGGCCCGCCCGGCGAGCCGGAGCAGGGCGGGCGTACCGATCCGCGCCCAGGCGAACGGTTCGCCCACGGCGGCGGGCCCGAGAGCGACGTCGACCACCTGCACCCGGGCCCGCTCGTCGATGTCCAGGGCATCGGTCTCGACGATCAACAGACCACCCGGAGCGAGGAGTTGCCCCATCCTCCGCAGCAGGGCACCCGGATCGCCGCCGATCCCCACGTTGCCGTCCATCAGCAGCACGGTGTCCCAGCGGCCCTCGCCGGGCAGCGGCTCGAAGACCGAGCGGCGCAGGGCCTGACCGCCGAGGGTGTTGGTACGGGTGACGGCCGCCTCGCTCACATCGACACCGAGGACGGTACGACCCCGGCCGGCCAGCTCCGCGACCAGGCGCCCCGGACCGCAGCCGACGTCCAGGACGGACCCCTCGCAGCGGTCCAGCACGGCCCGGTCCACGTCGTCCGCCCCGGCGCACCACCGCTCCACCTCCAGCGGCAGCAGCCAGCCGTCGGAGCGGCGCAGATACAGCGGGCCGCGGCCGGTGCGCAGCGCGGTGGCGTACGGGTCGGAGGCGGCCCAGGCGGGCGCGGCGGCGGTCGTGACGGCGGGCGCGGCAGTGGGCGCGGCAGTGGCCGTGGCGGAGGGCATGGCTGTGGTCATGGCGCTCGTGGCGCTGGTGGCGCTCATCGGGGGGAGACGCAGTCGGCCAGCCGGGCGGCGAAGGCGCCGTGCGGGGCGAGGGCGGCGACGGCGTGCGCGTCGTCGGCGGTGTCGACGTCCCGCAGCCGGGGCAGGTCCCGCACCCGCAGCCCGGCGGCGACCAGCCGCTCGCGCTGCACGGCACCGGTCACCGGCGAGGACATGGGCACGCCCCGCAGCAGCGCCGGCTCCGGGCGGGCCAGGCCCAGCGCCCAGAAGCCGCCGTCCTCGGCCGGCCCGAAGTACGCGTCGCAGTCCGCGAAGTCCACGGTGAGCAGGTCCGGGGTGACCTGCGGGGTGTCCATGCCGATCAGCAGGGCAGGCCCGGCACAGCGGGCGAACGCGTCCGCGAGCCGTGCGTCCAGCCCGCCGCCGCTCTGCGGCACCACCTCGAACCCGGGCGGCAGCCAGGGGCCCGCCCGGCCGTCCAGCACGAGGACCCGCCGCGCGGCCGGCGCCCCGGCCACCGCCCGCAGCGTGTCCACGAGGGCCGCCTCGGCGAGACCGGCGGCCTGCTCCGGCGTGAACGGCGGACTGAGCCGCGTCTTGACCCGGCCGGGCAGGGGTTCCTTGGCGATGACGAGGAGAGTGGTCATGGGGGCCTTTCTCGGCGGGTGACCGGTGTCGGGGCTGGACGGGGGGTTTCACTCACCCGCAGCCGCCGGCGGTGCCTTTGCGGCGGACGGCGCTGCAACTCCCCAGGGGCGCGGGGCCCCTATCGATGCGCGGCTCCGCCGCGTGGGCGCGACAAGCCCCCGCCGGCCCGCACCGGAGGCGGCTCGTGAAGAACCCTGCTCATGTCCCGCACCGCCTGCCATGTGCCACGCCACGTGCCGGTGACCTTGGAGGCGCCGGTGCGGGGGAGGTAGGGGACGTCGTGCTCGGTGATGTGCCAGCCGGCGTCCGCCGCGCGGACCACCATCTGCAGGGGATATCCGCTGCGGCGATCCGTGAGGCCGAGCGTGAGCAGCGGCTCGCGGCGCGCCGCACGGAGGGGGCCGAGGTCGTGCAGGCGCACGCCGGTGCGGCGGCGGAGCAGGAGGGAGAGGGCGAGGTTGCCCGCGCGGGCGTGGGCGGGCCAGGCGCCCCGGCTCTGCGGGCGGCGCCGGCCCAGGGCCAGGTCGGCCCCGCCGGAGCGGACCTCCTCGACGAAGGGCACCAGCCGTCCGGGATCGAGGGAGGCGTCGCAGTCGCAGAAGCAGACCACCTCGGCGGTGGCCGCGAGCAGCCCGGCATGGCAGGCGGCGCCGAACCCGCGCCGCTCCTCGTGGACGACGTACGCACCGAGCGCACGGGCGACGTCGGCGGAGCCGTCCGTCGAGCCGTTGTCGACGACGATCGCGCGCCAGCCGGCCGGGATGCGCGCGAGAACCCAGGGCAACGCCTCGGCCTCGTCGAGACACGGCAGCACGACATCCACGTCGGGCGGGAGAGATGAGGTGGTCACGGCGTTCACCCTACGGACCCGAAACGTGACAAAGGGGGCATCCGCTGCTTACGAAACGCGGACGTCGACACCATGGACGCCCTCGCCGCGCCGCGCGGTGACAGGCTGGAAGGCATGCAGCAGCCGTACGCAGCCCCACCCCCCGGCCCCGGTCCCGGCCCCGGTCCCGGCCCCGAGCAGCGGCCGGACCACCGGGGCCGGATCCTCGTCGTGGACGACGACCCGACCGTCGCCGAGGTCGTCGCGGGCTACCTCGACCGCGCCGGATACGCCGTGGACCGCGCCGCCGACGGCCTCGGCGCCCTCGCGCGCGCCACGGCGCGGCGGCCGGACCTGGTGGTGCTGGACCTGATGCTGCCCGGCATGGACGGCCTGGAGGTGTGCCGGCGGCTGCGCGAGCAGGGTCCGGTGCCGGTCGTCATGCTCACCGCACGCGGCGACGAGGACGACCGCATCCTCGGCCTGGAGGTCGGCGCCGACGACTACGTCACCAAGCCCTTCAGCCCGCGCGAACTCGTCCTGCGCGTGGAGTCGGTGCTGCGCCGCACCCGGCCCGCGCCCCTTGCGGGAGACTCGCGCCCCGCGCCGGTCCCCCTCGGCGCGGCCGGCCTCCGCGTCGATCCGACCGCCCGCCGTGCCACCAAGAACGGCACCGAACTCGCCCTCACCCTCCGCGAGTTCGACCTGCTGGCCTTCTTCCTGCGCCATCCCGGCCGCGCGTTCGGCCGGGAGGAGCTGATGCGGGAGGTGTGGGGCTGGGACTTCGGTGACCTGTCGACCGTCACCGTCCACGTCCGCCGCCTGCGCGGCAAGGTCGAGGACGACCCGGCCCGCCCCGCCCTCATTCAGACGGTATGGGGCGTGGGCTACCGCTTCGACCCCACCGGAACGGAAAGGGGAACGGGCGCCGGAACGGGAGCGGGACCCGGAACCGGAGCGGTCCCCGGAACGGGAACGGGAGCGGGCCCCGGAACCGGAGCGAGCCCCGGAACGGGAACCGGATCCCTCACGGGAACGGAGGGCGGCTGACATGCGCGACACCCTCCTCATCGCCCTCTACGCCTTCCTCGGCGCCGCCGCCACCGGCCTCGCCGGAGCGGCCGTGCTGCGTGTGATCCGGCGCCGTTCCCTCACCACCTCGCTCGCCGTGGTGGCCGCCGTCGGGGTGGTCGCCATGCTCGCCGGGACCATGGCGGTGGCCCAGGCGATGTTCCTGTCCTCGCACGACCTGCGGGTCGTCACCACCGTCGTCGCCATGGCAGCCGTCGTCTCGCTGCTCACCGCACTGCTCCTGGGCCGCTGGGTCGTCGCCCGCAGCCGTGAACTCGCGGACGCCGCCCGGCACTTCGGCGAAGGCGGCGCCTTCGCCGCGCCCGCGGTACCGGCCACCGCCGAACTCGACGCCCTCAGCCGCGAGTTGGCCGCCACCAGCGCCAAACTGGCCGCCTCCCGGGAACGCGAGCGCGCCCTGGAGACCTCCCGGCGTGAACTCGTCGCCTGGATCTCGCACGACCTGCGCACCCCGCTCGCCGGGCTGCGCGCCATGTCGGAGGCGCTGGAGGACAGGGTGGCCGCCGACCCCGAGCGCTACCTCAAGCAGATCCGCACCGAGGTGGAACGCCTGAACGACATGGTCGGCGACCTCTTCGAACTCTCCCGCATCCACGCCGGGACGCTGCCGCTGAGCCCCGCCCGGATCTCGCTGTACGACCTGGTCGGCGACGCCCTCGCGGGGGTCGGACCGCTCGCCCGCGAGCACGGCGTACGGCTGGTGGGCGACGGGGTGCAGCCGCTGCCGGTCGAGGTGGACGGCAAGGAGATGAGCCGGGTCCTGGCCAACCTGCTGGTCAACGCCATCCGCCGGACCCCCGCCGACGGCACGGTCGCCGTCGCCGCCGAGCGGGCCCCCGACGGCGTGGTCCTCTCCGTCACCGACGGCTGCGGCGGCATCCCCGACGAGGACCTGCCCCGCGTCTTCGACACCGGCTGGCGCGGCACGGACGCCCGTACTCCGCCCGGGGGAGCGGGCCTCGGCCTGGCGATCGTCCGCGGCATCGTGGAGGCCCACCAGGGCCGTACGACCGTCCGCAACATCCCGGGCGGCTGCCGCTTCGAGGTGAGGCTGCCGGCGGCGGGGGCGTAGGGCTGACCTGACCGGCTGTCCACAGTCGGTGGACGACGAGGGGACCCTGTCACCCCGGTCGGCGGCCGATCGCCAGCAGATGGGAACTCGCCGCGAGCAGCTCGGGGTAGGACTCGGCCATGCGTGCGGCAGTCAGTGCGGACTCGAACATGGGCGAGCCGATGAGCGACTCACCGGTGTGCCGTTCGGTCGCGGCCAGGAGCGACCAGGCCGGTCCCTCGACGCCGAACACCTCGGCGCCGCGGAACCCGGCCGCCGCGACTTCGTCCCGCAGTTGCTCGCCGCTGTGGAAGTACGCCGTGGTGAAGGCCTTCTTCCCGTCGTGTGTCTGTGTGGCCAGGATGCCGCTGATGTTCTTCGCCATCGGCTCCTTGTGGAGGTGCGCGAAGGCGGTGTGTTCGAACAGGGAGGCGTATCTGTTGATCCCGGCCGCGGCCAGGAGCCCTCCCGGCTTGAGCACGCGATAGGCCTCGGCAAGGGCCCGGTCCCGGTCTGATCGGTTGGGCAGGTGGTACAGCGGCCCCAGGACCAGGACCACGTCGTAGGAAGCGTCCGCTGCGGTCAACTGCCTGGCGTCACCGAGTTCCACGGACGCACCGGTCTGCCCGGCCTGCTCGATGTGCCGGGGAATCGGGTCGACGAGGTGCACGGCGTAACCGTCCGCGACGAGCCACCGCGCGTGGGTGCCGGGCCCGCCTCCGACATCGAGGATCCCGGCAGGCGGCTCCGGGAGAAACCGGCGCAGCAACTCCCGCGTGCGTACCATCTCCAGACGCCCATCGGCCGTGCCGACCAAGCGCTCCGCCTCGTCGATGGTCTCGCTGTAGAACCTCACGATCTCCGGCGCTACCTCAGGGCTCGTCATACGGGCATTGTGGAGGGCGTCAGGGGCGTAGGCGGATCACTCACGAAGGAACGGCCTCGCCCCATACCCTTTCCAGTGACGAAGCCGCGAGGAGGGGCAAGGCTGTGATGTCTGAAGACGCTACCCCGGATCCCTACGCCGACCCGCTCAAGTTCGGCCAGCGAGTACAGATCCATCGCGAGCGACGTGGGATGACGCAGACTCAGGTCGCCGATCTGCTGGGCATCTCGCCGCACACGTACCGCAAGATCGAGAATGGGCAGCAGAAGGCACCCGGTCTCGAAACCGTGCTGCGGCTCGCCGAGATCCTGTGCGTGCGAAACCTGGCGGACCTCACGGGACACCCAGAGGCCCAAGTCGACCTTTTCGTCGGTCCAGGGCATCCGCGCCTTGCCGCTGTGAAGGCTGCCGTGGACAGTTTTGCCCTGACAAGCAGTGTCGAGCCGCCGCCCGTCGCGCACGTGGAGGCCCGGCTCCATGCGGCGTGGAAGGCGCGTCACGCCTCGAAGAACCACCGGGAAGCGATCGGCGCGTTGCTGCCCGATCTGATCCGGGACGCCCAGTGCCTCGCGCGCCACGCCGAGAGTGCCGCCGAACGCCGACAGGCTCAGGCGCTGCTCGCCGAGTCCTACTCGCTGTCCCAGTTCTTCCTCGCGTACCAGCCAGACGCCTCCCTGCTGTGGCGGGTAGCCGAACGCGGCATGATCGCTGCGCAGGAGAGCGAGGACCCGCACGCCATCGGTGTGGCGTCCTGGCTGCTTGCACAGGCCCACCGCGACAGCGGCTCGCGTCATTTCGACGCAGCCGACGCCATCAATCTCGAAGCCGTCCGCTACCTGGAACCCCTGCTGCCCGACGCCTCGGACGACGTTCTTGCCATCGCCGGCGCCCTGGAGTTCGAACTCGGCTATACGGCGGCCCGCCGACGGGAGACCGGCACGGCCTGGCGTCACTGGGACAAGGCGAGCGACATGGCTGCACGACTGCCGGAGACCTACTATCACCCGGCCACCTCGTTCTCGGGGGCCGTCATGGGCGCGCACGCGGTGACGGTCGCTGTGGAACTGCGCCAGGGCGGGGAGTCGGTACGGCAGGCCGCGCGGGCGGATCAGACCGTCATCAGGTCACGGCCGCGCCGGGCTCGGCACCGCATCGAGGAGGCCCGCGGCTATCAGCTGGACAATCAGCCGGACGTCGCGATCGCTTCGCTGGAAAAGGCCTATGAGGCCGCCCCGGAGACGATCCGCTACAACGGCTACGCGAAGACGATCCTCCTGGAGGGGATCGAGTCGACCCAGTCCTCGCGTCGCCGCCGTGCGTCCGAGCTGGCGATGAAGGTGGGTCTCCTCGCTGCCTGAGCGTAGCGACCGGATTACGGTCGGCGGTACCGCGCGCGTGCTTCTACGGTCGAAACGTCAGGCCCCGGCGAGGTGGTGAGACCTCCCGGGGTGCGGCCAACGCTACGTAGGAGCGTCAACATGACGAACGGTACAGGCACCTCTTACGACCGCCCACCCCAAGCCTCCATGACCCTCCGTGTGTACCAGGTGGACCGCGACGGCACGGTCACCGCGGACAGCGGGAAGACCGTCGTCCCCCCGGCGAAAGAGTTGCAGTGGTCCACGGCGTTCCCGCCGTGCGAGTGCCCCCGCCACCGGGTCGGACAGGCGGCCCGCCGGTGAAGGCCACGACGACGGACAGCGGAACGGCGCACGTCGACCTCGCGGCCGTGCGAGAGGCCACGAACCTGGTGCTCGGGTCGGAGGGGCACCCCCAGGACCTGCCCCCCATGCCGACGGACCTGGACGCCGTCACCGCGATGTTGCGCGGCCACCTGGAGCGGCTGATCGCGGAGGTTGAACTGAAGGCAGCGCGCATGCCGAAGGACAGCGTCCCCCGCTACTGCGCATCCGCCTGCGTCGGCGAGGCCCGGCGGAAGCTCTCGGCCGGCCCCAGCCCCAGGTACGGCGGAGACATCGGCCACGCCCGCCGCCTGGCCCGCGTGCTGCGCGCGCTGTGCGAGCACTACGAGAGCGCGGATGAGAAGCCGTGACGGCGGATATCGGCCTGCCTGCCCTCTGAAGGCCGTGAGTCGGCGCTCTACCGGGCCGGCCGCGCCTGTCCGGCCCCGGCGGGCCGTGCCGTGACAGCTCACCGCGTCCGCGCGAACTCCCGCATCCCCTCGGCGAAGGACACCTCCGGCTTCCAGTCCAGTTCCGCACGCAGCCGCGACGAGTCGGCGGTGATGTGGCGGACGTCGCCCAGGCGGTACTCGCCGGTGACGACCGGGTCCGGGCCGCCGTACGCGGCGGACAGGGCGCCTGCCAGGTCGGCGATGGTGTGCGGGGTGCCGCTACCGGTGTTGTACGCGGTGAGGGTGCCGGGGCGGGCCTCGGTCTCCAGGGCGGTGACGTTGGCGGCGGCCACGTCGCGGACGTGCACGAAGTCGCGGCGCTGGCGGCCGTCCTCGAAGACGCGCGGGGGGTCGCCGTGTTCGAGGGCCGAGCGGAAGAAGGAGGCGACACCGGCGTACGGGGTGTCGCGGGGCATCCGGGGGCCGTACACGTTGTGGTAGCGCAGGGAGATCGCCGTGCCGTCGGTCGAGCGGGCCCAGGCGGCGGCGAGGTGTTCCTGGGCGAGCTTCGTGGCGGCGTACACGTTGCGCGGGTCGGCTGGGGCGTCCTCGGCGACCAGGCCCGGGGTCAACTCCCGGCCGCACAGCGGGCAGAGGGGGTCGAAGCGGCCCGCGGCCAGGTCGGACCCGGCGCGCGGGCCGGGGCGTACGACATCGTGTACCGGGCACGTGTAGCGGCCCTCGCCGTACACCACCATCGAGCCGGCCAGCACCAGCCGGTCCACGCCGGCCCCGGCCATCGCGGAGAGCAGGACGGCGGTGCCGAGGTCGTTGCGGGAGACGTACTCGGCCGCGTCGGCGACCCCGTTGCCCAGGCCCACCTGAGCCGCCTGGTGGCAGACGGCGTCCACGTCGGTCAGCGCGCGGGCGACGGCGTCCGGGTCGCGGACGTCGGAGCGGGGGTCGTCGCGGACGTCGTAGACGACCGGTTCGTGGCCGCGTGCCCGCAGGGCGTCGACGACATGGGACCCGATGAAACCGGCACCGCCGGTGACCAGTACGCGCATACCGCCACGCTAGGGGCGGGACGGGGCCGGAGCGTGGCGCGACGGGCCGTACGTCATCGCTCCGTAAGAAGCGTCCACCCGGACCCGGAGTCACTCAGAGGGGCTTGGCGGGCCAGTCCAGGAGGCGGGCGCCGATCACGGCCGTCTGCAGCATGTAGCGGTGGGCCGGGTCGGCGGGGTCGGCGCCGGTCAGCTTGTGGATGCGTTCCAGGCGGTAGGTGAGGGCCCGCACGCTGAGGGAAAGCCGGCGGGCCGCCTCGGCGGACACGCAACCGGAGTCGAAGTAGGCGGTGAGCGTCTCCAGCAGCGGGCCGGCGCCGCCGCGGGCCGAGGTGAGCGGGCCGAGCGTGTGCGACACCAGGTCGGCCATCGCCTGCCGGTCCCGGGCCAGCACCGGGTAGACGAGCAGGTCGGCGGCGCGCAGCAGCGGCCCCTCCAGGTCGAGTCGCTCGGCCATCTCCAGCGTGGCCAGGGCCTCTTCGTACGACTGCACGACCCCGCCGGGGCCGGGCTGCGGGCGGCCGACGGCGACCCGGCCGCCCTCGGTGGCCGCGTACGCCTGCCGGGCGAAGTGGGCGAGGACGTCGTCCTGGTCGCCGGGCGCGACGCAGATCAGCCTGCCGTTCTTGGTGGTGAGCAGGATGCTGCGGGCGTCGAACCGGGCCAGGACCGCCCGCTCCACCTGCCGGGGCACCGGTCCGCCCTCCGCGTAGGCGGCCGGCCCCTCGGCGACGGCCACCGCGTGCTCCCGCGACAGGCGCAGCCCGAAGCGCTCGGCGCTCTCGACGAGTCGGCCCACGTCGCTGCGGCCGTAGAGGAGGTCCTCGATGAACTCGCGGCGCGCGGCCTCCTCCCGGCGTACGGCGAGTCGCTGGGCGCGCTCGTAGCCCTCGGCAAGCGCGTCGACGGCCTGCTCCACGGCGGCCAGGGTGCTGTCGGCGGACCCGGGTGTGGTGGGCCAGGAGGCGCGGGCGGCGGCGAGATGGGCGACGACCAGGGCGCGCAGTCCGTGGCCGGCGTCGGCTGCCTGCTCGCCCAGCGTCCGGCGGACGGCCAGCTCCTCGCGGGTCAGCCGGCGGCCGGTGGCGGCGACCTCGGTGAGGGTGCGGGCGTACCCGTCCAGATAGTGCTCCGGTATCGCCTGTTCGCTCACGCCGTCCCCGTTCCCCCGTGTTCCGTACGCGCCGTTGACGGTTTCTTGGCGGCCGTCCGGCACCGAGACCCTAGTGAACGTTGCCGGAAACCGGCAATGCGCTGGTGGGCGCCCCTGGGGCACCATCACGCCGGGGGAGCACCACGGAGGGTTCCGGTGCCGGGCACCGGCAGGTGCCCGGCACCGGAACCGGGCTCTTGCCACTTCATCGTCTGACGCACAAGGACGTAGCCATGGAAGCCCTCGGCGTGCTCGTCGCCGTCTGTCTCGTCGTCGTACTGCTCGCGCTGTTCTTCTTCTCCCGGCTGTACCGCAAGGTGGACCAGGGCCGGGCGCTGATCGTGTCGAAGACGCGCAGGGTCGACGTGACGTTCACCGGGCAGGTCGTGCTGCCGGTGCTGCACAAGGCCGAGGTCATGGACATCTCGGTGAAGACCATCGAGATCAGCCGCTCCGGACGGGACGGGCTGATCTGCCGGGACAACATCCGCGCCGACATCCGGGTCGCCTTCTTCGTCAAGGTCAACAAGACCGAGGCGGACGTCATCAAGGTCGCCCAGAACGTCGGCACCGACCGCGCCAGCCACCAGGACACGCTGCAGGAACTGTTCCACGCGAAGTTCTCCGAGGCGCTGAAGACCGTCGGCAAGCAGATGGACTTCACCGACCTGTACACCAAGCGCGAGGAACTTCGGTTCCACATCATCGAGTTGATCGGTGTCGACCTCAACGGCTACCACCTCGAGGACGCCGCGATCGACTACCTGGAGCAGACCCCGCTCGCCCAGCTGGACCCGGCCAACGTCCTCGACGCCCAGGGCATCCGCAAGATCACCGAGCTGACGGCGATCGAGCACGTGCGCACCAACGAGGCGCAGCGCACCGAGCAGAAGGAGATCACCCGGCAGAACGTCGACGCCCGCGAGGCCATCCTGGAGCTGGAGCGCCGGCAGGTGGACGCCGAGATCAAGCAGAAGCGGGAGATCGAGACTTCCCGGGCCCGCGAGGAGGCCGAGACCGCCCGGGTGGTGGAGGAGGAGCGGCTGCGCGCCCAGAGCGCGTTCCTGCGCACCGAGGAACAGCTCGGCGTGCAGCGCGAGAACCAGGCCCGCGAGGTCGCGGTCGCCGCGAAGAACCGTGAGCGGGTCATCGCCGTCGAGAACGAGCGGATCGAGAAGGACCGGATGCTGGAGGTCATCGCCCGGGAACGGGAGACCCAGCTGACGAAGATCTCCGCAGAGAAGGAGGTCGAGGCGGAGAAGCGGGAGATCGCCGAGGTCATCCGGGAGCGGGTCGCGGTGGACCGTACGGTCGCCGAGCAGGAGGAGTCCATCAAGAAGCTGCGCGCGGTCGAGCAGGCCGAGCGCGACCGGCAGGCCGTCGTCATCGCCGCCGAGGCGGAGGCGCAGGAGAAGCTGGTCAAGGACATCAAGGCCGCCGAGGCCGCCGAACAGGCCGCCACGCACCGGGCGGCGGAGGAACTGACGTTGGCCGAGGCCCGGTTGAAGACCGCCGACCTCGACGCGCGGGCCAAGCTGCGGATCGCCGAGGGCGTCCAGGCCGAGGCCGCCGCGGAGGGACTCGCCGCCGTGCAGGTCCGCGACAAGGAGGCCGAGGTCGTCGAGAAGTCCGGCCGGGCCGAGGCGCAGGCCGCACAGGCGCGGATGCGGGCCGAGGCGGAGGGCACGCAGGCCAAGGCGCTCGCCGAGGCGGAGGGCGCGCGGGCGAAGGCGCTCGCCGAGGCCACCGGCATCGGGGAGAAGCTGAAGGCCGAGGCGGCGGGCCTCACCGAGAAGGCCGCGGCGATGGCCGCGCTGGACGAGGCGTCCCGGGGGCACGAGGAGTACCGGCTGCGGCTCCAGGCGGAGAAGGAGATCCGGCTGGCCGGTCTGGAGACCCAGCGGCAGGTCGCCGAGGCGCAGGCCACGGTCCTCGCGACCGGCCTGGAGAACGCCGACATCGACATCGTCGGCGGCGACTCCGTCTTCTTCGACCGGCTGGTCTCCGCGGTCTCGCTCGGCAAGGGCGTGGACGGCTTCGTCGACCACTCCCGTACGGCCCAGGCCCTGGCCAGGCCCTGGCTGGACGGCTCCGGCACCTTCACGGACGACCTGAGCCGGATCCTGGGCTCCCTGGGCACGGCGGACGTGCAGAACCTGACGGTGTCGGCACTGCTGATGAAACTGATGAACTCCGGCGGCCCCGACGCCTCCCAGTTCCGCAAACTCCTCGACAAGGCCGGCGAACTGGGCCTCGCGGACACGCCGGTCACGCAATTGAACGGGCACGGGTCGCGGAACTGAGGCGGGCTGGGGCCGGGGGCGGGTGCGCTTGCCCGCGCGGGCGGGGTGCCTCCCTCCAGAGGGGGTACCCCAGCGCCCACCCTCCCCCACTCCCGGCTTCGTTCGAGCGGGGGGACTCCCCAGCGCCCCAGCGGCACGATGGCCCGCAGCTGCGTGGGGGCGGTTGGCCGCGGTCGCCTGCGGCCGCGTGGGGGCGGCCGCCATATGACCGACGGGGGCTGCAGCCCCCAGGGGCGCGGGGAACCGCGCGACCGGCCACGACGGACCCGCACCCGGCCACAGTCCCCCACCCCCACATAGCTCCCCGTTGCTCCAACGCCTCGCCCACGAAGGAAACCGCCCCATGGCCACCACCCCGGAGACGACGGGCCCGTACGACACCGCGGACGCCGGCACCTACGAGGTACTGCGCGACCGGCTGGCAGCCCACGCGGCGGAGCTGGCGCGGCGGGCCGAGGACCTCAACGCCCGTCGCGCGGACGAGTTCGGGTCCGCCGGGCTCACCCTCCAGGCGACCGCGCGGCTGCGCACCCCGCACCCGTGCGTGCCCCGCGACGTGGTCGCCGTCGGGGACGTGCTGCTGTTCGGCAGCACGGGACGGACCGCCGACGGGACGGACGCCGCGGTCACCGACGTCCTCGCGCTGTACGACCGTGATCTGAACCGGCTGCCCGAGGACGCCGTACCGGGCCTCCTCGACGACCCGGCGCCGGTACGGGAGTTCACCGCGCTGCACCGCTACTACCGGCAGGCCCGCCTGCTGCGGCTGCGCCGCGTGGACGGCCGGCTGCTGGCGGTGTTCCGCACCGGCGACAAGGCCGACGACGTCCGCGCCCTGCGCTGGAACCTGACCGACGACGGCCGGGACGGCCACGCGGAGTTCCTGGACGCGCGCGGCGACCGCGACGACACCTTCCCACCGGCCCACGACTTCACCTGGACCGGCACCAGCCGCGAGGACCACGTCCTCGGCCGGGACCCCTACGTGGCCGTACCCGGCGGCGTGGGCGTGGCGACGGTCGGCGGCCGGCTCACCGTGCGCGGCCCCGAGGGCGAGGAGCTGTACTCCGAGCCGGTCGAGGAGCCGCTGCAGTCGCTCGCCGACGCGGCGGTCGCGCACGCGCGCGTGGGCGCGCTGGTCCTGCTGCGGGTACGGCCGTACAAGGAGGACGCCGACCGGTACCTGGTGTTGCACACCCTGACCCGCTCGGTGGTCCGGCTGGACGGCATCGGACAGGCCTGCTGCCGGCTGCCCGAGGACCAGGGCATCGTGTTCCCGGGCGGCTACTGTCTGGCGACGGGCGCCCACAAGACGTACGAACTGGACGCGGCGGGGCTGGAGTTCGAGCGGGAGGTGCGCGCGCCGAACGGCGAGGACGTGCTGTACGCGTTCCGCTCGCGCGCCGGGGACCGGGCGCTGCTGCTGTCGTACAACACCCTGCGCAAGGAGGTCGCCACCCCGCTGCCCTGCCGGGGCTGGGCCCTGTTCGGGGACGGCGCGCTCGCCGTGCTGCGCGAGGGCGGCGACGAGCCCGCGCACACGCACCCGCTCCAGTGGTGGGCCTCGCCGTACGTCTCCGACACGCACGCGGCCGCCCTGCGCACCGGCACCGGCGCCCTGGCCCGGGTCGGCAACGCGGACCTCGTACGCGGACTCGCGGACTGTCTGTCCGTCGCCGGCCTGGTCGGCGACGGCATCGAAACCGGCGAGGGATACCGGGCGCTGGCCGCCGCCTGCGTGCGCGCCGCCGACACCCACCACTGGCTGGGCGAGCCCGAACTGGGCGATCTGCTGGGCCCGTTGGGGGAGGTGCGGGAGACCGCCGAGCAGGTGCTGGCCGAGTTCGAGACGGTGCGGGCGCTGACCGGGCAGGCCGCCGACGCCCTGGACGAGGCGGCCGAGCGGATCGCGGCGGTCGTCCGCCGGCTGCGCGGCGAGGCCCCGCGCGAGGCGGCCGCATGGGTGCGCGGGCTGACCGAACTCCGGCACGCGCACGGCCACTTGCTGACCGTGAAGGAGCTGCGGTACGCGGACACCGCCCGCGTGGACGAGCTGGCCGCCGGCGCGGCGGCCGACCTCGCGGCCTTCGGGAAGCGCGCGGTGTCCTTCCTGGCCCGCGGGGACGCCTTCACCGCGCAGCACGCCGAGGTCGACGACCTGGTCGCGCAGGCGGAGTCGATCGGCACCGTCGCCGCGGCCGCACCGGTCGGCGCCCGCCTTGACGACCTCGCCGACGGGCTGCGCACGGTCACCGAGGTCGTCACCGGCCTCGACATCGCCGACGCCACCGTCCGCACCGCCATCCTGGAGCGGATCGCCGAGGTGCTCGGCGGCGTCAACCGCGCCCGCGCCATGCTCGACGCCCGCCGCCGCTCCCTCCTCGACCGCGAGGGCCGCGCCGAGTTCGCCGCCGAGACCGCCCTGCTCGCCCAGGCCGTCACGGCCGCCCTCGCCGCCGCCGACAGCCCGGAGGCCTGCGACGACCAACTGGCCGCGCTGCTCGGCCGGGTGGAGGACCTGGACGCGCGGTTCGCCGAGTTCGACGACTTCCTCGACGACCTCGCCACCCGGCGCACCGAGATCTACGAGGCGTTCGCCGCCCGCAAGCAGTCCCTCGCCGACGCCCGCGCCCGCCGCGCCGAACAGCTCGCGGTGTCGGCGGGCCGGGTGCTGGAGACCGTCGCCCGCCGCGCGGCCACGCTCGCCGACACCGACGCCGTCACCACGTACTTCGCCTCCGACCCGATGGTCGCCAAGGTCCGCCGCACCGCCGACGCGCTGCGCGCCCTCGGCGACAGCGTGCGCGCCGAGGAGCTGGACGGCCGGCTGAAGGCGGCCCGCCAGGAGGCCGCCCGCGCCCTGCGCGACCGCACCGACCTGTACGCCGACGACGGCCGCACCCTGCTCCTCGGCGGCCACCGCTTCGCCGTCAACACCCAGCCCCTCGACCTCACGCTCGTCCCGCACGGCGACGGCCTCGCCTACGCCGTCACCGGCACCGACTACCGCGCCCCGGTCACCGACCCCGCCTTCGCCGCGACCCGCCCCTACTGGGACCGGCACCTGCCCTCCGAGTCGCCCGGGGTCTACCGCGCCGAACACCTCGCCGCCCGCCTGCTCGCCGAGCACGGCCCCGCCGCCCTGGCCGCGGCCGACGACCTGCCCGCCCTGGTGCGCGACGCGGCGCAGGCGGCGTACGACGAGGGTTACGAGCGTGGCGTCCACGACCACGACACCACCGCGATCCTCACCGTGCTGCTCCCCCTCCTCGACGGCGCCGGCACCCTGCGCCACCTGCCCGCCGCCCGCGCCATCGCCCACCTCTTCTGGACCCACGGCACCACGGAGGAAACCCGCACGGCCTGGACCCACCGCGCCGTCTCCCTGGCCCGCGCCCGCGACACCTTCGGCGCGGTCACCGTGATCGACGAACTGGTGGAGGAGCTGGCCGGGTCGATCGGCCGGTGGAGCGCCGGTGAGGGGGCGGGCGTGGTCGGGGGAGCACCGGGGGCGGAGGCCGGCGGCCCGTCCGTTGAGGCGGCTCGCGGACTACCGGGGGCGGATGCCCCGGTCGCCGGGCCGCTCGTGGGACGGGCCGGGGGAAGCGATGTGCGGGCGG
This sequence comes from Streptomyces sp. NPDC002520, assembly GCF_053595235.1. Lineage (NCBI taxonomy): Bacteria > Bacillati > Actinomycetota > Actinomycetes > Kitasatosporales > Streptomycetaceae > Streptomyces > Streptomyces sp. NPDC002520. The sequence goes on along the minus strand of NZ_JBSFXG010000003.1, from coordinate 83,562 downwards.
CCGGGGGGTCGTTCGCGGCGTCGGCGGGGGGAGCCGACGGGCGGGCGGTCGGGGGGCCGTTCGCCGGGTCGGCCGGGAGGCCGTATGCGGCCTCGGCCGGGCGGCCGTATGCGGCGTCGGCCCAGGGAGCCGACGTGGCGGCGGGCGGGGGAACCGGCGTGGCGGCGGGCGGGGGAGGCGGTGGGCGAGCGGGCGGGGGGTCGCTCGCACATGCCGCCGCCGCGTACCTCTTCGACGAGCTGACCACCGGCGACCCCGAGCGCTTCGTCCTCGGCGGCGCCGCACGCACCCTGTCGGAGAAGTTCCGGCACACCGTGGCCGACGCGGACTACGGGCGGGAGCCGGCGGGGCCCGGCGGGCCGGCCGCGCGGGCGCAGCTGGTGCGGGCGTGGCTCGGCGCGTACGCACAGGCCAGTGGCGCCGACGCGGGGCCCGGGGAGCTGGCCGAGGCGGTCGCCGCCGAGCTGTGTCCCGGTCTGCCGCGCTACGACGGCGACGCCCCGCTGACCGCCACCGCCGAGGGCCTGCTCGGCACGCACCCGCGGGTGAACGGCGGACGGCTGGTGCTGCGGCTGGACGAATTCCTCGCCCGGACCGCGGAGTTCGCCGGCCGCGAGGTCCCCGCGTTCCGCGCCTACCAGCGCCGCCGCGCGGAACTGGTGGCCGCCGAACGCGACCGGCTGCACCTGGACGACCACCGCCCGCGCGTGATGTCCGCCTTCGTCCGCAACCGCCTCGTCGACGAGGTGTACCTGCCCTTGATCGGCGACAGCCTCGCCCGGCAGCTGGGCACCACCGGCGAGAGCAGGCGTACCGACACCGGGGGCCTGCTCCTGCTGATCTCCCCGCCCGGATACGGCAAGACGACGCTGATGGAGTACGTCGCCGACCGCCTCGGCCTGATGCTGGTCAAGGTCAGCGGACCCGCGCTCGGCCACACCGTCACCTCGCTCGACCCCGCCGACGCCCCGAACGCGACGGCCCGCCGCGAGATCGAGAAGATCAACTTCGCGCTCGCGGCCGGCAACAACACCCTGCTCCACCTGGACGACATCCAGCACACCTCGCCCGAGCTGCTGCAGAAGTTCATCCCGCTGTGCGACACCACGCGCCGCGTCGACGGCGTACGGGACGGCGAGCCGCGCACCTACGACCTGCGCGGCAAGCGCTTCGCCGTCTGCATGGCCGGCAACCCCTACACCGAGTCCGGCGCCCGCTTCCAGGTGCCGGACATGCTCGCCAACCGCGCCGACGTGTGGAACCTCGGCGACGTCCTCACCGGCAAGGAGGACGTCTTCGCGCTGAGCTTCGTCGAGAACGCGCTCACCGCCAACCCGCTGCTGGCACCGCTGGCCGCCCGGGACCGCGCCGACCTGGACCTCCTGGTCCGCCTCGCCGCGGCCGACCCCACGGCCCGCGCGGACCGCCTCACCCACGCCGTGCCGCCCGCCGAACTGGACCGCCTCCTCGCGCTGCTGCGCCATCTGCTGGCCGCCCGCGACACGATCCTCACGGTCAACGCGGCCTACATCGCCTCCGCCGCCCAGTCCGAAGAGGCCCGCACGGAGCCGCCGTTCCGGCTCCAGGGCTCCTACCGCGACATGAACCGCATCGCCCAGCGCCTGCGCCCCGTCATGAACGAGGCCGAGCGCGACGCGGTCGTCACCGACCACTACACGGCCGAGGCCCAGACCCTCACCACCGGCGCCGAGGCCAACCTCCTGAAACTGGCCGGACTGCGCGGCACCCTCACCCCCGAGGACTCCGTCCGCTGGACGGAGGTGAAGGCCGCCCATGTGCGCGCCCACGCCCCCGGCGACGACCCCCTGACCCGCGCCGTCGCCGCCCTCACGCTCCTCGCCGACCGCGTGGCCGCCGTCGAGTCCGCCATCACCCGCGCGACCGGCCCGGGCCGTCCCGAGCCCCGCAGCGACCGGTAATCCGCTGCGCGGCGCAGCTTTACTGTCTAGGCTGCTGCGCAACACATCAACTGTGCGACGCAATCAATAGCGCGCGCCGCGACGCGTTCGCCGGGCAGCGCATCGACATCGCCTCCGACGAGCGCACCCCCGAGGAGATGGCGCAGATCCTCACGACGGCCCTCGGCCGCCCGGTCGCCCACCACGAGGTGCCGCTGGACCAGGTGCGGACCTGGTCCGCCGATCTGGCCGCCATGTTCGCCTACTTCACCACCCACGGCCTCGCCGTCGACATCGCCGGCCTGCGCCGCGACCACTCCGAGGTCGGCTGGCACGGCTTCGCCGAGTGGGCCGCCGGCCAGGACTGGGACGCGCTGGTGGGTGTCAGCAGCCGGGCGCCTTCGGCGTGAACTTCAGACGGGCGTGGTCGTCGACGCCCAGGGCCTTGTTGTAGGCCGGGTAGGTGACCTGGTACCAGACGTCGTCCCGGGAGGCGTGCCCGCCGACGTCGTCCAGCCGCACGCACCAGCGCTCGCGCCGGAGCACCCTCGTGTACGTCTCGGTCCCCTTGCGCACCTTCCGGCAGGACCGGACCTGCTCCGTGGTGTACCAGGTGCGGGTGCGGCGCTTCTTGCCCGATCCGGAGCGCGAGGTGTGCTTGACCTGGCGGGACTCGATCGTGCACTTCTTGACCAGATGCGGCCGGGTGGCCCTGGTGGTGCGGGCCGGGACGTGCCGGAGCGTGTCCCGCAGCCCGAAGACGGCGTCCGGGGAAGGATTGTCGTGCGCGTTGCTCCCCGCGGCCTTCCCGCCGTTCCCCACGGGCGCCGTGCCGTCACCGCCGCTGTCGCCCGAGCAGGCGCTGAGCCCGGCTATCAGGACCGCCGTCACCGCGGCCACGATCGCTCGCTTGCTGAACATCTCTTCCCTCCGGTCACCGGACGCGCAGCCTAATGGACCACGAGTTCCCACAAGCGACGTGCGTACGAAGAACGGGCGGCGTACGCCGACGGGTCGTCGGTGTACGCCGCCCTCGGGTGGGACGCGTCGCGGGAGGCAGGCCCGCCTCGTCACGGCGGCTACTTCGGGTCGTCGTCGAACTTCGCGGTCGACCAGAAGTAGCCGAGCACCGCGAGGCCCACGCACCACGCGACGGCGAGCCAGCCGTTGTCGCCGATGCCCGTGCCGAGCAGCAGGCCGCGCAGGGTCTCGATGGCGGGTGTGAACGGCTGGTACTGGGCGATGGGCTGGAACCAGCCCGGCATCGCGTCGATCGGGACGAAGGTGCTGGACAGGAGCGGCAGCAGGATCAGCGGCATGGCGTTGTTGCCGGCGGCCTCGGCGTTCGGGCTGATCAGGCCCATGCCGACGGCGATCCAGGTGAGCGCCGTGGCGAAGAGGACGAGCAGTCCGAACGCCGCGAGCCACTCCAGGACGGTGGCATCGGTGGAGCGGAAGCCGATGGCCACGGCGACCGCCCCGACGAGGACCACACTGGTGACGGCCTGGAGCACGCTGCCGACGACGTGCCCGACGAGCACCGAACCGCGGTGGATCGCCATCGTGCGGAAGCGGGCGATGATGCCCTCGGTCATGTCGTTGGAGACGGAGACAGCGGTGCCGATCGTGGTGCTGCCGATGGTCATCAGCAGCAGGCCCGGGACGATGTAGGCGATGTACTCGGAGCGGTCCGGACCGCCGCCGCCGATGCCCGCGCTCATGGTGTCGCCGAAGATGTAGACGAAGAGCAGCAGCAGCATGATCGGGGTGAGCAGCAGGTTCAGCGTGAGCGACGGGTAGCGCCGGGCGTGCAGGAGGTTGCGGCGCAGCATCGTGGAGCAGTCGCGCACGGCGAGGGACAGAGTGCTCATCGGGCGCTCTCCTTGGGCTCGTTCGGCTGGTTCGGCTGGTTCGGCTGGTTCGACTGGTGGGGGATGCGGACGCCGCCGCCGGTCAGGGCGAAGAAGACGTCGTCGAGGTCGGGCCTGTGCACGGTCAGTTCGTCGGCCTCGATGCCGGCCGAGTCCAACCGGTCGAGAACCGAGCGCAGTTCGCGCTGGCTGCCGTCGCTGGGGATCTGGAGTGCGAGGGCTTCGTCGATGGGGGACGCCTCGCCCAGGGCGGAGGCGGCGCTCCGGTAGGCGGCCGGGTCGGTGAAGCGGAGCCGGACGTGCCCGCCCGGGACGATCCGCTTCAGTTCCTCGGCCGTGCCCTGCGCGGCGATCCTCCCGTCGTTCAGGACGGCGATCCGGTCGGCGAGTTCGTCGGCCTCCTCCAGGTACTGGGTGGTGAGGAAGACGGTGACGCCGCCGGTGACGAGCTCGCGGATGATCTGCCACATGGTGTGCCGGGAGCGCGGGTCGAGGCCCGTGGTCGGCTCGTCGAGGAAGATGATCCGGGGGCTGCCGACCAGGGTCATGGCGATGTCGAGGCGGCGCTTCATGCCGCCGGAGTAGGTGGACGCGGGCTTCTTCGCGGCCTCGGTGAGGTCGAAGCGCTCCAGCAGTTCGGCGGTGACCTGCCGTCCCTCGCGCTTGGAGAGGTGGTGCAGGTCCGCCATGAGGAGCATGTTCTCCTCGCCGGTGATCAGAGCGTCGACGGCGGAGAACTGTCCGGTGACGCCGATCGCGGCGCGCACGGCCTGCGGGTCGGTGGCGAGGTCGTGGCCGGCGACGCGGATCTCACCGGAGCCGGGGCCGGGGGAGACGAGGGTGGAGAGGAGCTTGACGGCGGTGGTCTTGCCGGCGCCGTTCGGACCGAGGAGGGAGAAGATCGTTCCCTCCGGTACGGCCAGGTCGACGCCGTCGAGCACGACCTTGTCGCCGTAGGACTTGCGCAGGCCGGTCGCCGCGATGGCCAGGTCGGTCATGAGGGGTGCTCCTTCTGTACGGACTGCGGGCGGTCACAGGCTGTCGGCGGTGATGTCGCCGTGGCTGGTGGTGGCGTGGACGGCCAGGTCGGGGACGCCGGCGCTGTTCTTGAGGGCGTTGCGGATGCGGCCGCTGGGGGTGCCGGCGTCGAGGGAGGCGGAGACGCCGCGGGCGGCGGTGACGGAGATGTCGCCGGAGTCGGTGCGCAGGACGACGGTGCCGCGGGTGGCCTCGGCGATGCGGATGTCGCCCTTCTGGGTGGTGATCTCGGCGGGGCCGCCGAGGCGGCCGACGGTGATGTCGCCGGCGGCGGTGGACAGGCGGGCGTCGGCGGTCTCGTCGAGCTTGACGGTGGCCTGCTGGCCCTCGAAGACGACGTCACCGAGGCGCCCGACGCCCCGGAGTTCACCGCTGGCCGTCTTCGCCTCGACGCGGGAGCCGGAGGGCAGTTGGACCGTCACCTCGATGGATCCGGAGGGGCCGAGGATCCGGCTCGCCGCCGCCGGGACCTGGACGCGCAGGACGCCGTCGGTGCAGGTGACCTCGGTCTGCTCCGCGGCCTTCACGTCGCGGCCCTTGGAGGCGTCCGCCGGCAGGACCTCGACGGTGGTGTCGGTCCGGTCGGCGGCGATGAGCCGGATGCGTCCGGCGGGGATGTCGAGGACGGCGGAGACGGGGGCGGGGCTGTCGAACTTCTGCATGGTGCTCTCCCTTTGTCCGTGTCGCGGGCCCTTGCGGCCCGTGCTTTCTGACGACGGAAAAGCTACGTTGCATTCATAGATGTGGCAACGAGTTCGTTGCGTATGAATGTCATCTATGCAGGTAGATGCTTTAGAAGTGTTGCAATGGATTGAACTTCAATGCAATGACAGCATCATCGACCGTTGCAATGGGTGTGGAATGAACGCTATGCTGGCGACACCACGGGCCAGGCCGAGAAGGAGACCGCGATGCCGGGAGGCAGACTCACCCAGCAGGAACGTCAGCAGATCGCGCTGGGACTGGCCGACGGCCTCGCCTACGCGGAGATCGCCCGACGTCTGGACCGTCCGACCTCGACCGTCACCCGCGAGGTCATGCGCAACGGCGGCCCCACCGCCTACCGCGCCGACCTCGCACACCGCGCCACCGAACACCGCGCCCACCGCCGCAGGCAGGCCGCACCCCGGGACCCGAAGGCGGCCCCAGGGGCCCACGGGCGAGACGACGAGGCCGTACGCGCGTACGAGGAGACGTTCACGAACGTCTTCATGCAGTCGGGCCTGCCCAGGATGACGGCCCGGACCCTGGCCTGCCTCTACACCACCGACGAGGGCAGCCTCACCGCGTCCGAACTCGTCCAGCGCCTCCAGGTCAGCCCCGCGTCCGTCTCCAAGGCGATCGCGTTCCTGGAGAGCCAGGGCCTCATCCGCCGGGAGCGCGACGAACGCCGTCGCGAGCGCTACATCGTCGACGACGACGTCATGTACCAGTCCACGATGGCCGGCGCCCGCGCCACCGCCCAGCTCGCCGAGATCGCACGACAGGGCGTCAGGATCCTCGGCTCCGGCAGCCCGGCCGCCACCCGCCTCGAGAACATCGCCCGCTTCGTCGAGTTCGTCTCCGAGGGCATAGCGCGCGCCGCGGAGCAGGCCCGCGAGATCCTCCACACGAAATCGGAGCCGACTCCATGACCGATCGGCCGGGGGATCCGTGAGGACCGTGGCAGCCTCGCACGGCTACCCCGTGAAGTCCGTGCCCGGCGAGGCGTTGACCTCGGTGGGGGTCGCCGAGCGAAGGATCCGGAAGACCGGCACGCCTAGCGGTCGCGGCCCAGCAGGCGGCGCAGGCGGCCCGGCCGGCGTGGTGCGCGAGGGGGCTGGACGACGATGTTGCCGCCGACGACCGAGCCGGTGACGGTGATGCGGTGCACCACCGGGGCGTTCGGGGCGCGGTCCTTCACACGGCGGTGCACGACCGAGCCGCCGTGCATCTCCACCTCCTGGGCGTCCACGGCGTAGCCGTCCGGGACGGTCAGCCGCAGGTTGCCGCCGTGGATCGCCACCTGCACGTCGGTGACCGGCATCCGCACGGTCCCCGAGGTGAAGTCGAGCAGGACGTTGCCGCCGTGGACCTCGATCTCAAGGCGGCGCGGCACCTCCCAGACGCCCTCGTACCGGACGTTCCCGCCGGTCCGGCGGACCCGCGCGACCTCCTTCGTCCGGGCCGGGTCGGCCACGGCCATCGCCTGCCCGGGCAGGTCGGCCACCAGGGGGGCCAGATCGCCGTACGTCCGTGCCGCGAAGCAGCTCTCCAGCCGCTCCTCCAGCTCGTCCAGGGTCAGCCGTCCGTCACCCGCGGCCACCCGCAGCACCTCGGCGACCTGCTCCCGGTCGTCATGCGAAACCCGCTGCTCCAGCTGTTCCTGGCCCACCCACCGCGCCGGTTCCTGACTCATGCCCGGCACCCTATACGCACGGCATCCGGTCGCCGCGGGCGACGGACACCCACTCCGTCTCCCACGGCGGCACGGGCGTGGGGGCCTTGGTCAGGCCGCGTCGCGCCACACCTTCACGTCCAGCGTGGCGTACGACGTCCCGGCGGATCCCCGGTACGTCACCAGCCCGACGTGCCCCGTCCCGCTGATCACGCACATCCGCTGGCCGACGGTGAGGTCCTTGATCCAGACGTAGCTCTTGTAGCCGGTCGCCGCCTTGCAGGCGTCCAGGCTCCCCGGCCGGCCCGCGGGCAGCAGGGCGAGCGAGCTGCCGGAGGTGGTGCCGGGGGCGAGGAGGGCGCCCGAGGAGTAGACGGCGTAGGTCAGGTCCTCGTCGGAGGTGCCGGTGTCCGCCTTGGCCCGCACCGGGGTGTCCGCCAGGTACAGGTCGTGGCTCTTGGTCATCCGGATCCCCGCGTAGGTCACCGGGACGGGAGTCTTCGGAGCGGCGGGCCTGCTCGCCGCGGTGGCCGGCGGGGGCGGGGGCGCGGTCCGCGAGGGCGTCGGGGACACCGAGGGGCGGGGCGGCGCGGTCGACGTGGAGGCCTTCGCCTTCTTGTCCGTCTTCCCGGCTGCGCCGGACGGGGAACCGGACACCGACGCCGACGGCTCCCCGGACCCGGTCGACTGCGCCGCGGCCACCTCCCCGACCTGCTCACGGCCCTGGTCGCCGTTCCCGGGCACGAGCAGCAGGGTGACGGCCGCCCCGCAGGCGACCAGCGCGACGGCGGCCGCGGCCAGCAGCCAGCCCCGCCCCTTGCGACCGCCCTTGCCACCCGCCCCGCCCTTGCCGCTCGCGGGCACCGGGGCGGTCGCCGCGTAGGCGCCCGGCGCCGCCCCCGGCGCCATGACGAAGGGGGCGGGCATCGCTGCATGGGACGGCGAGGTCGGGGAGTAGGCCGCCGGCGGCCCGAACGCACCGGGAGCGGCGGGCGGTTGGAAACCCGGAGCACCGGACGGACGGGGGGTGCCGGGAGCGCCCGGAGCTTCGAAGGGAACGGGAGCGCCCGGAGCCCCGAAGGGAACGGGGGCGCCGAAGGCACCCGCGGGAGGCGAGGCCTGCGCCGCGCCCGACGCCGCCACGCCCGACGCCGCCGCGTCCGGAGCCGACGTACCCCATGCCGCCGCGTCCGGAGCCGACGTACCCCATGCCGCCGCGTCCGGAGCCGCTGTGCTCGCGCGGGCCTGATCCGCGCCCGCCGCCCGAGCCGCGATCCCCGCGGCCAGCTCGCCCGGCAGCCACGCCCCGGACGCCGACCGCGCCTCGTCACCGTCGTACGACCGGCCCCGGATCCCCTGGATCTCCTGGACGCGGCGGATGACCTCCTCGACGGTGGGCCGCTCGTCGGCGGGCTTGCGCAGACACCGCGCCACCAGCTCCTGGATCTCGGCCGGCACGCGGCCGAGGTCGGGCTCCGCGTGCACGACCCGGTACAGCACCGCGTGTGGATCCCCGTCGCCGAACGCGCCGTGGCCCGTCGCCGCGAACACGGCGGTCTGCCCCAGCGCGAACACGTCGGCCGCCGGGAGGGCCGGCGCGCCGAGCACCTGCTCCGGCGCCATGTAGGCGACCGTGCCCAGGGCCGTACCGCTCTGCGTCAGGGACGTGGCGTCCGTCGCGCGCGCCACCCCGAAGTCGATCACGCGGGGGCCGTCGGCGGCGAGCAGCACGTTCGACGGCTTGAGGTCCCGGTGCACGATGCCCGCGCGGTGCACCGCCTGAAGTGCCTCGGCGACACCGGCGACCAGCCGCAGCACGGTGTCGACGGGCAGTGGCCCGTGATCGCGTACCGCCTCGGAGAGGGAGGGCCCCGGCACGTAGGCGGTCGCGCACCACGGCACCTCTCCCTCGGTGTCGCTGTCCAGGACCGCGGCCGTGTAGACCCCGTGGACCCGGCCGGCCGCGGCCACCTCGGCCCGGAACCGCTTGCGGAACTCGGCGTTCTCGGCCAGCTCGGGCCGGATCACCTTGACCGCGACGGCCCGTCCGCCGGGGGTGTGCGAGAGATAGACCCGCCCCATGCCGCCGGACCCGAGCCGCGCCACCAGCCGGTATCCGCCCACCGTCCGCGGATCGCCCTCCCGTAGCGGCTCGAAACTCCCCTCGGCGAGCCCTCCGTTGCCCAACACCCGTCACCCCGCCCCGAGATCTGCGTCGTCGCCCCCATTGCATCATGGGCCCCGCACACCCCATCGGCCCGCCCGTCGCCCCGGCCGTCCGCACCCGTGAACCGCTCCGGGCCCGCCCGGAAGGTGACCGCCCCTGCTGCATTGGCACCACCGGCGTCACCGGGTCGGGGGACTGTCCCGCTCCTCGACGAGCAGAACATCACGGACAAATGTGACGATCACACCACGGTGACAGCGACTCCCGGCCGTCACCACACGTGGCAGGAGGACTCATCGATGAAGCCCGCTCTGAAGCGCCTGCTGGGTGCGAGCGCCGCGGTGGCCACATGCGCCACCGCTCTGCTCGGCACCGGCGCCGGCACCGCCGACGCCTACGGCAGGGCGCACTGCGACCGAGCCGAACAGGCCATATGGATCGACGATCCCAGCCGCAACCTGACCGCCCACGGCTGCACCATGCCGGACAACAAGCGCAGCTGGTTCAGGGTGAACATCGACACCCTCGTGCTGAAGCACTACAAGGACGAGTACGAGAACGGGAAGGTCGACCACACGAAGACCGTGCACGACAGAACCGTCAGTTGCATGGGCTACACGTCCGACAAGGGCACGGTGAACCTGTTCGGCTGCCCGCCCCGCTGACACTCCCACCTCGTTGACGCATCCGCACCACGCCAGGGCCCAGGTCTCCGACCTGGGCCCCAGGTGTCCGCTCCGTCACCGGTCGACGTGGGGATCGCGAGGCCCGACGCGTGCGGTACGCCCCGGTGCACCCGAACTCCAGCGCCTCGGCGTGCAGGCGGCCAAGCCCTGCCACCTGCGCAGTCATCGACATGTCACCGCGATGTGAACACCGGTGCCTAGCGTCTGGGGTGTTCGGTGCCTGGCACGTCCACGACCCGAGGGGGAGTTCACGAAATGACGGGAACGAGCAGGATGGCACGGGCTGTTCGCACCGCGGCCGTAGCGGCGGTGCTGACCGCCGGCACCGCCGTCGCGTTCCCCGCGGCCGCGCACGCGGCCGACGCGGAGCACTACTACATCGAGATCGGCGGCACCGGTCCCACGGAGAACCGGGACGGCTGCTCCACCACCACGACCTCGTACGACACCGCGAACAGGGTTCTCGGCCTCGGCGACTCCGCGATCACGGTGTGCTACCCGGCCAGCTCCGGCCCGCTCATCGGTCCCACCGGCGGACTCGTCGACGCCAACCTCCAGCCCCACTTGGACGCCCTGACCGCACCGACCTACGACGCCAGCGTGGAAATGGGCTACCAGCGCGGGCTCCGGGCGGCGGAGGACACCCACGCGGCGCATCCCGACGCCCGGATCACGGTCACCGGCTACTCCCAGGGCGCGCAGGCGGCCGACCGGGTGCTCCAGACCATCGCGAACGGCGGCACGAGCATTCCGCGCGACCAGGTCGACGGCATGCTCTACGCCGACCCGATGCAGCCCGGCACCGGCTTCGGGGCGCATCTCCCCGCGGGGCTGGGCATCCCGGGCGTGGCCACCGCCCCCGGCACGGGCCCGGCCGAGTTCAACGGCATCCCGGTCAAGCGGTACTGCATCGTCGGCGACCCGGTGTGCGACCTGCGGTCCGTCACGAACGCGCCCGGCTACTTCAACCTGCACTGGAAGTACCCGGAGTTCGTCATCCCGAAGAACCTCGGCCGGGACGGCGAGAACGGCGTTCAGTGGCTGAACGAGAACGGGGACCCGGTGTAGGAATCCGTTCGCAACGGGGGCGGACGGAACGACGGCCCGGCCGGTCACCCACCGGCCGGGCCCGGCCCGCACCCGGGGCGGGCTACGGCTCGTACTCGGGGCGGGCTACGGCTCGTACTCGCCGGCGTCCGGCGGCTGTTGCTGTCGTCGGCGGCTCAGGTCGTCCAACGCCCGGGAGATTCTCGCCCTGTTGGCGTCGGTGTCGGGAAGCGTGGTGCCGCGCTCGAAGAAGTCGCGTGCTCCGGCCAGGTCTTCGGCCGCGGCGCCGTGCCAGAGCAGCCGGTGGCGGATCGCGATCTCGGACCCGGTGCCGGTCTGCTCGTCGAGTATCGCGTGCGACCGGCGGCGGAGTTCGGCGGCCGCCTCCGGATTGCCCAGGTCGGCCTCGGCCATGGACAGCCTGCCGAGGACGGCGGAGTAGAGGGGGACGTCCCCCAGACGTCCGGCCAGGTCCTCGGCCTTCCCCAGCGTGCCCACGGCCTCGGCCGGCCGCCCGAGGTCGAGTTGGAGACCACCGAGGCGGAACAGGGTCTTGCCGAGGAGCCGGGGACTGTCCGCCCGCTCGGCAAGTGCGATCGCCTCCAGGTAGCGGTCGTACGCCTTGCCGTACTCGCCGAGCTGGTGGTGCACGTCTCCGACGCGCGTCATGACCGAACCCGTGAGCCAGTCGTCATGCGTCAACTCGCCCGCGAGGGCCAGGACTTCGGCGAAGCAGGCCATGGACTCGGCGATCCGCCCCTCCAGGTTGGCGAACGTTCCGAGTCCGGCCGCGGCTCTGGCCCGCTCGTGCGGGTCACCGGCCCGGCGGCTGATGTCCAGCGCTTCGGTGAACCAGGCGCGGGCCTGCCGGTAGCGGCCCTGCAGTCCGTACGCGATGCCCAGGCCCGTACGCAGCGCGGAGTCCATCCGCCGGTCGTTGGCCCGGCCGAGCATCGGCAGCAGCGTCTCCAGCGCGGTGCGGCACTCGTGGAACCGGCCCTGCCGGGTGAGGTAGTCGACCAGGCCCTCGGCGATCCAGCAGGCCTCGTCCAGCCGGCCCTCGGCCGCCGCCTGACCGATCACGTCGAGCGGTTCACCGCCCGCCTCGTCCAGCCAGAATGTGGCCTCCTCCCAGTCCGTGAAGGGCCCGGCGCCCTGCGGCCCGGTCGGGTAGGACGAGCTGCCCCAGTCACCGGCGCGACGGGCGGCGGCCACGTACAGCAGGAACACGCCCTCCCTGGCTGCCGCGGCCTCGTCGGGCGACTCGGCGGCCAGGCGCCGGGCATAGACCGCCACCAGGTCGTGCAGCCGGTAGCGGTCGGCGGTCACCCGCTGCACCAGACTCGCGTCCGCGAGGCTCTCCAGGGCGCGCTCGGCCTCGGAGGGCGTACAGCCGAGAAGGGCGGCCAGCGTCAGCCGGTCCAGCCGTACGGTGGGCGACACCCCCAGCGCGCGGAAGGCACGCTGCTCGGCGGCCGGAAGCTGGTCGTAGGAGACCCGGAACGCGGCTTCGACGCTACGGTCCTCCACGGCCAGCTCGTCGAGCCGGCGCTCGTCGTCGGTCAGCCGCGCCACCAGGGCCTCCACCGCCCACGACGGACGGTCCTGTATCCGCGCCCCGACGATGCGCAACGCCAGCGGAAGCCGCCCGCAGAGCGCGGCCAGCTCGCGTACGGCCCCACGCCCGCGGCCGGAACCGGCACCGCCGTCACCGCCGTCCTCGCAGCCCTCGTCGGTGTCCTCGGTGTCTTCGCCGCGGCCTTCCTCGGCGCCGACGATACGGGTCAGCAGTTCCGCCGCCTCGCCGATGCCGAGAGGGGACAGCGAGACCCTGCGGTCCGCGTCCAGCCCGGTCAGGCGCCGCCGGCTCGTGACGAACACCAGGCTGCCGCCGCCGGCGGGCAGCAGCGGGCGCACCTGCTCGGCGCGGGACGCGTCGTCGAGTACGAGGAGCAGCCGGAGGGAGGCGGTCGCCGCCCGCCACGTCGCGGCCAGCTCGTCCAGGTCCTCGGAGTCCTCCCCCTCGCCGGCGCCCACCGCCCGCAGCAACCGGCGCAGTACGCGTCGCCGCCCCACCGCCTCACGGTCCTCGCGATGCCCGTGCAGCTCCACGAACAGGCAGCCGTCGGGGTACCGGTCCCGCAGCGCTCGCGCCGCGCGCACCACCAGCGCGGTCTTCCCGACCCCGGCCATGCCGTCCACCGCCCGGACGGTGACCCCCTGCCCGTCGGCGGACGCGACGAGAAGCCGGAGCTCCCGGTCCCGCCCCGTGAAGCTCCCTGTCCCGACGGGCAGTTCATGACGTGCCCGGGGCTTGTGGCGAGCGGGATCCGGACGTGGGGCCCCGCTCGGCCGACGAGCCACGCGTTCTCCCGCGGGCCCCCGCCGTACCGCGGTGTCCCCGGCCGGCAGGGCGTCGTCGCCACGCAGGACCGCCTCGTGCACCCGCCGCAGTTCGGCGCCGGGCTCCACCCCTTGCTCGTCCACCAGGCGACGGCGCACCGCGGCGTACACGTCCAGCGCGTCGGCCTGCCGGTTGCCCGCGTGGAGGGCCCGCATGAGCAGGGCGGCCAGTGCCTCGTTGTAGGGGTGGGCCGTCGTCAGCGAGAACAGTTCCCCGACGGCGTCGGCGTGCCGTCCCGACCGGAGCTGGCAGTCCACCTTGTCCTGCACCAGCAGAAGCCGCTGCTCCGCCAGCCGCAACCGCTCCCCTTCCGCGAAGGGCCCGGGTATCCCGGCCAGGGGCTCACCCCGGAACAGCCCCAGCGCCCGGGACCACGTCTCCACCGCGGCGTCCGGGTCCCCGCCGTCCCGCGCCGCACGCCCTTCGGCGGCGATCTCCTCCCACCGCGCCACGTCCACGGACGCGCTCCGCGGTGCGAAGCGATATCCGCCGCGAACCGTGCCGATCACGGAATTCGCCGGTCCCTTTCCAGGTGCATCGAGGCGCTGCCGTAATCGGTGCACGTAGACCGGGAGCACTTTGGTGCCCGTGCCGGGCGGCTCCGCACCCCACACCTCGTCGAGCAGCTGCTGGCGACCGACCGTTCTGCCTGGTCGTAGGAGCAAGGCGACCAGAAGCGCCTGCTCACGAACCGGCCCGGGCCCCAGACTCCCCTCGCCCCGCCAGGCCTGGAGCGGCCCGAGCAGAGCGAAGCGAAGTTGCTGATTTGCATTCGTGTACAACTCGCGCGGAATCGGCACCGGGCGAGCTTATCCAGCGGCCACCCGAGCCATGCCGACCCCCACAAGACCTGCGCCTCTCGAATACGCCGACACCACACCGCCGCCGTCGCCGCACGTGGGCGGAGCGGGCATCGAGTCGCTCAGTGCGTCGCGATGTATGCCGAGACCATCATGGGACCGACGACCAGGAGGACGGTCCGCCCCACGGACAGCAGGGACCGGAGGGGGGACAGGCCCCGGGGAAGCGGCTTGATGCCCAGGTCGGCCTGCGCGAGCCGGGTCACGTGTACCGGGTGGCGACCGGGTGTCTCCCGCGGCCGCTCGACGGCGTACCGACGTATGAGGCGATCCGCCTCGGGGCTCTCGAAGCCCAATCGGGTACCGGAGGCGTCGGTGACGACGATGTACGTGCTGGCACCTCCTCGATAGGCCTCCTTCCAGGTGCGCACGCTCCGCAGGTCGTGCAGGTCGATCCTGCGATGGCCGGTCCAGGTCCGCGCGGTCAGGAACCGCGAGTCGGGGCCGTGCCTGTGCCACGGCCTCCGTGCCAGGCGGAGGCGGGGCAGGGCGAAGAAGCCGAACCCCGCGACGACACCCGCCGTCATGAAGACCGGAACAGGGTCTGCCAGCGGCGCTACGAGCACCGCCGGAACCACCGTGATCGCCACCAGCCCCATGACGATGCCGGCAGCGGCCAAGCGGATACGTCTTGGCGACGCGGGCTCAGGGACGACGGACTCGTCCGGAACATCCGCGTGAGCCGGTCGGTGACCCCTCATGAAGGAAGGGTAGGCGCCACACCATGTCCTGCCATCTGTGACGAGGAGGCTTCTTCGCTGTTCCGAGGGCCCGGTCGAGGTTCGGCCCGACCCGTATCGACTGGCCGCGCCGCGTGAGCCCTGCTACACCGGAGGGAAGGGAGGTGTGCATGCCTCGTGGTCCGGTCAAGGGGCTGACCGCACTCCTTGCGGCGATCGCGGTCCCGCTCGCTGTCTGCGCGCTCCTCGTGCCCGTCCGGGACACCCTGTCCGCCACCAACGTGGTTCTGATCCTGACGTTGGTCGTCGCGGCGGTAGCCGCTCTCGGCTACCGATGGGTCGCGGCCCTCACGGCCATTTCGGCCGCCGTGTGGTTCGTCTACTTCTTCACCACCCCGTACGAAAGCTTCACCCGGATAAACAAAGCGGACGACATCATCACCGCCGGGCTGCTGCTCATCGTCGGCCTTGCGGTCTCTCAGCTGGCTCGCCGCTACACCCGTGAGCACACCATCGCCAAAACGTTGCAGCGCAGTCTGCTGCCCCGCACGCTGCCGGACACCGGCACCGTCCGAGCGGCGTTCCGCTACGTGCCCGCCGAGGCCGAGGTCGGCGGGGACTGGTTCGACGTGATCCCCCTCCCAGGGTTCCGCACCGCCCTGGTGGTCGGGGACGTGTTCGGCCACGGCCTGCACTCCGCGGTCACCATGGGTCGGCTGCGCACCGCTGTCCGCAACTTCTCCACCCTCGACATACCGCCCGACGAGCTGCTGGCCCGCCTCGACGACGTGGTCAGTCAGATGAACGCGGAGGAGGGCGCCGGCCAGGATGTGAGCGTCGCGGCTACCTGCCTGTACGCGATCTACGACCCGGTCTCCTCTGCCTGCACGATGGCAAGAGCCGGTCACGTTCCGCCCGTCGTCGTCCATCCCGACGGCCGCGCGGAGATCCTCGACCTGCCCGAAGGCCCCCCGCTCGGCCTGGGCGGCCTGCGCTTTCAGGCCGTCGAGCTGCAGCTGCCGGAGGACACGCAGCTCGTGCTCTACACCGACGGGCTCATCGAGACCGGTCACCGCGACGTCGAGGCCGGCCTGGAGCTGCTGTGCGACACGCTCTCCGGCGCGGGGCTCGACCCGGAGGAGACGTGCGAAACGGTCCTGGCGGCGGTGCTGCCCGCCCATCCGGTCGATGACGTGGCTCTGCTGATTTCCCGGACCTGCGCGTTCCCGCGTGACCGTATCGCCGAATGGGATATCCCGGCCCTTCCCGCCGCCGTGCCCGCCCTGCGCGCCGAGGTGCTCGCGAAGCTGGCCGACTGGGACCTGGAGGAGTCGGCATTCACCACCGAACTGATCCTCAGCGAGCTGGTCACCAACGCCATCCGCCACGCGGCACCCCCCGTCCACGTGCGCCTTCTGCGCGACAACAGCCTGGTGCTGGAGGTCAGCGACAGCAGCAGCACCTCCCCCCACCTGCGCTACGCGACGACCATGGACGAAGGCGGCCGCGGAATCTTCATCGTCGCCCAGCTCGCCGAGCGGTGGGGAACCCGCTTCACCTCCACCGGGAAGATCGTCTGGGCCGAGCAGCCGGCCCCGTCAGCTCCCGCCGACCCCGTCCCCGCCCTGCCGTCAGCGGCGTGACCGAGCCGGACTGCCCGAGGACTCCATAGGGCCTCGTGCCCGGGGCAGCCTCCGAGCGGGACGACGCCGCATGGCCGGTGAGTGGCGGCGGACGACGCGAAGCGGGACGTTTCGCACGTGGCTCTCCGCGTGGGCCGCAGGGTCGGTGGAGTGTCGATGACCCTGAGGGTGGGGCACCCCGGGATGGGGGCGCCGTCGTAACCCACTGGCTACGAAGGCCGAGGGATGCCCGGAACGCAAAGTTCCGGACACCCCTCGGTGTCGGCTGGTCAGTACAGGGCCTTGTAACCCTGCCACCCGGTGGTGATCCCGGTACGAGGACCGTCTCCGTTGCGGTCTCCGCGTGCGCAGGTGCCACCAGCGGCACGGCGGACACAGTGAGCGCCAACCCGATGAACGTGACAAGGGAGCCACGCATGAAGGTATGACGAGTCACTTGCTTCCCCACCCCGACCGGTCGACACGGTGAGGTGAGCGACCTGGCCGCCTAGCCGTTGACGCAGGTGTTGGCCCCCGTCGGGTTGAGCAGTCCGATGACGTTCACGGTGTTGCCGCAAGCGTTCACCGGGATGCTCACCGGAGCCTGTACGACATTGCCGGACAGCAGACCGGCCGAGCCCGTCGCGGTGCCCACGGCTGCCACCTTTTTCCTGACGGTCAGGGTCGCGGGGGCCGGGGGATTCAGGCCGACCATGGTCATCGTCTCAGGGCGGTTGACGTAGGTTCCCGCCTTGTCGGCGGTGACATTCACCGTGACCGTGCAGGACTTCTGGCCGGCGGCCAGGTCGCCGTCGGTCAGAGCGACGGACGAGTCCCCCGCCGCTGCGGAGACCGTGCCGTTGCCGCAGGTCGTCGATGCCTCCGAGGTTGAGGCGACCTTCACTCCGGCCGGCAGATCGTCGGTGAGGCTGAAGTCGTCCTTGGCCGCGAGTTCACTGGTGTTCGTCACCGTCATGGTGAGCGTCGAGGTGCCACCCTGGTCGATCGTGGCAGGAGTGAACGCTTTGTCCAGTTGCGGAGTCGCGTCCAGGATCCGGATGTTGTCGAAGGCGTGGTCGTCGCCGTCCGGATCCCCTTGCCCGTTGAGCATCTTGATGCCCAGTTGGGTGCCGTTGAACAGTACGGCTCTGTTGCCGGTGAACGAGCCGGCCACGATCCCTCTCATTCCTCCGGGGTAGGGCTTGGCCTTGGGGTCGGTACAGGGATTGATGGGGGTGGTGAAGGTCGGGATGTCCGGACCGCTGCCGGTCAGATAGAACTTCAGAAGCGGATTCTTGAGTGCGCAGTTGTCCGCGGCCACGTCCACCGCGAAGGTGATGTAGCGATTCGGCTTCGCGATCGGGATCGGCTGCTCGGTCCGGAACTCCACCCCGTCGACGCCAGTGTTCACGGTGTCGCTGTACGCCGACACCGCGTGGTTGGTCGCCGGATCAGTCCCGCCGACCTGCCCCAGCGCGTTGGTCATGTCCTTCAGATACTGCACCCACCGGCAGCTGGGCTCACCGGCACCGGTCTGGTTCAGGATGATGCCGTTGCACTGTCCGTGGTCAAGCCACCGCGGATCGGCCGTGTACCTCTCGTCGAGCGGCGGAGAACCGACGTAGTTCTCCAGGAAAGTCGGGGTGTCGCCTGTGTTGTTCTCGAAGTCCTCGACGAACACCGTGGCCGGGGCCTGGGGGTCTCCCGGAGTGCCGGATGAGTGAAGGGTTTCCGCGCTCGCCGGATTGCCCAGGGACGAGGCTTGAGCGGTCGGTAGAGCGCTCGTGAGCGCGAGTGCCGCGAGGAACACTGATGCGGTGCGCGTGCATCGGCAAAGCTTCACTGCGGGAATTACCGCCACTTCTTTTCCAATCATCACGGCATCCAAGCTACAGAGGTCATGGGTGAAAATAAGGCGACCCGGACCCTTACTATGCACTCCGTATTCAAGCAGGCGCGTCCGAGGAAAGAAGGTCGGTGGGTCAGGCAATTGCGTTTTTCACCTCGCTGGTCGAATCGGGATGAAATCCGCGAAGGTGTATCGGAATTTCATTCAATAATGACCAGGAGTGCGCCGTGTGCCAAAAGGTTGGCGGCGTCGACTGGTACTCCCCGCTCGGCCTGGTGATCGCGGCGGCAGCGGCCTGGGGGCTGGCCTACGTCATCGGGACCAAGCGCGGCCGTATGTGACGGCTGGTCAGGCGCCGCCGTCTGTTGTCGGACCCGTACGCCATGATCTCCCCATGGGGGCGTTCGAGCGCGGTACTCCTGCGGAAAAGGAAGGGGGAGCCGGGGTTCGTGGAATCCCTCTCGGTGACGGCTGCCCGAGGGCCGTAGCCCCCGGGGCGACGGGTCACGCAGGGAACAGCGCGATGCGCCCCGCAAGCGGTGCTGGGGTGGCGGGGCTGACGACCCGGAAGTCACGTCGGTCGAGGGTGAGGATCGCGTCGGTGTCGTAGTCGGCCGGCCAAGCGCCCGCATCCGCAAGCGACTTGGGCTCTTCCGTTCGGGTGCACGGTGCGCGTCCGGCACCGGGCGGGACGGGAGGGGGGAGTGCTCTGACCGCGCGAACACCCGATGGTCGGCGTGAAGCAGCAGGTCAGGTGCCGTGCTGCAACGTGAGCGGGGTGTACGCACAAGGCGTTCGTGTCCTCCGCGTGCCCAATCTTCCGGCGCGGGGCCGCAGGCAAAACGCCGAAACGGCTCACCAATAAGCAAGCCCCAGGTCGCTGACCTGGGGCTTCAAAAAGAGCGGGTGACGAGGATCGAACTCGCGCTCTCAGCTTGGGAAGCGACGGCGCTCGGCGCGGCACATAGGTGCTGACCTGCACAGACGGGCTCTTTTGCAGGTGGCAGGCGTGGGCGGGACGTACCGCTGCGGACTCTTGTTGTCCGTTCTCAAGGGCACGCGGAGGGCACGGAGTCATCGGTATGGGAGGTGTGAGGCGGCAGCGGCTCTTGCCGAGTTGCTGTCGGTGCCTCCTGACGCCGCCAGGCCAATGGGCGGTTGCGCTCGCATATGCCGGGGGATCGGGCCACATCCTCGGGTTTCCATTCCGCAAGCGGCGCATGACCTGTCGTCGCCCCGGAAACCGTCACCAGCCGAGAGCATCCTTGTCGGCCCGCGTGTTCCGGGCCGGCATGACCGGGCGTGCCTCGTGGCAGGTGAAGCCGAGGCCGGTCAGTGCCCGGCGCATCTCGCTCGTCGTGAAGTCCCGGCGGTTCAGTCTGGTGATCACCCGCGTGCCGGGACTTGGCCGAGCAGCGCGGTCACCTGGGGCATGAAGCCCATGTCGGCCATCTGGCCGGCCTCGTCCAGGACGGTGACGGCGACCTGGTCCAGTCGGCAGGCTCCTCGCTCGATGAGGTCGTTGAGGCGGCCGGGCGTGGCGACGACGACCTCGGCGCCGCCGCGCAGCGCACTCGCCTCCCGGCCGATCGACATGCCGCCCACCACGGTGGCGAGCCGCAGCCGCAGGGCTCGGGCGTACGGGGTGAGCGCGTCGGTGACCTGCTGGGCCAGTTCCCGGGTGGGGACGAGGACGAGGGCGAGCGGCTGCTTGGGCTGGGCTCGCTGCCCGTCGAGGCGAGCCAGTAGCGGCAGGCCGAAGGCGAGCGTCTTGCCCGAGCCCGTACGACCCCGGCCCAGGACGTCCCGGCCCGCCAGCGCGTTCGGCAGGGTGGCCGCCTGGATCGGGAAGGGAACGGTCATACCCTCGGTGCGGAGTGCGGCCAGCAGCCGTGCGGGCATGTCCAGTTCGGCGAACGTCTCGACCGCGGGCAGCGGCTCGGTCAGGGTGACCGGCAGAGCGAACTCCTGGCGGCGTGCGGTGGGTGCTCGTCGACCTCCCTTGGGCCGGGGGCCCGGACCGGAATTTCGACGGCGCGGCTCCTGCGCCCGGAAGCGGCTGGAACCACTGGAACGAGCGGAACGAGCGGAACGGGTGCGATCCACGATGGAGCCTTCCTCGATGCGGCACGTATCGAGGAATTCCTTGAGGAGGAATCACAGGAATGAGCCGAGTGAAATCCGAAGACCTTGAGTTGGCGTTCCTTGCGTTCCTTAGGGCCTTGCGGGAGTAGAAAAAATGGGCTGGGGCCCGCACCCCAAGAGTGCGGGCCCCAGCCACATACTGCGCGAACCAGTGGCTCGCGACGGTTCGCGTCAGCGTCAGGCGGGAACGATGTTCTCGGCCTGCGGGCCCTTCTGGCCCTGTGTGACGTCGAAGGTAACCTTCTGGCCTTCCTGAAGCTCGCGGAAGCCCTGGGTGGCGATGTTCGAGTAGTGGGCGAACACGTCAGCGCCGCCGCCGTCCTGCTCGATGAAGCCGAAGCCCTTTTCCGCGTTGAACCACTTCACGGTGCCAGATGCCATATTGAATCTCCCTTGAGGGGCAGTGTCGGCTCCGCACTTTGTGGAGCCGAGTCGCCGCAATGATCACCCCTCCGGAAAGATTCCGGAAAGCTTTGCAAAGAAAAATCTCTGGCAACCAAAACTGCAACTGCTATCACGTTAACACAGGAGAGGGCGGCAGCGGTCATGTGTTTTCGGACTCGTTCGGTAATTGTCATCCCGCTGAAGTGTGCATTTCTATATCGGCGAGACTAGGTATCCTCGCCGTGCTCGTCCAGCTTCCGGCGCGTTTCCCGGTTCATCCGGCGGGCGTCGTCGAGCTGGTCCTCCAGGCTGATGATGCGGCACGCGGCCTCGACGGGGGTGCCCTGGTCGACCAGCTCCCGGGCGCGGGCGGCGATGCGCAACTGGCGGCGGGAGTACCGGCGGTGGCCGCCTTCCGAACGCAGCGGAGTGATCAGCCCGGCTTCGCCGACGGCCCGGAGGAAGGCGGGGGTTGTGCCGAGAACATCGGCGGCCCGCCCCATGGTGAAGGCGGGATAGTCGTCGTCATCGAGGTTGCCGGCGACAGGGGTGTTCTCAGCGGGCATGGCACCTTCGTTTCGGGGGCGCGGCGAGGGATCTGGGCGTGCGTGGCACCCGTGCTGCGAAGGATTCGGCGCCATTCGTCTTCGGCGCCGTCCGCCTCGTGCGACAACCCTAACTCCGGCGGGCACGGACATGTGGTCTCGCCGTGGCAGATATCCCCTCTCGGGCCGGCGTACTCAGCTCGCGGATTCGCCCTGCTCCGGTGTCAGCCCGGCTGCGGACATGAGCCATACGGGGCCCGTTCGGTGGCTTCCGGCGGGACTACCAGCAGGTCCCTAAGCCTCCGGGGTGGCGTGCCTCATTGCGTCTCCCCTGCCGTGCCCCCGAGGCGACCGGTCTCGGCGAGCGCCAGCATGCGCGCGGCGGTCAGCGGGTTCTCGGGGTCGGCTGCGGCGGCCAGCAGCCGGGCGGCTGTTCCGGCGGGCTCCTCGGGCGGGACGACCAGCAGCACCCAGCGCCCCACGGTGCCGCAGTCCAGGGTGATGACGTGCGCCGCGCTTCCGGGGCCGGCCGGCTCCACGGCGATCTCCCGGCCGGGTGACATGACCGTGTGCGGGGCGTCGGGCCATTCGGCGGGGTCCACAGTAACCCGCACCGTTGTGTCCGGGTCCGGCTCCAACGAGCCGACCAGTGAGGGAAGTTCGAGTTCCAGTACGGCGCAGCGCGGCCACCAGGCCCCGTCCAGCGGGCCGTGGCTGACGTCCGGGGTGAGGACCAGGCGCGGCAGGGGCATGCGGTACGTGTGCGTGTCGGCCGCGCCTCCGGCCGGCGTACGGCTCGGCTCCATCGTGCGGTCCCGTCCCGGGAGCCGTGGAGCGACTGCCCGTTTCGTCACTCGCCGGGAACGGCACCGCCGGAAGCGCTGCGCGAAAAGCTCTCGGTACGGTCAGGTTACTCCTGGCCGAGGAGAGGCGGGCGGGTCAGTCGCCCGACTGCGACCGCTCTGTCTTCTCCCGGTCGTCCTGCCGCTCTTGGTCCTCCTGCTCCTCCTCCAGCTCTTCCATCAGGCGGATGCCGACGTGTGTCAGCGAGACGGCGGCCGGGGTCCGGTGCGAGGTCCAGTCCACGTGGATCAGGCCCTCGTCGGCCAGGTAGACGCACGCGGCGGAGAGGTCCTCGTCGGGCAGGTCCAGCTCGGCACGGAGCACCGATCCGCTGACCTCGGGGCGGTTGTGCTCGACGGCCCCGTACAGGGATTCCAGGACCGCCTTCCGGATGTTCTTGCGTTCGCGGAGTTTCGTCATGGCTGTCGTTCTCCGAGGTGTTGACGGCCGCGCGGGGACGGACGCGACGGTGGATCCCCGTGGCCTCAGGGATCCGGGTCACACCTCGTCGGCGTGTGCTTGCGCCTGCTCTGTCGATGTACTGGTCGAGAGCCAGGACCGTGCGGGTTCCGCGGCGTGCGCGGTGTCGATGGTGAGATGGAGCCGGGTCCCCCCTTCGCGGCCGGCGGGGTAGCTGCGCTGCTCGGTCGAGGCGAAGCAGCGGCGGAGGACTTCGGCCACGCGCCGGGCGACCTCCGGAGTCGGGGCCACGATGCGGACCTCGGCGTGACTCTCGGAGGGCAAGGGCTCGTGCTCCATAGGGACCTCCTGGCAGGCGACGGGTACACACCAAGAACGCGGTCGCTCCCCGAGCCGCCGAGCGACGGTGACGGGGCGGCGGCGTGTTTCCACGGCGCCCCTCTTCTGAAGGGTATGCCGGGTAAGGGCGGCCGTGCGTCCCATGACCGACCGGCCACCTGCCGACCGGCCAGCTGCAGGTCGCCCGGCCGACCCCGGTGGCCACGCGAGTCGGCCCAGGCGGGGGAAGCAGCGACCGCTCACGGACGGCCGGTGCCGTTCCCGGCGCCGGCTGCCGCAGTCGTCGGCGACCGCCGGGCCGCCGAGGCGGGCCCGGCCGGGAGTACGGTGGAGACACCGAGGGCACGCCGCGCACCGCATCAGGCACCGGCGCCGTTCTCGGGGATCGATGACGCCGGGGCGGCCTTCGTCCGCGCCCGGGGCAGGGTTGGTCATGACCGCGCAGGTGTTCCTCCCGACGACTTTGACCCTCCCCGCTCCGGCGCGCCCGGGGTAGGCCGCGTACCCGCATGCCGGGCCCGCCGAAGAGGGAGCGCAGGTCCTCGCCCCAGGTCGCGGAACGCGTCCGCCCACTGACGCGTGGTCAGGTCGCGGACCGTCTGCAGGAGCTGGGCGACCTGTACGCGGAGACCTCCGGTGGCGACCCATGGGCGTGGAATCAGGGGCGTGTCGCGTTCCTGCGCCATCTCGCGGCCGACGCACGACGACCGGGGTTCTCGCTGCTGATCGCGGAGACCACCGCCCTGACCGGATACGCCTACGGCTTCCCCACGGCCGGCGCGGGTCCGTGGTGGGCAGGCTTCGACGGACATGTTCGGGGGAGTCTGCTCAGGACATGGCGGGGCTCGGCCGATGGCCGCCGGCGCCCAGGTGGGTTCCGAGGATGAGTCCCTGCCCGGCTTCGAGGCACCTGTCGTCGTCCCCGCGTGCCGAGCGCCCTGCGGCCAGCGCCCGCAGCAGCGGACAGCGCTCTCGCGGGATGAGGGCGCCTTCCGGGTCCCGGTGGCACAGGTCATGCAGGTCCTGCCGTACATCGCCACTGCCGTGCGACCCATCAACCGCTCGGCGGCCGGGTTGACCGCGACGATCCGCCCCGCCGGGTCGACCACGGCGACGGCCGTGCCCAGCTGCTCGACCACCCGCTGCCACAGACCAGGCTCTGCCGCCGACAGCCGCCTCTCGTGCTCTCCGCCGGACCGCAAGTCCTCCACCACGTCGCCGCCGTCCTTCCCACACAGACCACACCGCGACCCGGGCCCCCGGGTCGGCGGGTCACAGAGACGTCGGTGCCCTGACGGGTCCTTCTTCGAGTACCCGGCAGCACGGCCGACACGACAGCGCCTCCGCGACACCGCGGTACGGCCGCTCCGGCCGGGCCTGTGACTGCCGGTACGGATCACATCGGTCGTCGCGGACCTCGCTGCGGGTCTGCGCCGCTCAGTCGGTCGGTGTCCCTGGTCCCGCCCGACGACGGGCCGCTCCGATGCGGCCTTCCGGCACCGAAGTACCGGCCGCTGGGAGGGACTTCGGCATCTCCCGAAACCCGGAGTGAAGCTGCGGGTTGGGCGGAAAAGCATGTATGGCTCTGACGCGTAAATAGCAGCAGGTCAGGGTGGGTGTGGGCCGGTATGCACCGACTCGAACATCGACGGCGACCAGCAGCTCGCCTGCCGGGGACAGCCCGCAGACGGACACCCGCGTCCGGACCGGCCTGACGACAGGAGGGCCAAGTCCTCATGTTCCAGGCGTACTTGGCTACGCCAAAGCCCCACGGCTACTCCTAATCGCCGTGCGTCCGTGCTCAGCGGTCGATATAAAGACGGACGGCCGGGCGGGTGTTCCGGAGAGGGCCCCCGCCGTCTCGAACGCGTCAGAGGTGGGGATCGAGAGTGTTGTTGCGGAGAATACGCAGATGGGTCACGGTGGTCGTCGCGGCCGCCGCGCTCGGCGTGGGAGGTGCGACAGCCGCGCACGCCGCGGACCAGCCGGAGGTCACCTACGCGGGGAGCGTGTCGGACGACCTCGGGACCCTGCAGATCAATGCCCGGTCCGGGGTCGACATCACGAGCATCACGGCGCACCTGGTCTCGTACGCCTCGCAGGCCGAAGTCGCCGAGATCGGGACCAAGGACTTCCAGCTCTTCTCCGGCACCCGTCAGGATGGCAACTGGCGTACCAAGAAGCCGTTGAAGCTGCCCGAGTTCGGCTCCTACCGCATCGACGTGGAGGTGACGGACGCCGACGGCGGCCACGTGCTGCGTCAGTCCGCGGGGGACTTCGCCTACTACGTCGTGGCGAAATTCGGCGCGCTCACCGTCGACCGCACTGCCATCGACCGTGAACACCGCGACGTGCGGGTCCAGGGGACGCTGTACGGGCGGTGGCCGACCCGTCAGGTGAAGCCTCTCGCGGGACGCCAGGTCGAGATCGACGTCGACTACTGGACGCAGACCACTGTGACCACCGACGACGAGGGTCACTTCACCGCGTCGGTGCGGCTTGACGCCGCCGCACCCATCCAGGCCGTGTTCAGAATGGACGGTGGCACGCCGACGGTGCTGTACGGGGAGTCGGAGCCGGTTCAGATCGGTGTCGACCAGATTCCCACCCGTTTCACGTCCACGGTGAGTTCGACCGACATCGACTTCGGTCAGCCGGTCACGCTGAGCGTCAAGGTCGAGCAGAAGACCGCGGACGGCTGGGTGCCGCTGGCCGGGCGCTCCGGGGGCGTCCTGTTCGGCCCCGACGACGCGCAGACCGGCCTCGTGGGCGGCTTCACCACCGCTGACGACGGCACCTTCACGATGGACTACACGCCGTGGCAGGGCGGCTACTTCCAGCTCGCCCTGGACACCTCGGACGACCCGTTCCTCCAGGCCGGCACCGGTACGAGCGAGGTCGTCCATGTGCACCGGGCGTCGAAGTTCACGGCCTTCACGGCCGCCCGCTCCGACACGGGACAGGTCCACGCCGAGGGGCTCATCGACTTCCCCGACGGGTGGATGCCTGCCTGGATCTACGTCCATATCCAGTACTCGCCCGACGGTGTGAACTGGTCGACGCTCACCACGGTCGAGGCTTCCTGGGGCGGCAGCGGCAACGATTTCGCCGCGGACCTCGACCAGAGCGGTGCCGGCTACTACCGGGCCGTCTTCGACGCTGACGGCAACTTCCAGTCGGCCACCTCGCAGACGGTCTTCGTGCCGGCGTCCGCTTAGCTGGAGCCTGTCGTCGCCATGAGCTGTCGGACTCTGAGTGGGAGTTCGTGCGAGCGCTGCTGCATGTGCCCCTGCGGGGATGGAGGCGGCTGGACGACGGGAAGGCCCTGCACCGGATCGCGTGGAAGTTCCGTACGGGCTGAATGGGCGCTCAACCGGTGGGGCCGCCGTCCAGGGGTTGAGGACGACGGCTCACGTCGGTCACAGACTCCGGGGAGCAGCCACATCCCTATCAGGTCGATCATCGCGGGCTCCCGACACTGGAAGTCGGCAGTCATGCGGCGTGGAAGTGGTCGCTAGGGTCCGCCTCGGTCCGTATTCGTCCGCCGCTGTTGGTGTCAGCCGTTGATGTCAGACATCAGTGGCCCAGTTGACGGTCGCCCTGGATAGGGAGTGACGGCGCCACTCAGTCGCCGTCGCCGGCACGACGAGTCTTGGCGAACGCTCTGCCCCGGACCTGAAGCGCCGCGCCGAGCACGATGAGCCCCAGAGCAACGGTGGAAAGATTCGCCACCGCTTGGAAAGAGAAGCCGAGCAGTTTGGGGCCTCCGTCCAGGACGAAGCCGCCACCCATCGCTATCCAACCCCAACCAGCCCAAGGCGACCGCGTATATGCCGCAGTTCCCCGGCCGTTCAAGGTCAATACGCCCAGGACTACGAAAAAGCAGCCGATACCCAACATGATCCACGCGGACATGGCACCCCTCCGCGGGGAGGCTACTACACGGGCGGAACGTGTTCGGTGGCCCAGCGATCTGGTAGAGCCCCAGTTCGGAAGATGCCGTATGCGGGTCGCGGCCGTGCTGCACCATGGCGATGTTCCCTCACGGCACCGAAATGACGGTTCACTTCCCGCTGTCCTCGGCGAGGGTGTGGGCGACAAGGGCGTTGGCATGGCCATGGCCGAGTCCATGTCCGGTCTTGAGCCAGGAGACAAGTTCCATGTGCTTCGTCAGGGGCGACGAGCGTATGAGGTCCTTCCACTCCGCTATGGGGCGGCCGTACTTCTCTTCAATCGAGGGGAAGTAGCTGGCAGGACCTTTCACGGTTTCAGCCATGTCGTCAGTGTCCCATCGTCGAGTGTCGAGTAGATGTGCGCTCGATATGACCGGAGAGGAAGGATGAAGTGATCGGTTCGACGCAAGTGACCTGAGTCACATGCCTACCACCCCGGCCACGATGGGTTCTGACCTCGTCCAGGGCGGCGGTGGTCATGATGGCGCGGGCCAGGTTGTTGCGGCTCAACGCTTCGTCCAGGTCGACCTCATGGACCCTTGGGCCCCAGGCGGTGAGAGGTACGGGAAGGCCGGCGTCTCGGACCTCGCAGGTGCCCGGATGCCTCGGGCCGTTGCGGCGAGCATCGCCGTGGCCTCGGAGGGGTGCCATTCCAGGACCGTGCTGATCAGCTCCACGTCCTTCGCCGTGAGGGTGTGGGCGACGGGACCGAGCATCGGGCGTAGGCCGTCCGGTGAGAGTTCGCCGTCCAGGCCGGGACCGGCGACCAACAGGCGGATAGGTGCGTTCACTTGGCAGGCTGCGGCCAAGGTGAGGGCGTCGGCGAGTGGGCTCTTCAGGGTCGGCTCGTCGCCTTGCGCGCGGATGTCGCCGCCGACGTCCAGGAGGTCGATCGACTCCGGGTCCAAATGTCTGATCAGCTCTTCCAGCTGGCGTGTGATGCCTTCGGCGCCGTGGTGCGGGTCGAGCAACGCGAAGGTGTGAGTGAGTTCCGACGCGAGGCGCGGGAGGGTCAGCCCGCTGGAGCGATCGGGCGGGCCTCGGCCGGCACTGCTGAGACAGCCGGGGTGATCTGGTCGAGGCCGGTGAAGTCGTGGTGCGTACGCCTCGCGCAGGCGATCCAGCCTCGCATCGAGGACGGCACGTATCCGCCCGGCACCCGGGTTCCGAGTGAGAATCAGCTGGTGCAGGCCTTCGGGATGTCCCGCCCGACCGTCGTACGGGGGCTTGAGTTGCTGAAATGGGACGGCTGGCTGGAGTCCCGTCAGGGCTACGGCACGATCGTGAGCGGGCGCCCGGCCGGTGTTGAGCAGAGAGATCGTCGGGGCCGTGAGGCCCTGGAGCGCGACGAGTCGCGCACACGCGGTGCACCCGAGGGTGGCACTCTTCGGCCGAGCGTGCTGCCACCTCGCCGACGGGGGCACAATCCGGACGTCTCCGCCTCTGAGGACGAGGCAGGCCCCGACCGTCACGGTCGGGGCCTGCCTCGTCCTCTCGCGGCGTCGGATCAGAAGAGAGCCTTGTAGCCCTGCCATCCGGTGGCGATCTTCACCCGACCGGAGAACGATCCCCTGCCGTCGCCGCTGTTGCGCCACAGGTTGCCGGAGGTGTCCCGGGAGACGAGGTCCGCCTTCCCGTCACGGGTGATGTCCCCGACGCCGACGACGACGTTGTACGCCGCACCCCAGTCGTCGAACACCTTCGCCCGGGCCGCGAACTTCCCCGTCCCCGTGCCGTTGTAGCGCCACAGTTCGTTCGAGGCATCCTGCGCCAGCAGATCCCCGTGGCCGTCGCCGTTCAGATCTCCGACCCCGATGATCTTCTTGTAGCCCTTCCAGTTGTCGTACAGCTTCACCCGCGTCGCCAGCTTCCCGTCGCTGGTGCCCTTGTGCAGATACACCGCCCCGGTGGAGGAGTTACGAGTGATCAGATCCGCCCGCCCGTCACCGGTGATGTCCCCCGGCGAGGTCAGCACGTTGTACTGGTTCCAGCCCGTGCCCAGCGACACATACGACGTCGACGGCGTGACCGCCTTGCCGCAGCCCGGCCGGTACGCCCGCAGGGAGCCGTCAGCCATCCGAACCAGCACGTCGTTGCACCGGTCACCGTTCACGTCCCCGAACGGCACCGCCTTGATGGATGTCGACCAGCCCGAGCCGCTGGTCTTGCCCGAGAAGACCCCCGTGCCCGAACCATGCTGGAAGGTGAGCGAGCCGGTGGAGTTCAGCGTCAGCAGATCCCCGACGCCGTCCGGCACCGAGCCGGCGCCCGCGTGGTCCCTGGGCGCCGCCGTGATGACGCGTGTGGATGACTCGGCCGTCGCGCTCTGCCAGCCGCTCTTGCGGGCGGTGACGGCCAGGGTCAGCTTCTTGCCGCGCAGCGAGGCGGGTACCAGGTACGTGGAGGCGGTGGCCCCCGAGACCGCCTGGCCGTCGGCCTTCCACTGGTAGGTGTACGAGTCCGGGATCGGCGTCCAGGATCCGGGCTTGGCGGTGAGCCGGGAGCCGACCTGGGCGGTGCCGGTGATCGTCGGGGCGGCGGTGTTCGTCAGCGGGGCCGGGGTGACGGTGAAGCTGCCGCGCGGGTACTGCCAGCCGTTGTGGGTGATGACGCTGAGGCTCCAGTCGCCTGGGGTGAGTCCGGTCAGGTCCAGAACGGCCGTCAGCGAATTCCGGTCGGCGGCCACCGAGGTGGTGGTGGACTCGACCGTCCTGCCGGACTGGCTGATCCGCACCTTGTCGTCCTCGTGCAGGGCGGTGCCCGTCACGGTCAGCGTGGTCTTGGTGCCGCTGACGCCGCTGGTCGGGGTGACCGTGCCGGCGCTGACCTTCTCGGTGCCGCAGATCGAGTACACACAGACGAGTTCCGCCTTGTAGGCGGTCTGCGAGGCCTTCTCCGGCAGCCCGACGACCAGGATGCCCGGGGTGACCTCCGTCGTGTACGGCTCACTCACGGAGCATCTGTAGCCGCTCGGGATGTACAGCGTGCAGTTGTTGTCCAGGCTCGCGTCGTACAGCGCGGGGACGGCCGTCTGGGTGCCACCCGCGGTGTCGCTGACCACGAAGTCGAAGGAGTCGTGGTATGCGGTGGGCAGCGCCGCGCAGGCCGCGGTGTGCTGCTCGTCCAGGGTGCCGGTGACCGGCCCGTACCCATAGCTGACGTTCGGGACCTTGGCGCACTCGGCGGCAGGCCCGGCGGGCGTCGAGATGCGCAGGGCGTCGAACCGATAGGACTCGGCGGCCGACAGGTTCGTCGGGACGGTGACGAGGACCTGGTAACTGGTGGAGCCGGTGACCGCGCACGCCTTGTTGCGGTACGAGCAGACGGCGTCGCCCTCCGCGTCGTACGCCAGGATGTTGGCGGTGCCCAGCGGGTCGCGGACGTTGAGGTGCAGGGTGTCCCCGGCATCGGCGGTGGTCACCTGGCGGCAGAGCAGCAGGCCGGGCGCCGCGAGAGTGCCGCCCGTGGACGGACCGCCCACCGCGGTCGCCGGGTTCGCCGTGCAGCCCTTGGCGGTGGCGGTGACGTCACGCCGGGTGAGGGTGTACTCGGCGGCGGTATCGCGGCCGGTGACCAGCACCGTGTGCGCGACGCCCGGGGTGAGGGCGCAGGTGGTCCAGGTGGACATGGAGGGCCAGACGGAGCAGACCTGCTTGCCGCCGGCATCCAGCACCGAGAACTCGGCCGTGGAGCTGCCGGAGACGGCCCGCAACTGGAGGTTCTCCACCGCGCTGTGGTCGTCCGCGGGGATGGACAGGCAATGGGAGAAGACTCCGTCGCCGGTGCTGAACCGGGCCACGGCGCTCTCGGAGGTGAAGTCGCCCGCCGGGACGGCCGGACAGTCGCTCGCCGCGTCCGTGCGGTGCAGGGCGATGCGGTACGAACCGGTCGCCGTGTTGCTGTCGTCGGTGGACACCAGGGCGCGGAACGGGGCGGAGCCGGTCAGTGCGCAGGTGCCCGCGCCGAGGGTCTCCCAGTTGCACCGCTGGACGCCGTCGGCGTCGACGACCACGACCTCCGGCTGCGGAGCCGGTCCGCTCAGGGGCGTCAGCGCGGCCATCCGGGCGCCCTCGGGCAGCGGCAGCGTCAGGCAGTCGATCTCGCCCGCCGTGGCGAAGGTGCCCTGGTGGGTGCCGAGTTCGACCGGTTCGCAGCCGGCGGTTCCGGCGCGGTCGACGATGAGCGTGGCGTGGTCGGTGAGGACGGTGTAGTCACCGGCGGGGATGCCGCAGCCGGCGCAGACGGCTTTCCCGTCACGGTTGTACACACTGAGGCTTGAACGGGCTCCGTCGGTCACCTCGTACACGGAGTACCGCCCCGCCGCCGAGGCGGTGAAAATCTTGCAGCCGACGGCAGGATCCACCGTGGTGGGGGCGGAGTTGTACGCGTTCACGGGGACGCGCGCACAACCGGCGGGGTCGGACAGCCGGCGGATCTTCAGGGTGTACGGGGCGGGGAAGCCGCGCTCGGCCTCGCTGACGCGCCCCAGCACCCGGTACGGCCCGTCGCCGGGCAGCACACATCCCTCGCTGTCGTCCTCGTTGAAGTGCGGGCAGATGTGGGCACCCGTCTCATCGGTGATCCAGTTGATGCTCTCGCCGTAGGTGTCGGTATGGAAGTCGACCGTGATCCGCTCGCCGGGCTTTCCCGTGAACGGATGGCACACGAGGCCGAACGGAGAGGCCACGGAGCCGGTGACCGGAGGAAGGTCCCAGGACGTGCCGGTCTCTTGCGCACAGCCGGCGGTGGCGGCGAGTGGGGTGACGGTCACGGGGATCTCGCTGGACCCGGTCCCCCAGCTGGTGTTGACGAGCTTCAGGGTGAAGGCGCCGGCGCGCGGCAGCGTGCACCAGCCGCTGCCCCACGTGGCGTCGTAGCAGTCCAACTCGGTCTCACCGTCGAAGACCTGGGCGCTCGTCGCGGTGCGCTCCGTCAGCACGCGGTACAGGCCGGGCTGTTCGGCGGTGAAGGTGAAGCAGGCGCTGCCGCCGGCGGGAACAGTCGCCTTGCCCAGCGCGGAACCCGGGTCGCCGAAGGGGGCGAGCGGGAGGCTGGCGCAGTCCTCGGCGGCGGTGGAGGCTGAGGCGGACGATGTGGTGCTGCCGGTCGCGGTGGCCGATGTGGTGGCATCGGACGCGGCAGTGGTCATGGTGCCGTCGGACGCCTGTGCCGCGCCGACGGGGAGAAGGGCTGCCAGCAGGACCGACAGCGTGAGCGTGAACAGTAGTGCGGTGTACACCGCGGATCTCCCGCGCGTACACAGGCAGTAGGGCAATTGCGTTCCCCCCCAGGACGGCGTCGAGCGACGCAAGTGAATGCCGGGGCCCTACGTGACCGCGGGATCGAGGGCGGCGCACGGCGAAATCAGGCGAATGATCGCACAGATGTGCCTCTTGAGACACCTGTTATCAGGTGTCTCGGGGGCGTCTCCCGCCGAACTGGGGACACCGCACCGTGCTCCCTCCCGCGCTGCTCCCTCGACGCAGAGGCTCGCCGCAGCTCGGGCGGGCCGGGCGGCCCGTCGCGGTGTCGGTAAGCCAGGGCTTCCAGACAACGGCGGACACCTACCTTCGGTGATTTCTCTGCGAGTTTCCCTTCCTTTTCAACGCATCGTTCGCCTTGTCGGCGACGACCGCATGGGCCTGCGACGAGGAAGGCGCGGGCCGCTGCCGCGAAGAAATTCCGACGAGCCTTCTGGCACGAATATGGCAAGCGGCGAGTGATCAGCGAGGACAGCAAAAAGGCCCAGGTCTCTGACCTGGGCCTCAATCATGGAGCGGGCGACGAGAATCGAACTCGCGCTCTCAGCTTGGGAAGCGACGGCGCTTCCCGCACCGCATGACTGCTGAACTGCGCTTTTACGATGCGATCGGCTCCGTGCTGCGTCGCCGACGAACCGCTGGTGACCGTGCTTGTCCGCTCTGAAGGGCACGCTATGGGCACGACGCCGTGACGTGGACGAGTGCCTGCCCATGCCGCCTTCTCCCGGCTCGGAGCTCGTTGACGCGTAGGCCGACGGGGAGGAGCCGTCGCGGCTGCACACTGATGCCGGTCGCCGCCCTGGTTCGGAAGATCACAAACTGCCGGTTCCACCTCGCTGCCGCTGCTTGCGACCGCATCCTTGCGACCGGCGGTCTGTCCGGCTCAGCGGACCAGCCTGCCGCTTCTTACCTCACACCGAGAACCTGCCCTGCCTTCCGGCCATCTCTAGGAAGGGCGCATGACGTGTGGATACCGAGCGAGGCGACGAGAACCGAAAGTGAGAAAGCGTGTCGGCCATCAGCCAGCGGGTACACCTGGTGCTGCTCACCGCCTGGACGATCCTCTGGTTCGCCGTGGTCCAGCCCCACGGGGGGTTCTCCTGGCACTACCTGCGTACTGGTGGGGAGCTGCTCTACGCGGGCTCGGGCAGGGCAGATGGCGGTCTGAATCTGTACGCCCACCACCCCGAACTCCAGATGGGCCCCGTCAGCTTCCTGGCGGCGGGCCTGTTCAACCCTTTTCCCGAGCCCGTCGGGCAGTTCCTGGCCGCCGCTGTGATGTCCCTGCTCGGTCTGCTGATCCTGGTGGTGGCCGGACGCAGCGCCGCCTTGCATCTCCTGGGCACGGGCACCAATCACCAGCGACTGCGGCAGCGGGTCCTGATCGCGGGCCTGGCCTTCATCCCGATGTGGATCGAGGTCTCCGTCCGTTTCGGTCACCTCGACGACGTACTGGCACTCTTCTTCACAGCCCTTGCCGTATGCGCTCTCACTCGCGGCAGCCCCACTGCGACGGGCGTCTTCCTGGCCCTGGCCATGGACTCCAAACCGACCACGCTGGCCTTTCTGCCGCTGCTGCTCGCACTGCCGAGGGGGCAGTGGCTGCGCGCGGGTCTGTGGTGCGCGGCTCTGGTCGCGCTCGCCTGGCTGCCGTTCCTCCTCCATGCCCCGCAGTCGTTTGGTGCAGCCGAGTTCACCATCCCCAACCAGCCTGCGTCCGCGCTGCACTGGCTCGGCGTCGACGATCCGCGAACCCCTCCTTGGGACCGGCCCGCGCAGGCCACGGTGGGCCTGGCGCTGGGTTGTGTCGCGGTCTGGCGAGGCCGCTGGCCCGCCGTCGTCCTGCTCGGCGCCAACGCCCGGATCGCCCTGGACCCCAGCGTCTACACGTACTACACCGCCTCCGTCCTGCTGGGCACACTGCTGTGGGACGTGATCGGACAGCGGCACCTGGTGCCCTGGTGGAGCTGGATCGGCCTGATCACCTTGTACGGCACGGTCTTCGTCGTTCCCGATGACGCGGCCCGCGGCCTGATCCGCCTGGGCTTCGTCATCGCCTCCACCGCGTATGTCCTGCTCTGGCCGGTACGAGACCGGCGTCGGCGGCACTCCCGGTCCCACAGCAGGCGGGTGGGAACCGACCAGGCCCCGGGCACGGAGAAGTGAACCACGCCCGGTGCGCCGGAAAGATCGCGTCCCTGACGTGTCAGGGCAGGCCGCGCACGTCACGTTGATGAGGCACCGGGCCGGTGGACCACGGCTCTCGTCTCCCACGCCGAACCGCGATGCCGCGTCCGACAGGCGGGGCGGGCCAGCGGAGTTCGATACGGTATCGGCCGTTCCTTCGAGGGGTCCTCCTTCTGGAGTTCGAGTCCTTGGGTCTGCTCTTCTCCGTCAGGCTCGTGCGGCACAACGAGGAGGCCGCCGAAAGCTAATGGTGCGGTTGTGGTGCCCGACCCGCCCACCGGTCTGGACAACAAGGAACTCCCAGGCCTCTGGCCTGGGGGTTCCTGTTGGAGCGGGTGACGAGAATCGAACTCGCGCTCTCAGCTTGGGAAGCGACGGCGCTTGGGCGGCCACGTGGTCGCTGACCTGCATAGATTCGTTGTGTCACCGCACGCGTGAGTGCTTGGTGGCTCCCCTGTTGACCGTGGTTGTCCGCTCTGAAGGGCACGCTATGGGCACGACGCCGTGAGGTGAGCGAGTGCCGTGCCTATGTCGCCTTCTCCGTGCTCGGGGCTCGTCGACGCGTAGGCGGCTGAGGGGGGCGTCGCTACTGCACATGGATGCCGGTCCCCTGCCTTAGCTCTCAAGATCACAAAAAGCCTCAGTGGTGATGCTGACTCTGATCTTCATGGCGGGCAGCCTTGTACCCAGGGCGGTGGGTGTGGCGCGATACCGCCACTCAAGATTGCGAGATTTACCTCTCCCGGCAAAGACCTCAGCCCTCATGGTGAGGATCTTGCTGTCCGAGGTGAGGAGGCAGCCTGATGGGGTGGATCACCGTGGGATGGAGCTCCGCCCTGGGACTGTTCGTGATGCGCGTGCTGCACCGCCAGGTGCGAGCACTCCTGCTGGACGTGGGTGCCGTTATTCGCGCGTGGCGTGAGCTTCTGCGTGAGGTGAGAGATTCGGCACCTCCCACCAGGGGTGGTGGCCCATGAGGGATTCCTGCCGGCGGGGGCAGTGCCGGAACAGTCAGCTTGCCGCCATTTAAGGAAATCCTTAAACTTGCTGGTGTCGAGGGGAGTCGTCTTGAGCTGGGCGATCAAGGTCACCGATGAGTACGCGGAATGGTTCCGGCGGCTGATCAAGGAGGATCTCGGTTCTGCCTCCCAGATTGCCCAGGCCGTTGCCGCCCTGCGTGACGCTGGTCCCACTCTGGGCCGTCCTCTTGTGGATCGGCTGAAGGGGTCGGACCTGCATCACCTCAAGGAGCTGAGGCCAGGATCGGGTGGCCGGTCCGAGATCCGGATCATCTTCGCCTTTGATCCGACTCGTTCCGCGTTGCTACTCCTCGGCGGCGACAAGACGGGTAACTGGGAGCGCTGGTACCGCGACAACATCCCTCTTGCTGAACAGCTCTACCGCGACTACACCGGTGACACTGAGGACTGAGGAGTAAGCATGCCCAAGAAGGCCCCACAGGACTGGGAGACCCTGGAGCAGGAGCTGTACTCGGCCGGTGTGGATCCCGCTGAGGTGGAAGCTGGTTCGCGTCGTCTGCTGGCGGAAGCCCGCGGTCATCAACTCGCCGAGGCGCGCAAGCAATGCGGGTTGGCCCAGAGGGACGTGGCTGCCCGCATGGGCGTGAGTATCGCTCGCGTATCCCAGATCGAGCATGGCGAGGTCGCCACTCTCGATGTCATCGCACGTTACGTCGAGGCGCTCGGCGGGAGGTTGGACCTGGTTGCCGACTTCGGTGATCACACACTGCGGATGCCGGCAAGTGGTGATCAGGGCAGCGCGGCGGCGTAGCCTCCCCGAAGGCTTTGGAGCGGTCCCGTGCAGTGCACCGCTTGGGTGGGTCCCGACGGGAAAAGAAGGCTGAGGGCTCTCCTTTCCTGAACCAGCACGTCGAACTCTTCCGTTCCGATCGGCGTGCAGGTCGCAGCATCTTCGGTCGGAAACGGTGCAAGGCCCGAACCGCCGTCGGCGTCCCCGACGGCGGAGGCGGTGGCGGTGGTGGCCACCGCATCGGCGGCCTCCCGCCGCGTGCTGACGGGTCTTCACCGGTACCGGACTGGCAGGCGGCCCCTTCCCCGGCACCGTAGCGAGGTACTGACATGCGCCGCACCCTTCCCACGCCCCTGCTGGCGCTTGCCCTGACCGGATGCTTGTTCCTCGGCCAGGACACGACGTGCACCGAGGCCGACGCGGACTCGCAGGTCGCTGCCGTGTGGCGGCCCGCCGACTTCGGCCGGACGGAACGCGGCGAAGATCCGGTTGTGCGTGGACGGCACCTGCGAGGAGCGGACATCAGGCAGCCCTGACGACCCGTTCGCCAGGCTGGTAGTCCGGCTCCCCGACGACATCGGCGCGTCCACCGTGCCTGTACAGCTCACCGTGACCTCCGTGAAAAACAGCGACAAGGTCGTCGAGGACAGTACCCAGGCCAAGCTGACCGAACAGCACCCCAACGGCGCGTCCTGCCCGCCCACCGTCTGGACGGCGACATTCCGTGCCCACCCCGACAAAGGCCTCACCTCGCCCAAGGGCATGAAGCTCCAGGACTGAGCCCCGCACGCAGACGCACGTCCTTCTCCCGGCACAACCGGGGAGGGACGTGTGCTTCGCGCCCCTGCCCCGCCGCGTGTCCACACCCGCCGGGGTCCAGAAGCCCACCTGGTCCCTCGGCGTCGCCTGGCTTTCCAAGCTCCCAGGTATGCGCGAGAAGACCGACCGAGATTTTTGTTAACCCCTGTAATCGTTGGTTCCGGGTTGAGCGAAGGGTCACGGGAACGTTGTCCGACCTGCTTTCACATGCTTTTTTCGTCTAGTCCGTGGCCGTTGCGGTGCAGACTGCCCACCACTCCGCCCAGGTGGACTCATTGAGCACTGTGAATGCGCGTTTGGATCGTACGCCCCAGCCCTCGTAGGGTCCTCACATCGAAGCCTCGGTCAGCCCAACAACCAGGAGTCAACGTGCAGTTGGCGCGCAATGAACAAACCGGCCTTGTCACCCGAAACCAGATAGCAGAGCGTGCAGGCGTGAAGCGTCCGGCCGTGTCGAACTGGGCCCGGCGGCACAAGGACTTCCCCACCCCCGTGCGCTCCGGCGATACGGAGCTCTTCCACGAGGCCGAGATCATGCGATGGCTGAAGGACCGCACCATTCCTCAGTCGCAGTTGCTCGAGGGGGAACAGGCGGGAACCACCTTCGCCGACCGATTCCGCCGGACCGGAGGCGACCGGCCGTCCGCGGTGCCGAGAGCCGTAGGGAGCAGCAC
This sequence comes from Streptomyces sp. NPDC002520, assembly GCF_053595235.1. Classification (NCBI taxonomy): domain Bacteria; kingdom Bacillati; phylum Actinomycetota; class Actinomycetes; order Kitasatosporales; family Streptomycetaceae; genus Streptomyces; species Streptomyces sp. NPDC002520. Next base: position 45,702 of record NZ_JBSFXG010000003.1, on the reverse strand, counting down.
TCAACGCATCGGGACCGAGGACAAGAAGGCAGTCGACCAGCTGATGGGCCCGCTCGCGGACCGGGTCCGAGGTCCGGCGACGATGGCGGACTTCGTGAATCTCTGTCTGATCGTGATGTACGCACGACATGCGGAACCGGAGCGGTGGCGCCGGGTCGAGGACGTCATGTCGGCAGGCCAAGGGGCCCGAGACGTGCAGTCGCTGCTCCGTTGCCTCGGTGACATGGCGCAGGACACGCTGCGCCGGAACGGCGACCGCACCGACATGCGCGGCAGCCTGCTGCAACTGGAACCGCGGAGCTGGGACGACCTCACCACGGCAGTACGGACGGCGGCGGGCACGGGCGTCGGCGCGTTCCAGCTCGTCTGGGAGTCCTTCAGCGCCAGGGAAGGGCTACAGAGCTCGGAGTTCTGCAGCCCGGTGGGTCTGGCCTCGTTGTCCGCGGCACTCGTACTGACCCCGGGACAGAAGACCACGGTGCTCGACCCCTACACGAGAGGGGGAGAGATGCTGGCGGCTGCGCACCACCACATCGGAGGCGCGCGTGAGACCTTGTACGGCGAGACCCTCGACGGCCGGCTGCAAGCGGTCGCGAGTCTGTACCTTCTCCACCTCGGCGTACGGCCCAAGCTGACCAGCACCCGGTCCGACCGATGGCCACCGAACCGTGAACACGGTGTTGACGTGGTGCTGACGAACCCTCCGTTCAACATGAGCGACGCACCCGGCCCCGGGCGCCGGACGGGAAACTGGTCGTACGGATCACCGCCACAGGGCAATGACAATTTCGCCTGGGTGCAGTACGTCCTCGGCGCGCTGGTACCCGATGGGCGGGCAGTGGTGGTCATGCCGGTCAAGGCGGGCAACTCGGTGAACGCCGCCGAGCGCGAGATCCGCCGCGCCCTTGTCCGCAGGTGCGCCGTGGAGTGCGTCATCACGGTGCCGTCCCATCTGTTCTCCGCGACGCCCGTGCCGGTGTCCCTGTGGGTTCTGCGGCGAGCGGAGCATCCGTCGAGGGAAGGCATCCTGTTCGTCGACGCCCAGGAGTTGGGAACGAAGGTCCGACGCCGGCGCGTGCTGCGAGACAAGGATCGCGACGCGATCACGGCAGTGGTCCGCCCCTGGCTGGACGGGGAACAGTGCCCGGACAGCGAGTACGCGGTACGTGCTGCCGAGCGAGGCTTCTCCGCTGTCGTCGTGGCCCGTGAGGTCGTCGCCGACGAAGGATGTTCACTCCGCCCTGCCGACTATCTGGGGAGCGGGACCTACGGCGCTGCTCCCGCAACGGCCGCATTGCTCGAAGCCGGCGACGCGGTGGCGGAGCACACGGACAGGCTATGTGCGCTGGAGCGGCGGGCGAGGGAAACGGGGAACGGCTACCGCACGGGTTCGGGACCCGGCGGCTGGAACGAGGCACTGCTCAAGGACCTGTGCGACATTCAACCCGGGCCGTCGTACACCCGCCTACCAGCGGCGGCACGCACGGCGGATGCCGGTGTTCCACTCGTCTTCCCGCAGGATCTCGTTGACGGGAGGATCGCAGACGAAACCCGGGACCGCGTGCCGTGGCAGACGGCCGAGCGCTTCAAGAAGTTCGAACTGCTACCGGACGACATCGTCTGCGTACGCACAGGCGCGCAGCAACAACCCGCGCTGGTCTCCGGCACGCAGGCCGGATGGCTGCTCAGCTCGAACGTGACGCGTCTGCGCGTACTCCGGGACGCCGAGATCGACCCCCTGTACCTCCACGCCTACCTGGGCCTCCGGTACGCGCGCGAGTGGATGTCCCACCGCGCAGCGGCCACGGCAGCCCCGTCGCTGAGCTCCGCGGCTCTAGGCCACCTTCCCGTGCGCTTCCCGCCGATCGGGCAGCAGCGGCTGAGCATGGATCTTCTCGGTGAGCTCGGCCGACGCGCCGACGCGTACGCCTCGTACGTCTCGGCACTTGGCCGACTGCGGGCCGAACTCGCCGAACACCTGCTGCACGGCTCGGTTGAGCCACTGTGACGGCCTGCTACCGCCGATCTCCCTACGCGTCTCTTCTCCCTGTCGCCCCTGACTTTCGGAAGGATCTACGTTCATGCCCGAATCAACAGCCCGTTCCGCACGTACGTGGCAACTGTGGTTGGCTCTGTACGTTGCCTGCTCCATGGTGGTCGGCCTCTTCGTGAGTCTGTTGGTACTCCAGTCAGGCGGTGGCCCCGCTGATGTCGTTCTGGCAGGTGGAGGCGGATTCGCGACCTCCTTCGCCTTGTGCCTCGCACTGCCCGCGGCGGTCCGCGAACTCAAACGACAGAGCTGACCCGCGCCGACCGCCCACGCGGCTGAGCCCGGTCGGCCGACCCCCGCAAGCCACGGATGCGGCGAACTCGGCGACGACCTTCCGTGCCGGCTCTGCTGCCGTCCCGGCTCCGGCCAGCAAAAAGGCCCAGGTCAGTGACCTGAGCCTTTTCCGTGGAGCGGGTGACGAGAATCGAACTCGCGCTCTCAGCTTGGGAAGCTGATGTTCTACCATTAAACTACACCCGCGTAATACACACGGACCGATGACTCCGAGGGGCCGATGTCCGAACGCTCGCTCACTGTACCTCATCGTGGACCCCGGGTGCCCGGATGGCGGCGCGAGGGTCGTGGGAGTTGAGGGGATCCCTGTGCGGGGGACGCGAGTTGGGGCGTACCGTGGGGGCGTGGGAGAGGGGCCGGGCGAGGTCGGAGTGCCGCCTGGAGAGTCGTCTCTTTGATCCCGTAATGTGGCTTTTGTCGTCAGGGCAGTGAGCCCGACGCGGCTCTTGGGGAAGGGACTTAAGGGACTTGATGGAACGCACCGTCGTCCGCTGTGCGGACGGGCACGTCTTCAGCACCGCGTCGTTCCCGATGCAGCAGGCCGAGCGCCTCGGCCCCGGCCGGCTCGTGAGGTGTCCACGGTGTGCCCGGCTCCGCAGTGTGGTGCCCGTCGCCCTGGAGAAGCGGTAGCGGGCGAGAGATGAGGAGCGGGCCGAAGGCCGGCAGCGGGTTGAAGATCGAGTAGCCGGCCGCTGATCGAGAAACCGGTTGGAGATCGAGAAACCGGTTGGAGATCGAGAAACCGGTTGGAGATCGAGAAGCCGGCTGGAGATCGAGAAGCCGGCTGAAGATCGAAAAGGCGCGCGGAGTCGTCGCGATTGTCGTCGCTCCGCGCGCCTTGCGTATCCTCGCTACGTGCTTCTCTCAGACAAGGACATCCGGGCCGAGATCGACGCCGGGCGGGTACGGATCGATCCCTATGACGAAACCATGGTGCAGCCGTCGAGCATCGACGTGCGGCTGGACCGCTACTTCCGGGTGTTCGAGAACCACCGCTACCCGCACATCGACCCCTCGGTCGAGCAGGCCGATCTGACCCGGCTGGTCGAGCCCGAGGGCGATGAACCGTTCATCCTGCACCCCGGGGAGTTCGTGCTGGCGAGCACGTACGAGGTCATCTCGCTCCCCGACGATCTCGCCTCCCGTCTCGAGGGCAAGAGCTCGCTCGGGCGGCTCGGACTCGTCACGCACTCCACCGCCGGGTTCATCGACCCCGGGTTCAGCGGCCACGTGACCCTGGAGCTGTCCAACCTCGCCACCCTGCCGATCAAGCTCTGGCCGGGCATGAAGATCGGCCAGCTGTGCATGTTCCGGCTCAGCTCCCCCGCCGAGTTCCCCTACGGCAGTGAGCGCTACGGGTCCCGCTACCAGGGGCAGCGCGGGCCGACCGCCTCGCGGTCCTTCCAGAACTTCCATCGGACCCAGGTGTGAGGGCGACCAGATCATGAGTGACGTGCGGGAGAACCTGACCTACGAGCGCTTCGGCGTCGCCGTGCGCGAGCTGGCGCAGACCATCGCGGACGACGGGTACGAGCCCGACATCGTGCTGAGCATCGCGCGCGGCGGCGTGTTCGTCGCCGGCGGGCTCGCCTACGCCCTCGACTGCAAGAACATCCACCTGGTGAACGTCGAGTTCTACACCGGTGTGGGCACGACCCTCGAGATGCCCGTCATGCTCGCGCCGGTTCCCAACGCCATCGACTTCTCCGACAAGAAGGTGCTCATCACCGACGACGTCGCCGACACCGGGAAGACGCTGAAGCTCGTCCACGACTTCTGCCTCGACCACGTCGCCGAGGTGCGCTCCGCCGTGATCTACGAGAAGTCCCAGTCCCTCGTGAAGTGCGAGTACGTGTGGAAGCGGACCGACGACTGGATCAACTTCCCGTGGAGCGTTCTGCCGCCGGTACACAAGTCGGGTGAGGCGCCCAAGGAGAACAAGGAAGCGCTCTGACCGCTCTGCCTGACCGCTCTGCGCGACTGTGTCGTCAGTCGGTCGGGGTGGTCGGGGCGGCTGTTTTGCGCAGGGTGGCCAGGACCGGGCCGTACATGCGCGCCTTGATGGTGCCGAGGGTGTCGCCGGCCTTGCCGAGCTGTGCCTCGGCGATCTCCACGGCCGTGGATCGTACGGCGTCCTCGTCCACCGCCCGGTCGACGATGCCGGCGCTCGCCGCGTCCCAGCCGCCGTAGCGGCGGCCGGTGACCATGGCCTCGTGCGCGGTCTGCGGCGCCAGCCGGGCCTGGATCAGGGCGGCCATGCCGGGCGTGAACGGGATGTTGATGTCGGCCTCGGGCAGACACCAGAACCCGCGGTCGCCGCGCATGACGCGGAAGTCGTGCGCGAGGGAGAGCATCGCGCCGGCGGCGAAGGTGTGCCCCTGCAGGGCCGCCACCGTGATCAACGGCAGGGACAGCACCCGGGCGAAGAGGTCATGGACCGTGGCGCGGTAGCTCTCGTGCTGGTCGGGGTGGGCGCCCAGCCAGTCCAGGTCCAGGCCGTTGGAGAAGAACTTCCCCGTCGCGGTGGTCACGAGGGCACGGGGCCCCTCCGCCTTCTCCACCTCGTCCAGGGCGGAGTCGACCGACGCGAGCCAGTCGGGGTGGAAGCGGTTCTCGCCGTCTCCGATGTCGAGCACGAAGACGTTGTCCTGGGTCTAGGGCAGGCATGCGCGCTCCCGGAGGCTGTGCCGACCTCATGGCCGCGGTGCGTGCCACACATCCAGGTAAACGGCGCCGGACGGCCGCGTCAAACCGGTGCCAAACCGGCGCCGGGCAGGCCGTGCGAAAGGGCCCCCAGGAGTCCACGACTCCCAGGGGCCCTCTTTGTTTGAACGTGCTCAGCCAGTCCGTGCCCGGCTGGACCGTGTCCGGTTAGAACGTGCCCAGCTTCACGATCGACAGCAGGGCGATCAGCTGGATCGCGGACGCGCCCAGCGCCTTCGGCCAGGGCAGGTCGTGGGAGCGGGACACCATCAGGGTGAGCAGCGCGCCCGCGCCGACCCAGGTGACCCAGCCGAGGATCTGGACGAAGCCGGCGTCGCCGCCGAAGAACATCGCGAAGACCAGGCGGGGGGCGTCCGTGAGCGAGGTGATCAGCATGGACAGGCCCACCGTGGGCTGCCAGGCGCCGTCGCCGCCGAGCTGGCGGGCCAGGGTGTGGGTGACCACGCCCAGGACGAACGCGCTCAGGACCATGGCGACGGCGGTGATCAGGACGATCGGGACCGCGTTGGAGAGCGTCGCGTTGATCGCGTCCTGGCGGGCGCCGTCGAAGCCGAAGACGGCGAGCAGGCCGTAGAGGAACGTGACGATCAGGGCGGGCGCCCACATCGTGTAGTCACGCATGCGCAGAAAGGTCTGGTCGGGGGAGAAGATGATCCCCCTCAGCAGTTCCTTCCAGTGCAGGGGCGGGCCGATCGGACCGGGCGGGGCGGCCGAGCCTGCGTGGTAGGTCGCGCCGTGCGTGTAGCCGGCGGCCTCGTCGACCGAGAACGCCTGGGTGTGACCCGGCTGGTTCGCCGCGTACGGGTCGTGGCCGCCGGGGCCCTGGTGCGGGTAGCCGTCGTCACCGAAGTACTCGGGCCCGCCGTCGGCCGGATGGCCGTACGGCTGTCCCTGCCCCGGGTACGACGGTTGCCGCGCCGAGGGATAGCCGTACGACGGTCCCTGCGGAGCGCGTTGTCCCTGTGGAGCGCGTTGTCCCTGGGGCGTGCGGTTGTTCCGGCCCCCGCCACCGTTCCTGAATCCAGCCACGTCTTCGAACGTACCTGGTCCCGGAGAGCCGTGTGCCGGGCCCGGCCATCCGGGCCCGGCATTGCGGCCGAGCTGTGACATCCCCTAGGGGACTGAACAGTGCGCCCTAGGGGTTGTCACAGCTCGATCGGCCTGATCGGTCAACTCGGACTGATCGGTCAACTCGGACTGATCGGCCGACTCGGCCTGACCGGCTCAGTCCGCGAAGTTGGCGCCGAAGTACGGGGAACCCGTGGTGGAGACGCCCGAGGTGCTCGGGGAGACCGTGCGGGAGCCGGTCGTGACGATCTTCGTCCCGTTGGAGGGAAGGTAGGTCACCGCGCCGTTGTCGGCGTTCTCCCGGGAGCCGACGATCAGGTCGGCCTTGCCGTCACCGGTGACGTCGTCCAGCTTGACGTCCTGGCCGAAGTAGTCGTCCTTCTCGTCGCTGCCGGGCACGCCCGCCGTGGACTGGGCGAAGAACTGGGCGCCGGAGGCGGTGTTCAGGCCGTCCGCGGTGCCGTAGAGGACCGTGACCGCACCGGTGTTCGCGGCACTGCCGATGTTCTCGCCGGCGACACCGATCGCGAGGTCGAGGAAGCCGTCGCCGTTGACGTCGCCCAGGTCGAGCTCGTAGCCGAAGTAGTCGTTGCCCTCGGCGGTGCCCGGGACGTTGCCGGTGTCCTGGGTGATGCCGGTGGCGCTCCGGGTGAGCGGGCCGCCGTCGGAGCCGTACGTCACCCAGACCTTTCCGCCCTTGCCCGAGTCGGGGAGGGTGGTGCCGTCGGAGGTGACGGGGTTCCAGTAGGCCCCGCTGACGATGTCGCCGTAGTGGTCGTTGTCGATGTCGCCGATCGCGGTGATCACACCGGGCTTGAGCGTCATGGCCTCGGACATGTGCAGGCCGTTCGCTCCGCCGGGGATGTAGTAGTTGCGGTTCCAGCCGTACTGGGTGTCCGTCTCGTAGCCGTCGACGACCAGGTCGGTCTGGCCGCTGTTGTCGATGTCGCCGGCCGTCAGGTTGAGCGGGCCGTTGGCGTCGGTGCTCATGATCGGGGGCTTGACCGTGTACTTGCCGCCGGGGACGCCGGAGGTGTTGATGCCGCCCTTGAGGACGTAGATGGTGGCGGCGGAGCTGCCCACGGCCAGGTCGGCCTTGCCGTCGCCGTCGAAGTCTCCGGCGGCGAGGTTCTTGCCCCAGTAGTCGTGCGCGGTGGGGGCCGGGTCGGCGACCGTGACGCCCTTGCCGGTGATGCCGGAGGCCGAGCCCCACAGGATCGCGAGGCTGCCGCCGTCCTTGTCGGTGCCGACGTCCTCGCCGGGGGAGCCGACGGCGATGTCGTCGTAGCCGTCGCCGTTGAAGTCGGCGTACGCGGTCTCCGCGCCGAAGTGATCGCCGGTCTCGGCGGTGCCGGGGGTGCCGGCCGTGTTCTGGCTGATCGTGGCGCGCTTGGCCGACGAGACGCCGGTCGGGGTGCCGTAGAGGACGACGAGCTGTCCGGCGCCCTGCTTGCCGTTCACGTAGGCGCCGTCGGCGGAGAAGGCCACGTCACCGACACCGTCGTGGTTGAAGTCGGCTTGCGGGACCTTGGTGGAGTCCGCGGCGGTGGCGGTCACGGCCGAGAAAGTGAGCAGCCCGCCCGTCAGCGCCGCGGCGGTGGCGGTCGCGAGGGCGAGTCGCAGAGGCTTGTGCATGCGGGTTTCTCCTGGTGCATGCGGGGGATGCCTGGCGGGCATCCGCAGTCGACGGGGTGCGGATCGCCCGTGTAGGTCGGGAGTTGTCCCGCAGTTCACGGAGCGTTCGGCGATCTAGAGACACGCGTTGGGGTGTAAGGGTTGTGCGTGATTTCGGCAAATCCTCGTGACCGCCGGGGCGCCCGAGCGGGAGGCGGCGGGGCGGGGCAGGATGAGTGCATGAGCGTAGTCAAGATCAACGTACTGACCGTCCCAGCTGAGCAGCGGGAGGTCCTGGAGAAGCGGTTCGCCTCCCGCGCGCACGCGGTGGAGAGCTCCGACGGTTTCGAGTGGTTCGAGCTTCTCCGCCCCGTCGAAGGCACCGACAGCTATCTCGTCTACACCCGGTGGCGCGACGAGGAGTCCTTCCAGGCGTGGCTCGCGGGCCCCATGAAGGCAGCGCACCAGGGCGGTGGCGGGGAGGGCGGCGAGAAGCCGAAGCCAGCTGCCACGGGTTCGACCCTCTGGTCGTTCGAGGTCGTCCAGCAGGCCGAGCCCAAGACCGCGTAGAGCCGGATCTCGCGAACCGTCCGGGCCACCTCGGCCGCCCCGCACCGGCGCGGCATCACGGCAAGGTGATCAGACGACCACCGACAGGCCGGGCGCGAGGACGAACCCGGACGGTACGTGGGTCTCGAACCGCTACAACTCCTACAACTCCTACAACTCCTCCGTCGACTGCAACTCCTCCGTCGGCTGCAACTCCTCCGTCGGCTGCAAGTCCTCCGTCGACGCGGGCGCCCGTGCTCATGCGGGTCCCGCGCGACGGCAGGCGCCGCCGACCCGGGCTTCCTCGCCCTCGGTCCGTCACGGATGACGCACAATGGGCATCGCCCGTACGGCCTCGCCCAGCCTGCCGACCCGGCGATGGGCCGTGACCGGACCTGCGCCAGAGGGACAACGAGGTGATAGCTGGATGTATCACTGGAATTCGGCCGAGTCGGTGTCCTCGATGAGCGCTTGGCGCGACGCTTTCGTCGGTCTCCACGGTGCGAGCCGCATGGCGGTGGCGGATGCCGCGCCGTGGACGGGACGCCTGGAGTGGCAGCGGTCGAAGACGTACGGCATCGCGCTGTGCGGCGGCATCCACGAAGATCTGAGCCGGGAGACCCGGCACATTCGCTCCGACCCCCGGGGTGCCTACGAGCTGCTGGTGCCGGTCGCCGGAGCGGCCCTGGTGGAACAGGGGCCGTCTTCGGGAGAAATCACGCCCGGTTTCCTGGCGCTGTGCGACACGGACCGTCCGATGGCGTTCGCGCACAAGGACGACTTCGTGTCCATCGCGTTGATCGTTCCCGGGCAGGAAGTCGACCGCCGCAGCCCGGCCACAGCCCGCAAGCCGCAGGTTTTCAGCGGTGTCAGCGGTCTGGGCCGGGTGATACGACAGATGGTGACCACGCTTCAGGAAGAGCGCGAGCAGCTCTCGGAGACGACCTTCGACATCGCCTGTGAGCATCTGCTCGACCTCGTCTGCCTGGCCGCGGAAGGGGCCACGGACTCGGCGCCGGCTGAGCAGCGGGCAACGGTCGAGGCGGAGATCCGACGCCACATCCGCCGCCACGCGTGCGACCCCGACCTCAACGTCGCGGGCATCGCGCGGGCTCTCGGCTGGTCGACCCGCTACATCCAGGAGGTGTTGAAGGCCGCCGGCACGACATCGCGGGATCTCATCCGCCGGGAACGACTGCATCTCGCCCGGACCAGGCTGACCAGTGGGAACTGGGCCGGGCATTCCATCGCACAGATCACTTACTCCTGTGGCTTTGGCAGTCACGCGTCGTTCAGTACCGCATTCCGGCAGGAGTTCGGCATGACGCCTCGCGACGCCAGGAAAAGCGTTCTGCCGTTTTCGGTGGACCGGGACTGAGAGGGCGTGGCCGTCAGACCTGCACGGTGCCGCCGTCCACGAAGAGTTCGGTACCGGTGACGAAGCGGCTCTGGTCGGAAGCGAGGAAGAGGGCCGCGTCCGCGATGTCCTCCGGGGTGCCGATCCGGCCGAGCGGGATCCGGGAGACCAGGAACTCCTTCACCTGTCCGCCCTGCTCGGTGTGGGCGCCGCCGATGGCTCCGTCGAGTCCGGGCGTGTCGATCGTCCCGGGGCTGATGGCGTTGACCCTGATGCCCCGGTCCTTGAGCTCATTGGCCCAGGTGCGGGCGAAGGACCGTGCCGCTGCCTTCGTGGCCGTGTACACGCCGAAGCCCTCGGGTCCCTCGACGGTCCAGATCGAGGCCGAGAGGATGACCGAGGCGTGGTCGTTCAACAGCGGCAGCGCCTTCTGCACGGTGAAAACGGTGCCTTTCACGTTCACGCCGAGGACAAGGTCGAGGTGTTCCTCCGTGATCTGCGCGAGTGGGGCCACCTCCCCCACTCCGGCGTTCGCGTACAGCACGTCCACTCGGCGGCCGTCCGCGGCGATCCGCTCGTACAGGCGGTCCAGGTCGGCCGGGCTGGCCACGTCACCGCGGACACCGGTCGCGCCCCGCCCGATGGAGGCGACCGCGGCGTCGAGCACCTCCTGCCGTCGGCCGGTGAGGTAGACGTGCGCCCCCTCCTCGGCGAAACGACGGGCGGCGGCGAGACCGATCCCCGTCGAGCCACCGGTCACCACGGCCGTCTTGCCGTCGAGTTGTCCCATCACGTCCTCCTCGGATTCCGATTACCGCATGCGACCGCCCACAGCCACGGGAACGGCACGGCCTCGCCCGGGTGAACGACATGCCGCATGTCCCTTGTACGGGCCAGGCGTCGGTGGCACCCATCCTCACGTTCCGTGCGCGGGCGATCTTTCGCTCCGGCGCACAGCCCTTGTGTGCGGACGCAGGCTTTGGGGATCCGGTCTTGATCGCGCAACGGCCGCGGTGCACCGCTCACCGGGGCGAAAGCGGTGAGGTTGCGGTGGCCGGAATTCATGCGTAAGCGGCGGCGCCGGAGAGAGCGGCGCGAAGCCGAAGCCCGCCGACGCGAGCCGCCCGTCCGGGCGGACTTCGCGGACGGCCGTCATCTACGTCCGGACACGACGGCGCCCCCTGCCTGTGCGGGTCAGGGGGCGCCGTACGTTCGTTGGGCCGTCGTCGGCTACTTCGCGGGCTCCGGCTCGGGCTCGGCGGCGCTCTCCGGGGCGCCCGCCGGGTCGACCGGCGTCCTGACGGAGTCGAGCAGCAGCTGGGCCACGTCCACGACCTGGATGGACTCCTTGGCCTTGCCCTCGTTCTTCTTGCCGTTCACGGAGTCCGTGAGCATCACGAGGCAGAACGGGCAGGCGGTGGAGACGATGTCCGGGTTGAGGGAGAGTGCCTCGTCGACGCGCTCGTTGTTGATGCGCTTGCCGATGCGCTCCTCCATCCACATCCGGGCACCGCCGGCGCCGCAGCAGAAGCCGCGCTCCTTGTGGCGGTGCATCTCCTCGTTCCTGAGGCCCGGGACCTTGCCGATGATCTCGCGCGGGGGCGTGTAGATCTTGTTGTGGCGGCCCAGGTAGCAGGGGTCGTGGTAGGTGATGATGCCCTCGACCGGGGTGACGGGGACGAGCTTGCCCTCGTCGACCAGGTGCTGGAGCAGCTGGGTGTGGTGGATGACCTCGTAGTCGCCGCCGAGCTGCGGGTACTCGTTGCCGATGGTGTTGAGGCAGTGCGGGCAGGTCGCGACGATCTTCTTCGCGGACTTCGGCTTCTTCGACTCGGGGGTGACGTTGCCCTCGTCGTCCATCTCCTCGCCGAAGGCCATGTTCAGCGCGGCGACGTTCTCCATGCCGAGCTCCTGGAAGAGGGGCTCGTTGCCCAGGCGGCGGGCGGAGTCACCGGTGCACTTCTCGTCGCCACCCATGATCGCGAACTTGACGCCCGCGATGTGCAGCAGCTCGGCGAAGGCCTTGGTGGTCTTCTTGGCGCGGTCCTCGAGGGCGCCGGCGCAGCCGACCCAGTACAGGTACTCGACCTCGGTGAGGTCCTCGATGTCCTTGCCGACGACCGGGATGTCGAAGTCGACCTCCTTGGTCCACTCCAGGCGCTGCTTCTTGGCCAGGCCCCAGGGGTTGCCCTTCTTCTCCAGGTTCTTGAGCATCGTGCCCGCCTCGGACGGGAACGCGGACTCGATCATGACCTGGTAGCGGCGCATGTCCACGATGTGGTCGACGTGCTCGATGTCGACCGGGCACTGCTCGACGCAGGCGCCGCAGGTGGTGCAGGACCACAGCACGTCCGGGTCGATGACGCCGTTCTCCTCGGCGGTGCCGATCAGCGGGCGCTCGGCCTCGGCCAGGGCGGCAGCCGGGACGTCCTTCAGCTGCTCCTCGGAGGCCTTCTCCTCGCCCTCCATGGTCTTGCCGCCGCCGGCCAGCAGGTAGGGGGCCTTGGCGTGCGCGTGGTCGCGCAGCGACATGATCAGCAGCTTCGGGGAGAGCGGCTTGCCGGTGTTCCAGGCCGGGCACTGCGACTGGCAGCGGCCGCACTCGGTGCAGGTGGAGAAGTCCAGCAGGCCCTTCCAGGAGAACTGCTCGACCTGGGAGACGCCGAAGACGTCGTCCTCGCCGGGGTCGGTGAAGTCGATCGGCTTGCCGCCGGACGTCATCGGGAGCAGGGCGCCCAGGGCGGTCCCACCCCTGGCGTCGCGCTTGAACCAGATGTTCGGGAAGCCCAGGAAGCGGTGCCAGGCCACACCCATGTCGGTCTTCAGCGAGACGACGATCATCCAGATGAAGGAGGCCGCGATCTTCAGGCCGGCGAAGAAGTAGGTGAGGTTCTGGAGGGTGGAGACGTCCATGCCCTTCAGCCACGCCACGACCGGGTACGAGATGAAGAACGAGGCCTCGTAGCCGTCGACGTGGTTCTGGGCGCCCTCGAGCGCGTGCAGCATGAAGATGCAGACGCCGACGACGAGGATGATCGTCTCGACGAAGTACGCCTGGCCGGTGTTGGAGCCCGCGAACCGGGACTTGCGGCCCGGCCGGTCCGGCCGGGAGAGCTGCCGGATGACGATCAGCGCCAGGATCCCGATCACCGTCATGGTGCCGATGAACTCGACGTAGACGTTGTACGGCGCCCAGTGGCCGATGACCGGCAGGATCCAGTCGGCCTTGAACAGCTGGCCGAAGGCGTTCACGATCGTCAGGAGCAGCGTGTAGAAGCCGATCGCCACGAACCAGTGCGCGACACCGACGATGCCCCAGCGGTTCATCCGGGTGTGCCCGAGGAACTCCCGTACCAGGGTGACGGTGCGCTGATAGGGCTCGTCGGTCCGGGTGCCCGCGGGCACGCTCTGGCCAAGCCGCATGAAGTTGAAGATCTGCAGGAGGGCGCGGAGGAACAGGGCCACGCCGACCACGATCAGAACCAGCGACACGATGATCGCGGCGAGTTGCATTTCGGGGCTCCTCGGGCCTGCGAGGGAAATTACTAAGCGGTAACTTATGCAGTCCGTCTGAGACTACCCTCATCTTTACTCGCACTGTAGCCAGGTGCGGGGTGATCTGGGTCGCTGAGGGTCGCCTGAACCGGGTGGGCGAACCATGCGATCAGATCGTGTTATTCATACCGAATTGCTACATTCGCGCCTAACTTGGTCGGGTGCTCTACGGGATCATCGCGGCCTCCGCCGCCCTTCTGCTCGCCGCCGTCCTCACGGCGCTGTTGCGGGTGCCCGCGCTCAAGGCGGGCATCGTCGACCGGCGCAGGCAGCGGCCCCTGCCGGTGCCCGGCGGAATCGCCGTCGTATCCGTCACGTGCCTGGTCGCCTGGACGGGTGAGTGGACGCGGGTCGCCCCGCTCGGGGACGGGGTCGGCCGGCTGCTCCTCGCCGCCGCCGCGGTCGCCCTGCTCGGGCTGGTCGCCGACGTGTGGCGGCTGCGGGCGCGGGTCCTCGTCGCCGGTACGGCGCTGGCGGCGGCCTGCGTGGTGCCGTACGACGAGACGGGTGTCGGGGGCGGGGTGCTGGCGGTGGGGTGGATCGTGTTCTCCGCCCTCGCCTTCAAGGGGCTGGACCACGCCGACGGGCTTGTCGGGACCGTGGGGGTGGTGACCGCCTTCGGTGCGGGGGCCTGCGCCGCCGCCGAGGTGATGGACGGGCTGGCCGTGCTGCTCAGCGTGTTCGCGGCCGCCCTCACCGGCTTCCTGATGCACAACTGGAGTCCGGCGCGGGTCGGACTCGGCGCCGGCGGCGCGCTGTTCACCGGGTTCCTGCTGTCCTCGGCCGCCGTCTTCACGCGCGCGGGGTACGCGCTCGCGCCCAGTGCGGGCGTGCTGTTCTGCCTCGGAGCGGTCGCGGGCGCCGACTTCCTGCTCGTGGTCCTGGCCCGGCGGGCGGCCCGCCGGCCGTTGCTGCGGCGCGGGCCCGACCATCTCGCGCACCGGCTGCGGCGGCTCGGTCTCACCGCGCAGGGCGCCGTCGTGGTGCTGGGGGCCGGATCGTTCGCCGCGGTGCTCGTGGGCGTGCTCGTGCATACGGGCTGGATGACGGAAAGTGCCGTGCTCTGGGTGGCGGGTGTGGCTGCTGTCGCCGTCGTCGTACTCCTTCGCATCCGTGTCCAGCAGCCCCGTCGGACAGTATCTGCGCAGGTCAGCGGGCAGTTGCGTGTAAGGAACGGATAAGAGTTGAGCCTCTCTGACTCATGTCTATTGACCCGGCGGCCCGAGTGGTGCACACTTGAGCCTGTTCCACTCAAGTCAGCTGGAGGAATCAACCATGGCACGTGCGGTCGGCATCGACCTGGGCACGACTAACTCCGTCGTCAGCGTTCTGGAAGGCGGCGAGCCCACCGTCATCACCAACGCCGAGGGCGCCAGGACCACGCCGTCCGTCGTCGCCTTCGCCAAGAACGGCGAAGTGCTCGTCGGCGAGGTCGCGAAGCGCCAGGCGGTCACGAACGTGGACCGGACCATCCGCTCGGTGAAGCGCCACATGGGCACCGACTGGAAGATCGAGCTCGACGGCAAGGTCTTCAACCCGCAGCAGATGTCCGCGTTCATCCTGCAGAAGCTGAAGCGCGACGCCGAGGCCTACCTGGGCGAGAAGGTGACCGACGCGGTCATCACCGTACCGGCGTACTTCAACGACTCCGAGCGTCAGGCCACCAAGGAGGCCGGCGAGATCGCGGGCCTGAACGTCCTGCGCATCGTCAACGAGCCGACGGCCGCCGCGCTGGCCTACGGCCTCGACAAGGACGACCAGACGATCCTCGTCTTCGACCTCGGTGGCGGCACCTTCGACGTGTCCCTCCTGGAGATCGGCGACGGCGTCGTCGAGGTGAAGGCCACCAACGGTGACAACCACCTCGGTGGTGACGACTGGGACCAGCGCGTCGTCGACTACCTGGTCAAGCAGTTCCAGTCCGGCCACGGCGTGGACCTGTCCAAGGACAAGATGGCCCTCCAGCGCCTCCGCGAGGCCGCCGAGAAGGCCAAGATCGAGCTGTCCTCCTCCACCGAGACCTCGATCAACCTGCCCTACATCACCGCCTCCGCCGAGGGCCCCCTGCACCTCGACGAGAAGCTCACCCGCGCCCAGTTCCAGCAGCTGACCGCGGACCTGCTGGAGCGCTGCAAGACGCCGTTCCACAACGTCATCAAGGACGCCGGCATCCAGCTCGGCGAGATCGACCACGTCGTTCTCGTCGGTGGCTCCACCCGTATGCCCGCCGTCGCCGAGCTCGTCAAGGAGCTGACCGGTGGCAACGAGGCCAACAAGGGTGTGAACCCGGACGAGGTCGTCGCCATCGGCGCCGCCCTCCAGGCCGGTGTCCTCAAGGGTGAGGTCAAGGACGTCCTGCTCCTCGACGTGACCCCGCTGTCCCTCGGCATCGAGACCAAGGGCGGCATCATGACCAAGCTGATCGAGCGCAACACCACGATCCCGACGAAGCGCTCCGAGATCTTCACGACGGCCGAGGACAACCAGCCGTCCGTGCAGATCCAGGTCTACCAGGGCGAGCGCGAGATCGCGGCGTACAACAAGAAGCTCGGGATGTTCGAGCTGACCGGTCTGCCGCCGGCCCCGCGTGGCGTGCCGCAGATCGAGGTCGCCTTCGACATCGACGCCAACGGCATCATGCACGTGACCGCCAAGGACCTGGGCACGGGCAAGGAGCAGAAGATGACCGTCACCGGCGGCTCCTCGCTGCCGAAGGACGAGGTCGACCGGATGCGCCAGGAGGCCGAGAAGTACGCGGAGGAGGACCACGCCCGCCGCGAGGCCGCCGAGACCCGCAACCAGGGCGAGCAGCTCGTCTACCAGACCGAGAAGTTCCTCAAGGACAACGAGGACAAGGTCCCGGGCGAGATCAAGACCGAGGTCGAGGCGTCGATCGCCGAGCTGAAGGAGAAGCTCAAGGGCGAGTCCGCCGAGGGCGACAACACCGCCGAGATCCGCACCGCCACGGAGAAGGTCGCGGCCGTCTCCCAGAAGCTGGGCCAGGCCATGTACGCCGACGCCCAGGGCGCGCAGGCCGCCGGCGCCACCGCCGGTGCCGGTGACGCGAAGGACGACGATGTCGTCGACGCCGAGATCGTCGACGACGAGCGCAAGGACGGTGCCGCGTGACGGAGGAGACCCCGGGCTTCGAGGAGAAGCCCGACGTCCCCTCCGGCGCGACCCCCGACGACGCCGAGCCGAAGGCCGCCCCCGAGGAGGGGGCGGCCCCGGCCGGGGACGCAAGCACAGACGCCGGTCTGGTGGCCCAGCTGGACCAGGTCCGCACGGCGCTGAACGAGCGCACGACGGACCTCCAGCGCCTCCAGGCCGAGTACCAGAACTACCGCCGCCGTGTCGAGCGTGACCGGATCGCGGTCAAGGAGATCGCCGTCGCGAACCTCCTGACCGAGCTCCTGCCCGTGCTCGACGACATCGGCCGCGCGCGGGAGCACGGCGAACTGGTCGGCGGCTTCAAGTCCGTCGCCGAGTCGACGGAGACCGTCGCGGCGAAGATGGGCCTTCAGCAGTTCGGCAAGGAGGGCGAGCCCTTCGACCCGACGATCCACGAGGCCCTGATGCACTCCTACGCGCCGGACGTCACCGAGACGACCTGCGTGGCGATCCTGCAGCCCGGGTATCGCATCGGCGAGCGCACCATCCGCCCCGCGCGGGTGGCCGTCGCCGAGCCGCAGCCGGGCGCGCAGACCGTCAAGGCCGAGGACGCCGAGGACAACACGGCGGCCGACGACAAGGAGAACGGTGGCCCGGACGAGGGCTGACGTGAACACTACTGAGGGGAAGGAGGGACGTCGGGGATGAGTACCAAGGACTTCATCGAGAAGGACTACTACAAGGTTCTCGGCGTCCCCAAGGACGCCACCGAGGCCGAGATCAAGAAGGCGTACCGGAAGCTCGCCCGCGAGTTCCATCCGGACGCCAACAAGGGCAACGCCAAGGCCGAGGAGCGCTTCAAGGAGATCTCCGAGGCGAACGACATCCTCGGCGACCCGAAGAAGCGCAAGGAGTACGACGAGGCCCGCGCCCTGTTCGGCAACGGCGGCTTCCGGCCCGGTCCGGGCGCAGGCGGCTCCTTCAACTTCGACCTGGGCGACCTCTTCGGAGGCGCCGGCGGAGGCGGTGCCCAGACGGGCGGCGGCTTCGGCGGCGGGATCGGTGACGTCTTCGGGGGACTGTTCAACCGGGGCGGCACGGGCCCGACCCGTACCCAGCCGCGCCGCGGCCAGGACGTCGACACGGAGGTCACCCTCAGCTTCACCGAGGCGATCGAGGGTGCGACCGTCCCGCTGCGGATGACCTCGCAAGCGCCCTGCAAGGCCTGCTCCGGCACCGGCGACAAGAACGGCACGCCGCGCGTGTGCCCGACCTGCGTCGGCACCGGGCAGGTCGCCCGGGGCTCGGGCGGTGGCTTCTCGCTGACCGACCCGTGCCCCGACTGCAAGGGCCGCGGCCTGATCGCCGAGCACCCCTGCCTGGAGTGCAACGGCAGCGGCCGCGCCAAGTCCTCGCGCACCATGCAGGTCCGCATCCCGGCGGGCGTCACCGACGGGCAGCGGATCCGGCTGCGCGGCAAGGGCGCGCCCGGCGAGCGGGGCGGACCGGCGGGTGACCTGTACGTCACCGTGCACGTCGGCGAGCACCCGCTGTTCGGACGCAAGGGCGACAACCTCACCGTCACCGTCCCGGTGACGTTCGCCGAGGCCGCCCTCGGCGGCGAGGTGAGGGTCCCGACTCTCGGCGGCCCCGCCGTCACCCTGAAGCTCCCGCCCGGCACCCCCAACGGCCGCACGATGCGCGCCCGGGGCAAGGGCGCGGTCCGCAAGGACGGAACCCGCGGCGATCTGCTGATCACCGTCGAGGTGACCGTCCCCAAGGACCTGCCGGAGAAGGCTCGCGACGCCCTGGAGGCGTACCGCGAGACGACCGCGGGTGAGGACCCGCGGGCGGAGCTGTTCGAGGCCGCGAAGGGAGATTGAGAGCCCCATGGACACACCAGGCCGTCGGCGCAACCCGTACGAACTGAACGAGGAGACCCCGGTCTACGTCATCTCGGTGGCGGCCCAGCTCTCCGGCCTCCACCCGCAGACCCTCCGCCAGTACGACCGCCTCGGCCTGGTCTCCCCGGACCGCACCGCGGGCCGGGGCCGCCGCTACTCGGCCCGTGACATCGAACTGCTCCGCCAGGTGCAGCAGTTGTCGCAGGACGAGGGCATCAACCTGGCCGGCATCAAGCGGATCATCGAACTGGAGAACCAGGTCGCCGCCCTGCAGTCCCGCGTCGCGGAACTGCAGTCGGCCCTGGACGGCGCGGCGGCGGCGATGCAGCAACGCGAGGCCGCGGTGCACGCGTCCTACCGCCGTGACCTGGTCCCGTACCAGGAGGTCCAGCAGACCAGCGCGCTGGTGGTGTGGCGGCCGAAGCGGCAGCAGAACGACTGACGTACCAGCGACATGTGAAAGGGGCCCGGAGAATCTCCGGGCCCCTTTCACATGCTCAGGGTGCGATGACCGCCGAGGCGGCGCCGGGGGCGGATTCGGTGCCGTCGGCGAGCAGCGCGGTCACCCGGTAGAAGTGGGTGGTGCCCTTGGCTGCGCCGGTGTCCTCGTAGGAGGTCCCGGAGACGGACGCCAGCTTCTCGTACGCCTCGGTGGCCGGGTTCCAGCGGTAGACCTGGTAGCCGGTGGCGTCGGCCACGGTGTTCCAGGCCAGCGAGACGCCCGTCCCGTCGGGGTCCGCTGTCGGCTGCACCGGTGAGCCCTCGGGCGTCGCGACGCTCGGCGTCATGTCCAGCTCGGTCGTGACCACGGCCTCGGCCGGGCCGTGCCATTGGGCGGCGGAGTTGTTCTCGTCGTCCACGGCGTCGACGAAGAAGCAGACCTCTTCGCCGTCCGGAAGGGTGGTGCGCGTGTAGGAGGTCCTGTCCGGCGAGAGGTACTCGGACCCGGTGCCGTAGCAGACCTGATCGCCCGGATCGCCCGGATCGCCCGCCACGTCGCCCCAGACGACCCTGTAGTACTTCAGATCCGTGGCCGGGTTCTTGTCCCAGGTCAGCTCGAAGCCGTACTCGGTCGGGGTGACGTCCAGCCCGGTGACGAGCGGCGGCGGGTCGTTGTCCCAGATCCTGCCGTCGTGGGGCGCGGACCGGGCGGACTCGTTGCCCGCCGCGTCCACGGCCGAGACGCGGTAGTAGTACACGGTGCTCTCGGCTGCCGTGGTGTCCAGGTATGTGAGTTGGTCCGTGCGGCCGAGCTCCGTGTACGTGCCGTTCTCGCTCGCCGACCGGTAGACGCGGTACGACACCGCGTCCGCGACCTTTTCCCAGCCGACCTCCATCCCGCCCGTACCGCCGGTCGGGGTCACCTCGCCGTACGCGGTCACGTTGGCCGGCACGCCGGGCGCGACCTGGTCGGCAGTGGTCACGGCCTGGTCGGCGGTGCCCGCCGACTCGTTGCCGGCCTTGTCGTAGGCGCGGACCTCGTAGTAGTACGTCTCGCCCGTCCTGGGGAGGGTGGAGTCGGTGTACGAGGTGGAGGTGGTCGTGGCGAGCGGCTTGCTGCCGAACGACGTGCCCTTGAGGCGCCGGTAGACGCGGTAGCCGGCGAGGTCCATCTCCTTGTTCTTCGCCCAGGCCGCCTTGGCCTTGCCGGTGGCGCCGTCGTACGAGACGGAAGTCCCCGTCGGGACGAGCGGCTTGACCTTGTCGACGTCGGCCGAGGTCCGGGGTTGGTACGCGAACGTCACGTTCGCCCTGCCCGTCCAGTTGACGTAGTCGACGCGCAGGGTGTGCTTGCCCGAGGGGATGGTGACGTTGGCGGTCTTCGTCACCGTCGTCGAGACGTTCTTCCACAGGTCGACCTTGCGCACGCCGTCGAGGTACACGCGGATGCCGTCCTGGACGGCGACCGGCAGGGCGAAGGGCCCGCCGGAGCCGAAGTCGCGTGTCACGGTCCAGCGGACGGCGAAGTTGTCCTTCGGCAGGCCCGTGGCCGGGGCGCCCGTGCCCCAGTTCTGGTCGATCGCGGAGTCGCAGTCCGTCTTCTTCGGCGTGCCGGAGAAGGCGGTGTTCGCGTAGAACGTCCGCGTGAACACGGGCGAGGCGCAACTCGTCGCGGCGGAGGCGGTGGTGGCGACCGCGCCGAGCAGGCCGCCGGCGGTGGCGAGCACCACGGCCGTGGCGGTCACGTGTCGTGCTGGGTTCATTCGGTCCTCTGGTCGAGTCGACGAGACGGCGGCGGTGCGCCGACGATCACGACCCGGGAGCGGCCGAGTCGGTTGTACTGATCTTTGCCATCTCCTGAACTCCCTTTGGATGGAGGGTCCGTAAAGAGCGTTTGAAGGAGGTTCCACCCGGGGTCGCAAAGCGTTCACAAGGAAGCGGAGCGTAACGTTGCCATCTCGTTAAGTGGCTTCTCTTGACGGTGCTGTGGCATACGCGTTGTCTCTTCAGGACACCTGTGCCGCACAGCGGCACCCACGTCTCGTACGCACCTGAAGTGAGCCCCGAATGCGTCGTATCGCTCTGTCCGTGGCCGCGTCCACGATGACCCTGTCACTCGCCGGCTGCGGCGTGCTGGACGCGGCGGGAGACGGGGCGAGCGCGAGCCCGACGAAGGGCGACGACGTGACCGTGGGGCTGCTGCTGCCGGAGAAGGCGAACACCCGTTACGACAAGTTCGACTTCCCCATCATCAAGAGCAAGGTGGCCGAACTGACCCACAAGAAGGGGAAGGTCGAGTACGCCAACGCCGACGCGGACGCCGCCCGGCAGGCCGGCCAGATGCAGCAGATGATCGACGACCGCGTCGACGTGATCCTGCTCGACGCGGTCGACTCGCATGCCATCACGGGCCAGGTGAAGAAGGCCAAGGAGGCCGGTATCCCGGTCATCGCCTACGACCGGCTGGCCGAGGGTCCGATCGACGCCTACATCTCCTTCGACAACGAACTCGTCGGCGAGGTGCAGGGCCGCTCCCTGCTGGAGGCGATGGGGCCCGACGAGCACTCCTCCGACAAGATCGTCATGATGAACGGCTCGCCCACCGACCCGAACGCCAAGCAGTTCAAGGAGGGTGCGCTCTCCGAGCTGACCGGCAAGGTGCGGATCGCGGCGACCTACGACACCGTCAAATGGAAGCCGGAGAACGCCCAGGCCAACATGGCCGAGGCGATCGGCCGGATCGGCGCGAGCAACATCGCCGGGGTCTACGCCGCCAACGACGGGATGGCGGGCGGCGTCCTCAAGGCCCTGCGCGCCGCCGGCGTCACCGTGCTGCCCCCGATCACCGGCCAGGACGCCGAACTGGACGCGGTGCGGCGGATCCTCGTCGGTGAGCAGTACATGAGCGTCTACAAGTCCTACCCGGACGAGGCCGAGGCCGCCGCCCAGATGGCCGTCGCCAAGGTCCAGGGCAAGGACATCCAGTTCGACGCCCTCACCCAGGACAAGGTGAACAGCCCCACTACCAAGGACATCCCGTCCAAGCTGGTCCAGGTGAGCTCGCTGACCAAGGGCAAGATCAAGGAAACCGTCATCGCGGACGGGATTTACACGGTGGGCGACATCTGCACACCCGAGTACAAGTCCGCCTGCGCGGCGGCCGGGCTGAAGTAGCGCCACGGCCGCGGCGGCGCCAGGACCGAAGATGTCCCACAGCTGAGGCCGTCCCACTGCTGAGGCCGTCCCGCGGCCCAAGCGCCACCCCCCATGTTGCTGCAATGTGATGTCCGGAGGCCGGACGATACCCGGGCATACCGTCCCGTTGCGGCGCCCGCGGCGCGGAGAGCCGTGTTGCGGACCCGGTCGGCGCCGCGCATAGTTGCGCTGCGGAAGTGGCAGCAAGCCGGGGGTGGAATGGGCGATGGCCGGGCACGGGACGGAGGAGCATCCTCACGGTGCCGACCGACTGTGCGGGCAGGGGGACCGTGTGTACTCCCGGGCCGTACGCCGGGGGCGGGTGCCGCGCACGGACGTCGAACCGGTGCCCTGCCTGCTGGAGCTGGCCCTCCTGCACCCCGACCCCGATGACATGGACTGGCTGGTGCCCACCTCCCCGCAGGAGGTCATGACCCGGCTGCTGCGCGGGGTCTGCGACGAGGTCACCGCGAGCCAGCGCAGGGTGGGATCGGCGGTCGCCGCCTTCGAGTGGTACGCCGGACTCGGCCGGCAGCTGCAGGCGCTGTCGGCGTCGGGGGAGGGCACCGCGATCCGGGTGCTGGACGGGCTGTCCCGCATCCAGGCCGCGATGGACGAGGCGACCGAGGCCTGCACCACCGAGGTCCTCACCGTGCAGCCCGGCGGCATCCGGCGCGAGGACGAGCTGACCGAGGGACTGCACCGGGCGCTGGCGCTGCGCGGCCGGGGCGTGCGCATGCGCGACCTGTACACGCACGTGGCCCGGCACGGGCAGGGACTGCTCAACTACTTCGAGCTGATGGGCGAGGCCGTGGAGGCCCGCACGCTCGACGAGGTCATCGACCGGCTCATCCTCTTCGACCGCACGGTCGCCTTCATCCCCGCCAACGCCGATCGCACGATGGCCCTGGAGCTGCGCCACCCGGCCCTGGTCGGGTACCTGGTGACCGTCTTCGAAAGGCTCTGGCGTCTCGCGATCCCGCTGACGGCCCCGCTCCCCGACACCGGCATCGAGGGCATCTCGCACCGCGAGCGGTCCATCGCCGCGCTGCTCGCGGAGGGCCACCAGGACGCCGTGATCGCCGAGCGCCTCGGCATCAGCGTGCGCACCTGCCGTGCCCACATCGCCCGCCTGTCGGACACGCTCGGGGCGGCCAGCCGCACCCAACTGGGCGTGCGCATCGCCCAGGTCGGCCTCGACGGCCCCCCGCGCACCGGCGGCCCCGCCGTCGTCGGCCTGCCCGACGAGGAGTCACCGAGCGTGCTCTGAGGTTCCTCGGCGCTCCGGACCCCTCGGTGCTCCGGACCCCTCGGTGCTCCAGACCCCTCAGTGCTCCTGGACCCCTCGGTGCTCCTGTTCCAGCATCCCGGACTGTGCGATGAGGAAACCGAGTTGGGCCCGGCTGCCGCTGCCGAGAGCCGTGGCCAGCTTGGCGATGTGGGCCCGGCAGGTGCGCACGTTCATGCCCAGACGCCGGGCGATCGCCTCGTCCACATGACCCTCCACCAGGAGCTTGGCGATGGAGTGCTGGACGTCGGTGATGCCGTCGGGCGCGGTCTCGTACGGCGTCCCGGCGCTCAGCGGCACCGCGCGGTTCCACATGAACTCGAACACTTTGATGAGGTAGCGGACGAGTCCGGGGTGGCGCAGTTCCAGGGCGACCTGGCGGTCCTCGCGCACGGGGATGAAGGCGACGGTCTCGTCGCAGATGATGAGGCGCTCGACCAGCTCGTCGATGGTGCGGTACTCCACCTTGCCGTCCGTGAACTGGTCCACGTAGGCCAGCCGGTCGGCGCTGTAGCGGGCGGTGTGCTGGTACAGCGTCCGGATGCGCACCCCTCGTTCGCTCAGCGGCTTGTCCCGTTCGAGGGCCTCCAGGAGCCGGTTCTCGGGGCTGCGCCAGCCGCCGGGCTGGACGGTGAGCACCTCGGTGCGGCACTGGGTGGTGGCCAGGTCGAGCGCGGTGTTGATGCGGTCGAGGCCTTCGAGGACCGTGATGGCGTGGGTGGGGGCGTGCTCCTGGGCGCTGAGCGCCATGAAGGGCTCGAAGACCTCGGACAGGGAGAGGGTCTGCCTGCGCTGCTCGGCGATCTCGCGCTCGATGGGGTTGAGCCGCTGGGCCAGCGCGACCGCCGGCGGGACGGGGAGCAGCCAGGTGGGGTCGTCCGGATCGGCGTGGAGGAGGGCGAACTCCATGAGGCAGGGGGCCACCTCGGTGTCCTCGCGCGGGATGCGGCCTATGCGCAGGGCGTCCGCATAAAGACGGCTCCCTTCTGCACACAGCTCGGTCACCGCGTGGGGATGTGTCGCCCTTGTCTCGTTTGTTGCCAAATCTCCACCCCCCAGGGTCCTGAACATGCAGGAACATGATGCACCGATCGTGTGGCGATGATGTGCCTGAATGAGCCATCGTCTTATCCGACGGGGGAAGAGGGGACTTTCAAGTGAGGACGAAGCCGACTATGCGTAAGAGAATGCTTCGCTCGGTGCTTGTTGCCGCCTTCTCCGCCGTTGTGGCCGTCGGAACGCTGGCTGGCCTCTCCGGTGTGAAGGGCGACACGCACAAGGCGAGTGCCGATCAGTCCGTGACCGCCGCCGGCCAGGCGAACGTCCCTCTTGACACCAGGTGGGACGCCACGCCGCTGGACACCCGGTGGGACGCCGCTCCCCTGGACACCCGGTGGGACGTCGCCCCGCTGGACACCAGGTGGGACTGATCGACATGACCACCCCACCCGACGACCGGTCCTTCCGGCGCGAAATGGCCACGGCGTACCGCTCCGGCTGGCACTTCATCGATCTGGTCACCGCCATCCCCCACAGCGGTGACTCACTGATGGTGACGGTGTTCGGCGAGCCGGTCGTGGTGACGCGCGACGAGGACGAGGACGTACGGGCCTACCGGTGCCTGCGCAAGCCCCGCGGGGCGCCGCAGCCGGTGCGGTGCGCCGTCCGGTACGGAATGATCTTCGTCAACCTCGACGGGCGCGACCACCGGCTCGCCGAGCCGGACGTAGCGGACCTGAGGACCGTTTCTGCCACCCCCCGCAGCGCCTGACGCGATTCCCCCGTCGTAAAAAGATCGCTCAGGTGCTTCCCCCCGCAGCGGCGTCACCGTGACCTGAACACGGTGACGCCGCTGCAGTTTGTGGTGGCATCTGCGGGTATGGGTGCGAGGCCGTGTGGCCGAAACTCGTCCATGCCGGATCGGGGCACACCGGCGCAGAAACCTTTCGCCTGCCGGTCCGGCCCTCCTTCGGGGCGGCGCTCCCTCCGGCGCGGAAACCGTTCACCCGTGCCCGAGCGTCCGCTCCACCTCGATCTCGATGACCACCCGGGCGGGGTTCTCCCGGGGCGTCCGCCGGTACCGCTCGGCGTACCGCCGCACCGCCTCCGCCACCCTCCCCCACTCTCGGCTTCGCTCGAGCGGGGGGACCCCCAACGGCTCGGTGTGCACCCGCGCACGCCCCTCCAGCGTGGCCCAGCGTCGCCCGTCCACCTGGCACACCGCCACCCGGGCGCCCTCGGGGCCGGCCGCGCGCACATGGGACACCTTCGCGCTCGTCCTGTTCGTGATCACCCTCGCCAGCCCCGCCCCGGGGTCGTAGGTCACCCCGACCGGCACCACGTGCGGGCTGCCGTCGGGGCGCAGGGTCGTCAGTGTGCACAGATGCCGCTCCCGCCAGAACGCGAGGTACGGCTCGTCCGGGGCGGCGGGGATCACGGAGTGCGAGTGCGAGGCCATGACCCGAAACCTAGCGGCAGCGTGGTGGTCGAGCTGGTTGAGCGGAATAGACTCAACTTTGTGTATGTTGGCTAGGTCAGCAGTGGGAGACTGGCCGACGTACGGGCCGATGCGGAGGAGGGACAGCGAACGTGGACGCCGAGCTGACCAACAAGAGCCGGGAAGCGATCAACGCGGCCAGCCAGCGAGCCGTGACCGGGGGGCACGCGGATCTGACGCCCGCACACCTGCTCCTCGCTCTGCTCGAGGGACAGGACAACGAGAACATCACCGACCTGCTCGCCGCCGTCGAAGCCGACCAGGCCGCCGTACGCGCCGGCGCCGAGCGCGTACTCGCCGGGCTGCCCAGCGTGACCGGCTCCACCGTCGCGCCCCCGCAGCCCAGCCGCGAGCTGCTCGCGGTCCTCGCGGACGCCGACCAGCGCGCCAAGGAGCTCGGTGACGAGTACCTGTCCACCGAGCACCTGCTCATCGGCATCGCGGCCAAGGGGGGCGCGGCCGCCGAGGTGCTCCAGAATGAGGGTGCCGACGCCAAGAAGCTGCAGGAGGCCTTCCAGAAGGCCAGGGGAGGACGCCGCGTGACCACCGCCGACCCCGAGGGCCAGTACAAGGCCCTGGAGAAGTTCGGCACCGACTTCACCGCCGCCGCGCGCGAGGGCCGGCTCGACCCGGTCATCGGCCGTGACCAGGAGATCCGGCGGGTCGTGCAGGTGCTGAGCCGGCGTACGAAGAACAACCCCGTCCTCATCGGCGAGCCCGGTGTCGGCAAGACCGCCGTGGTCGAGGGGCTCGCACAGCGGATCGTGAAGGGCGACGTGCCCGAGTCGCTGAAGAACAAGCGGCTGGTCTCGCTCGACCTCGGCGCGATGGTCGCCGGGGCCAAGTACCGCGGTGAGTTCGAGGAGCGGCTCAAGGCCGTGCTCTCCGAGATCAAGGACTCCGACGGGCAGATCATCACCTTCATCGACGAGCTGCACACCGTCGTGGGCGCCGGTGCAGGCGGCGACTCCGCCATGGACGCGGGCAACATGCTCAAGCCGATGCTGGCCCGCGGCGAGCTGCGCATGGTCGGCGCCACCACCCTGGACGAGTACCGGGAGCGCATCGAGAAGGACCCCGCCCTCGAGCGCCGCTTCCAGCAGGTGCTGGTCGCCGAGCCGACCGTCGAGGACACCGTCGCGATCCTGCGCGGACTCAAGGGCCGCTACGAGGCCCACCACAAGGTGCAGATCGCGGACAGCGCGCTGGTGGCCGCCGCGACCCTGTCCGACCGGTACATCACCTCCCGCTTCCTGCCCGACAAGGCCATCGACCTCGTCGACGAGGCCGCCTCGCGCCTGCGCATGGAGATCGACTCGTCCCCCGTCGAGATCGACGAACTCCAGCGCTCCGTCGACCGGCTGAAGATGGAGGAGCTGGCGATCGCCAAGGAGACCGACCCGGCCTCCGTCGCCCGCCTGGAGAAGCTGCGCCGCGACCTCGCCGACAAGGAGGAGGAGCTGCGGGGCCTGACCGCCCGCTGGGAGAAGGAGAAGCAGTCCCTCAACCGGGTCGGTGAGCTGAAGGAGCAGCTGGACGACCTGCGCGGACAGGCCGAACGCGCCCAGCGCGACGGCGACTTCGACCGTGCGGCCAAGCTGCTGTACGGCGAGATCCCCACGCTGGAGAAGGAACTGGAGGCCGCCTCCGCCGCCGAGGAGGTGGCCGCCAAGGACACCATGGTCAAGGAGGAGGTCGGCTCCGACGACATCGCGGACGTCGTCGCCGCCTGGACCGGCATCCCGGCCGGCCGTCTCCTGGAGGGCGAGACGCAGAAACTGCTGCGCATGGAGGACGAACTCGGCAAGCGCCTCATCGGCCAGACCGAGGCCGTGCGTGCGGTCTCCGACGCCGTACGACGCTCCCGCGCGGGCGTCGCCGACCCCGACCGCCCCACCGGCTCCTTCCTCTTCCTCGGTCCGACCGGTGTCGGCAAGACCGAACTCGCCAAGGCGCTCGCCGACTTCCTGTTCGACGACGAGCGGGCCATGGTCCGCATCGACATGTCGGAGTACAGCGAGAAGCACAGCGTCGCCCGCCTGGTCGGCGCGCCTCCCGGGTACGTCGGCTACGAGGAGGGCGGCCAGCTCACCGAGGCCGTCCGCCGCCGCCCGTACACCGTCGTCCTGCTGGACGAGGTCGAGAAGGCCCACCCCGAGGTCTTCGACATCCTCCTCCAGGTCCTGGACGACGGGCGCCTGACGGACGGTCAGGGCCGCACGGTCGACTTCCGCAACACCATCCTGGTGCTCACCTCCAACCTGGGCAGCCAGTACCTGGTCGACCCGGTGCTCGGTGAGGCGGAGAAGAAGGAGCAGGTCCTGGAGGTCGTCCGTGCCTCCTTCAAGCCGGAGTTCCTCAACCGGCTCGACGACCTGGTCGTCTTCTCGGCCCTGGACAAGGACGAGCTGGCCCGGATCGCCCGGCTCCAGATCGACCGGCTCGCGAAGCGCCTGGCCGAGCGCCGCCTGACCCTCGACGTCACGCCCGAGGCCCTGACCTGGCTGGCGGACGAGGGCAACGACCCGGCCTACGGTGCCCGCCCGCTGCGCCGCCTCGTCCAGACCGCCATCGGCGACCGGCTCGCCAAGGAGATCCTCTCCGGTGAGATCAAGGACGGCGACACGGTCCGCGTGGACCGCTTCGGCGAGGACCTGATCGTGGGCCCGGCGACGGGCAAGACGCTGTAGGACGACGGGCAGGACGCCTGTAGGGCGCATCGACATGCGGCCCCTCCTCCGCTCACCCTTCGGTGGCCGGAGGAGGGGCCGTCGCGTCTCGCGGGTCGGCTCAGACGCTGCTCATGGCGTCGTACAGCGCGCCGGCCCTGCGGCGAGGGGCGGGAGAACTCGGCGAACGGGGCCGGACCGAGATCGTCGACGGGGTCGGCGGCGCGGAGGAAGGAGCGCGCCGGTACTTCTCGGGGTTGCGACGGGCCAAGGGGCCGGACCAGGGATTCTGGTATTCGCATCGATGATCGGCCACCTCATGGGGGCCGTCGGCTGAGTCGCTTGCCGGGGGCGGGGCAAGAGCGAGAGGGTGGGTTGTACGTCTGGCTTCAGCGATGGCCGGACGAGCCAGACGACCGCAGGAGTATCCAAATATGTCCATCGACCCGTCCTCGATTCCGAACTTCGGGGGCCAGCCCGAGCCGCAGCCCCAGGGACCGGCGGGCCCCGTCCTTCCGGATCAGGACCTCGTGAAGCAGCTCCTCGACCAGATGGAGCTGAAGTACGTCGTAGACGAGGAGGGTGACCTCGCGGCGCCGTGGGAGCAGTTCCGCACGTAC
Organism: Streptomyces sp. NPDC002520; assembly: GCF_053595235.1. NCBI lineage: Bacteria > Bacillati > Actinomycetota > Actinomycetes > Kitasatosporales > Streptomycetaceae > Streptomyces > Streptomyces sp. NPDC002520. Next base: position 16,766 of record NZ_JBSFXG010000003.1, on the reverse strand, counting down.
TTCATGTTCCGCGGGGAGGCCGAGCAGGCAGTCTTCTCGGTGCGGACCTTCTACGACCGCCCCCACAAGATCGACGAGAAGCCCCAGCTGCTGGAGTCCGTCGACGACTGGAACCGCCGCACGCTGTGGCCCAAGGTCTACACCCACACCCACGACGACGGCACGGTCCGCCTCATCGGCGAGGCCCAGATGCTGATCGGCGCGGGCGTCGACATCAACCACTTCGTCTCGTCCACGGTCAGCTGGGTGCGGGCCGCGATCGAGTTCGACAAGTGGCTGGTGGAGCAGCTGGGCCTGGAGCAGGAGATCAACGAGGCGGACGACGCGGAGAAGCCCGAGGACGACGGGGAGTAGTCGGCACCCCACGGCCTCACGGCACCGTGGAACGGCCCGGGTCCGGGGACGCACCCCCGGACCCCGGTCCCTCACATGCGGCGCAGCCGCTCCGCGGCCTCCCGCAGCACCTCCTCCCGCTTGCAGAACGCGAACCGTACGAACGGCGCGCCCGCCTCGCGGTCGTCGTAGAAGACGGCGTTGGGAATGGCCACCACCCCCGCCCGCTCCGGCAGGGCCCGGCAGAAGGCGAAGCCGTCCTTCTCGCCGAGGGACCGGATGTCGGTGGTGATGAAGTAGGTGCCCGAGGGCCGGAACACCTGGAACCCGGCCTGGCGAAGCCCCTCGGCGAGGATGTCCCGGCGCTCCTGCATCTCCCGCCGGAAGCCGTCGTAGTAGGAGTCGGGCAGCGCGAGGGCCTCCGCCACCGCGTACTGGAACGGCCCCGCCGACACGTACGTCAGGAACTGCTTCGCCGACCGCACCGCCGTGACCAGCTCCGGCGCCGCCGTCACCCAGCCGACCTTCCAGCCGGTGAACGAGTACGTCTTGCCGGCCGACCCGATCGTCACCGTCCGCTCGCGCATCCCGGGGAACGTGGCCAGCGGGATGTGCTCGGCGTCGTCGAAGACCAGGTGTTCGTAGACCTCGTCGGTCACCACCAGCAGATCCCGGTCCACCGCCAGCTCGGCGATCGCGGCAAGCTCCGCGCGGGTGAGGACCGTGCCGGTCGGGTTGTGCGGGGTGTTGATCAGCAGCAGCCGGGTGCGGTCCGTGACCGCCGCGCGCAGCTCGTCGAGGTCCAGCCGGAAGCCGGCCCCGTCCTCGAGGGACGGCCGCAGCGTCACCGGCACGCGCCGGCCGCCCGCCATGGCGATGCTCGCCGCGTAGGAGTCGTAGTACGGCTCCAGCGCCACCACCTCGTCACCCGGCTCCAGCAGCCCGAGCAGGGACGCCGCGATGGCCTCCGTCGCGCCCGCCGTGACCAGCACCTCGGTGTCGGGGTCGTACGACAGCCCGTAGCGGCGCAGCTGGTGCGCGGCGATCGCGGTGCGCAGCTCCGGGACGCCCGGACCCGGCGGGTACTGGTTGCCGCGCCCGTCGCGCAGTGCCCGTACGGCCGCCTCCCTGATCTCCTCGGGGCCGTCCGTGTCGGGGAAGCCCTGGCCCAGGTTGATCGAGCCGGTCGCCGCGGCGAGGGCGGACATCTCGGCGAAGATCGTCGTTCCGAACTCGGCGAGCCGGCGGTTGAGGTGGGGGCGTGCGGTGGAGGTCATGCCGGTCATCCTGCGCCCAAGCTCTGGAGTTCCTCAACTCTGCTTTGGCCGTCGGAGCGGCCGGGCATCCCCCGGTCACCGCGTCAGACGCGGCAACAGAGTGAGGCGCCCACGGGGGGCCGCTTCGGGGGAACGGAAGGAGGGTGGGGCCATGTTCTTCGGCGTCATCCTGGCGGTGGCCGTCGTCGTGCTCGTCGCGGCGTCGGTGAGCAGGGCACGGAGGAACCGGTACGTCCGGGGGCCGCTCGGCGGGAACCGCCGGACGCGCGCGTCCGGCCTGGCGGCCTCGTCGTCCGCGTCGGCGTCGGCTTCGTACGCCGACGGCGACGCGAGCTGGTGGGTGGGGGACGGCGGAGACTCCGGCTCGTCCTCGGGCAGGCACGGGGGCCACGGGGGGCACGGGGCCCATGGGGGGCACGGGGCCCATGGGGGGCACGGTGGCCACAGCGACCACGGCAGCCATGGCGGCCACGGCAGTCACGGTGGCCACTCCTGTGGCGGCGGACACTCGTGCGGGGGCCACTCGTGCGGTGGAGGGTCGTCGTGTGGCGGTGGGGGCGGCTGCGGTGGGGGCAGCTGACGTGCCCGTACCCGCGCTGACCAGGGCGTCCGTCGGAGAAGGTGTCCGGCGGACGTCCCGCGTTCCACAGTTCGCGCCCGGCGTACGCCGTAGTTGAACAGTTGAGCTGTGGAGCCCTCTGAGGGATGGAAACCCTACGAACTTGGGTAAAAACGCTGTGGCGCGGCCACAGTTCGTGATTCCCTCTAAACCACCACCGCAGCCCTCGGGCGTCCCGCAGACACCCCTTCCCCGGTCGGGCCGACCTGGCCAATCGCCCGGTGTCTTCCGAGGTGCGCCGGACCTCACTCCTGCCTCATTGCGTGTTAGCGGAGCCGATCCATGCTCACGACCCTGAACACCTCCTACACCGATACGCGTGCCGCCGACCTCGCCTGGGTCCTGGGGCGCGAACCGCTTCCGGCCCTGGCCACCCTCGATCTCGAACTGGCCGGGGCGAAGCTCCAGTTGCGACTGCTCGGCGCCTCCCACCAGGTACTGCTCGACGAGGAGTGGGGCAACTGCTCGGAGACGGTCGCCTGCCTTCCCGGCTCCAGCACCCCCCTCCCGCTCGGCGTCGCCAAGCGGATCGGCGACTGGGAGTACGAGTTCGCCGCGCGCGTGGAGATGCTCACCCCGGGCTCGTTCGCGGGCCGCGCCCAGGAGTTGCTCGCCCTGGTCTCCGACCACCCGCACGGCCTCGCCGGCGTCTTCCCGGGCAGCCCGCACGCCTTCACCGCGATGCTGGCCCACCGGCACGAGGGCCAGGTGCACTGGCGCACCTGGCACGCGTACCCGCAGGACGGGCAGTTGGTGGCCACGCGCACGCGGGTGGGGGCCCGTGCGGCGACCGGCCTGCCGGGCCAGGGACGTGCCGCGATCCTGCCGGACCGGGTACGCGCCGCGATGGGGCCGGACCGGGCGCGTCGCGGCCCGGCCGACTCGGGTCTGCAGAAATAAATCCGGCCAAACCCGAGGGACGTCAACTGCCCCCAGTTCCACACGTGTGGGTGACGAAGCGTACCGAGCGTGTGACGTAACGTCGCAGAGTGATCGAACCGCACGCCCCCGCGCCCCCGGGCGCCCCGCCCTGCTGGACCGGCCCCGCCCTGCTGCCCGTCCGGCCCGGTACGGGGCGGTTCCTGGTCCTCGCGTGTGTCTTCGTCTGTGCGGCCTGCGGACTGGTGTACGAACTCGAACTCGTCGCGTTCGCCTCGTACTTGATCGGAGACTCGGTCACCCAGGCCTCCGTGGTGCTGTCGGTGATGGTGTTCGCGATGGGCATCGGCTCCCTCGGCGCGAAGCGGCTGCGCTGGCACGCGGCCGCCGGTTTCGGCGCGATCGAGACCGCCCTCGCCCTGGTCGGCGGATGCAGCGCGATGGCGCTGTACGCCGTCTTCGCCTGGACCGGCGGCTGGGGCGGCGTCTGGTCCGACGGACCGCGCTGCCTGCTGGTCGCCTTCTCCCTGGCGATCGGCCTGCTCGTCGGCGCCGAAGTCCCCCTGCTGATGGAGTTGATCCAGCGCATCCGCCGCCAGGACGCCGGCGGGGCGGTCGCCGACCTGTTCGCGGCGGACTACGTGGGCGCGCTGGTGGGCGGCCTCGCCTTCCCCTTCCTTCTCCTGCCTTTCCTCGGCCAGTTGACCGGCGCCCTCGTCACCGGCACGGTCAACGTCGTCGCCGGCGGCGCCCTGGTCCTCGGCCTGTTCCGCCACGACCTCACCCGCCGCGCCCGCTGGACCCTGCTGCTCGTCAGCGTCACCGTGCTCGGTGTCCTCGCCTCCGCGGCCGCCCTCACCGACGAGTTCGAGCGCGCCGCCCGGCACGCGGTGTACGGCGCCGACGTCCGGGTGGCCCTGCAGACCGACGTCCAGGAGGTCGTCCTCGCCGGCGGCACCGACGGCAAGCCCCTCGACCTCTTCCTGGACGGCCGCCTCAGGGTCGGCGGCCGCGACGAGCGGCGCTACCACGAGGCCCTGGTCCACCCGGCGCTGTCCGGTCCGCACGCCCGCGTCCTCGTCCTCGGCGGCGGCGACGGCCTGGCCGTCCGCGAGGTCCTGCGCCACCCGGACGTGCGCCGCGTCGACGTCGTCGAACTCGACGCCGGCCTGATCCGCCTGGCCCGCCGCGACCCCGGCCTGGCCGCCCTCAACGACCACGCGTACGACGACCCCCGCGTCCACGTCACCACGGCGGACGCCCTCGGCTGGCTCCGCCGCGCGCCCGCGGGCACCTACGACGTCGTCGTCGCGGACCTGCCCGACCCCGGCATCACCGCCAGCACCAAGTTCTACTCGCAGGAGTTCTACAGCCTCGCCCGCCGCGTCCTGGCCCTCCACGGCCGCCTCGTCGTCCACGCGGGCCCCGTCACCACCCGGCCCCGCGTCTTCTGGACCGTCGCCCAGACCCTCCGCGCGGCCGGCTTATCCACCACCCCCTACCGGGTCCTCGGCCGCGACCCCGGCTTCCCCACGGGCCCCGACCGCTCCGCCGGCGCCTCCCGCGGCCCCCACGACTGGGGCTTCCTCCTCGCGGCCCCCGGCCCCACGGCCCCCCGCCCGTCCCTGGATCCCGAGGGACCGCACCTGTACACGCTGACGGAGCAGGAACTGCGCGCGGACGAGCAGGCGGCCCGGTGGACGCGGATCGGAGGGCTGCCGGCGTCGACGCTGGTGCGTCCGCGGTACTAGCGAACACCCTGCGCGGTACCCGCACCGGGAGGAGTGATTTCCGGCCCTCACTGGGTAGGCTGAGCCGACATGGAGCACCAGGTCTTCCTCCCGGTTCCGGCCGACCTGCTCAGAGCGGCCCTCGCCGACCCCGCACGGGTGGCCCGGTCGATTCCCGGGCTCCAGCAGGACGCCGGCGCCGAGCCCGTCGCCGGGCGTCTGAAACTGCGCGTGGGCGGCCACTCGGTCACCTACCGGGGAGCGCTCCGCGTCACCGCTCGCGAGGACGGCACGTACGCCGTCGAGGGCGACGCCACCGAGTCCCGCGGTGCCGGCGCCGTCAAACTCGCCCTCGCCCTGCGTCTCACGGACACCGACGGCGGCACGACCGTCACGCTGGACGGCACGGCCGACGCGGACGGCCGTATCGTGGAACTCCCGGCCGACGCGGTGAGTTCGGCGGTAACCCGCCTGCTGAACCGTTTCCTGGAGGCGCTCGCATCGAGCGGACCGACCCCGGGGCCCGACACCGCACCGGCCTCCGAGGCCTCTGCACCCGCCGCCGAGGCCGACTCCGCACCGGCCCCCGAGCCCGCCTCCGCGCCGGAACCCGAACACGCCTCCGTCTTCGAAACCGAGATCCCCCCGCCCTCCCTGGACGCCGACGCCGACGCCGACGAGGGCACCCCCCTGGAGGCCGAGGGCACCCCCCTGGAGGGCGCCATGAACGGTGGCTACGCCGAAATGGGCGAGCCCCCGGCCGAGGCCGCGCACGCGCGCCGGACGATGATCGGCCGCAGCGCCGAGGAGGTCGACCACGCCCCGCCCCGCGGCCGTTACGCCCCCGTACCGGCCCCCCAGAGCGTCGCCTCCAACCAGGTCCTGCGCTGGGCGGCCCCCGCCGCCGCCCTGGCCCTGGCCTCCGCGATCGTCGTGAGTCGGGCGATTCGTAAACACCGGTGAGGCCGGAACACCGGTGAGGCCGGCTTCCTCACGGGCCCGGGGCTGTGCGGGACATGCGGCTCCCGCCGTGTGGGCGCGACCGGCCACGAAGCGCCCGCAGCCGAAGCGGCGACCGATCCCCCCAGTACTGTCATCACGTGAGTAACGAAGACATCACGCTGACAGCAGGCAACGCCGAGGTACGTGTCAGCCCCGCCAACGGCGGCCGTATCAGTGGCCTCACGGTCGACTCCCTGCAGCTGCTGAGGCAAGGGGACCGCTACGGCTGCTTCCCGATGGTGCCCTGGTGCGGCCGCGTCCGGGACGGCCGCTTCCTGGACGGCGGCGTCCTACGCCAGATGCCGGTCAACTCCCCGCCGCACGCCATCCACGGCACCGCCCGCGACGGCGCCTGGCGCACCGCGCGCACCGCGCGGAACGAGGCGGTGATCACGTACGACCTGGTCGACCCCTGGCCGCACCGGGGCCGCGTCACCCAGGTCGTCACCCTCACCGAGGACAGCCTGACGCTGACGATGGCGGTGGAGGCGCACGACGACTCGTTCCCGGCGCAGCTCGGCTGGCACCCCTGGTTCAACAGAACCCTCGCGGGCGAGGACGGCACGGTCGGCGAGGGCGCCCGGCTCGACTTCAACCCCGCCTGGCAGGAGGAGCGCGGCGCCGACCACCTGCCCACCGGCCGCCGTATCGACCCGAAGCCCAGCCCCTGGGACGACTGCTTCGGCATGCCCGACGGCGTCGACGTCACGGTCACCTGGCCGGGGCAGCTGGAGCTGAACGTGAGCAGTCGCGAGGAGTGGGTGGTCGTCTACGACGAGCAGGCCGAGGCCGTCTGCGTGGAGCCGCAGACCGGCCCGCCCAACGGCCTGAACACGCAGCCGCGCCTGGTCACGCCGCTGGAGCCGCTGGAGGCCACCACCACCTGGAGCTGGCGCCGCCTCTAAGCTGGGCGGCATGACGGACGTACGTGGCGCGCTGCTGCAGCAGATCAAGGACAAGGCCGTGGTGCACGGCAAGGTGACCCTCTCTTCGGGTCTGGAGGCCGACTACTACATCGACCTGCGCCGCATCACCCTCGACGGCGAGGCCGCCCCGCTGGTCGGTCAGGTGCTCCTGGACCGCACCGCGGACCTCGACTTCGACGCGGTGGGTGGCCTCACCATGGGCGCCGACCCGGTCGCGGCCGCCATGCTGCACGCCGCCGCCGCGCGCGGGAAGAAGCTGGACGCCTTCGTCGTACGCAAGGCGGCGAAGGCGCACGGCATGCAGCGCCGGGTCGAGGGTCCGGACATCGCGGGCCGCCGCGTGCTGGTGGTGGAGGACACCTCCACCACGGGCGGTTCGCCGCTGACCGCGGTGGAGGCGGTGCGCGAGGCCGGCGCCGAGGTGGTGGCCGTGGCGACCATCGTGGACCGGGCCACCGGTGCCGCGGAGAAGATCGAGGCCGGCGCCGGTGTTCCGTACCGGTTCGCCTTCTCGAAGGACGAACTGGGTCTGGACTGACGCCCGGGTGCGACCCGGACGTGCCCGGGGCTTGACCGCTGGGCCGTCCACCGGTTCATGTCTGGAAAGATGGGGGCGACGATGACGTCGCCCCGCAAGGTCTAGGTCAGGGCCGAAGCACAACCCACCCGCAACACTGAGGAGCGGACAGATGCCCATCGCAACCCCCGAGGTCTACAACGAGATGCTCGACCGGGCGAAGGCAGGCAAGTTCGCCTACCCGGCCATCAACGTCACCTCGAGCCAGACCCTCAACGCGGCGCTGCGCGGCTTCGCGGAGGCGGAGAGCGACGGCATCGTCCAGATCTCGACCGGCGGTGCCGAGTTCCTGGGCGGCCAGTACAGCAAGGACATGGTGACCGGCGCGGTCGCGCTGGCGGAGTACGCGCACATCCTCGCCGAGAAGTACCCCGTCCAGATCGCCCTGCACACGGACCACTGCCCGAAGGACAAGCTCGACGGGTACGTGCGTCCGCTGCTCGCGCTCTCCGAGGAGCGCGTGAAGGCCGGCCGCACCCCGCTGTTCCAGTCGCACATGTGGGACGGCTCCGCCGAGACCCTCGCCGACAACCTGGCCATCGCCCAGGAGCTGCTGGAGCAGGCCCGTCGCGCCAACATCATCCTCGAGGTGGAGATCACCCCGACGGGTGGCGAAGAGGACGGCGTCACGCACGAGATCAACGACGAGCTGTACACCACGGTCGACGACGCGATCCGCACCGCCGAGGCCCTGGGCCTGGGCGAGAAGGGCCGCTACCTGCTGGCCGCCTCCTTCGGCAACGTGCACGGCGTCTACAAGCCGGGCAACGTCGTCCTGCGTCCCGAGCTGCTGAAGGACCTGGCCGACGGTGTCGCCGCCAAGTTCGGCAAGCAGTCGCCGTTCGACTTCGTCTTCCACGGCGGCTCCGGCTCCACCGAGCAGGAGATCCGCACCGCGCTGGAGAACGGCGTCGTGAAGATGAACATCGACACGGACACCCAGTACGCCTTCACCCGTCCGGTCGCCGGTCACATGTTCCAGAACTACGACGGCGTCCTGAAGGTCGACGGCGAGGTCGGCAACAAGAAGGCCTACGACCCGCGCACCTGGGGCAAGCTGGCCGAGGCGTCGATGGCCGCGCGCGTCGTCGAGGCCACGCACAACCTGCGTTCGGCCGGCAACAAGATCAAGTAAGCCCTCGGCGGCGTACACACACGTCGTAGGGCGGGTACAGCCGCCAATTCAGCGGACCTGGTGCCACGGCACCGGGTCCGCTGTATATCTTGAGGACATGCCCGACGTCCGGCTGGCCTCGCCCCAGGGCAGGTGGATCCTGCTCACCACGGTGCTCGGCTCCAGCATGGCCATGCTGGACTCGACCGTCGTCAACGTGGCGCTCCCGCGCATCGGCCGTGATCTCGACGCGAGCCTGTCCGCCCTCCAGTGGACGGTCAACGCCTACATGGTCACGCTGGCCGGCCTGATCCTGCTGGGCGGCTCCCTCGGCGACCGCTACGGCCGCCGGAAGATCTTCGTACTCGGCGTGATCTGGTTCGCGGCCGCCTCCCTGCTGTGCGGGCTGTCCCCGACCGCGGGCGTGCTGATCGCCGCCCGCGCCCTGCAGGGCATCGGCGGCGCGCTGCTCACCCCCGGCTCCCTCGCGCTCATCCAGGCCTCCTTCCACCCCGACGACCGCAGCAAGGCGGTCGGCCTGTGGTCGGGCTTCGGCGGCATCGGCGCGGCCGTCGGCCCGTTCCTGGGCGGCTGGCTGGTGGACGGCCCCGGCTGGCGCTGGGTGTTCCTGCTGAACGTGCCCCTCGCCCTGGTGTGCGTGCCGGTGGCCCTGCGGCACGTCCCCGAGTCCGACGCGGCCGCCTCCGGCGAGGGCCGGCCCGCGGGCCGCTTCGACGTCCTCGGCGCGGCCCTGGGCGCCCTCGCCCTGGCCCTGCTGACGTACGCGCTGATCGAGGCCCGCACGGCCTCCGCCGTGGTGATCGTGAGCGCGGTGGCGGGCCTGGCCGCGGCCGTGGCCTTCTGGTACGTCGAGAAGCACCGCGAGAACCCGATGCTCCCGCTGGACATCTTCGCCTCGCGCCAGTTCACGGCGGTCAACCTGGTCACCCTGTGCGTGTACGGGGCCTTCGGCGGCTACTTCTTCCTCACGGCGCTCCAGCTCCAGGTCGTGGCCGGCTACTCGCCCCTGGCGGCCGGTACGGCCCTGCTCCCGACCACGGTCATGATGCTGCTGTTCTCGGCCCGCTCCGGCGCGCTCGCCGACCGTACGGGCCCGCGGCTGCCGCTGACGGTCGGCCCGCTGCTGTGCGCGACGGCGATGCTGCTGATGCTCCGCGTGGACCGCGACGCGAACTACCTGACGGACGTCCTGCCGGCCCTGCTCGTCATGGGCACCGGCATGGTCATCCTGGTCGCGCCGCTGACCGCGACGGTCCTCGCCTCCGTCGACACCGCCCGCGCGGGCCTGGCCAGCGGCATCAACAACGCGGCGGCGCGGGCCGCCGGCCTGATCGCCGTGGCCGCCCTGCCGCTGCTGACCGGCATGGGGCCGGAGGCGTACCGCGTCCCGTCCGCGTTCAACCGGGCGTTCGACCGGGCGATGCCGATCTGCGCGGGTGTCCTGGTGCTGGGCTCCGTGCTCGCGTTCACCATGGTGCGCCGCCGCCCGGCCCCGGACTGCCGCCGGCCCGAGTGCCGCCGACACGGCTGCGTGCCGTTCCCGCCACTGGAAGGCCCGCAGCGCGCGGTCAGGGCGTCCCACGCGGATGCGGCGGGTCCGGTGGATGCGGCGGGTCCGGTGGGTCCGGTGGGTCCGGTGGGTCCGGTGGGTTCGGCGGGTCCGGCGGATTCAGCGGGTCCGGCGGATTCAGCGGATTCGGCAGGGCCGGCGGGTCCGACCGATCCGACCGGTCGAGGTCGCTGAATCCGGTCGAGGTCGCTGAATCCGGTCGAGGTCGCTGAATCCGGTCGAGGTCGCTGGATCCGGTCGAGGTCGCTGGATCCGGCCGAGGGCGTTGGACGTGGTCGAGGTTGCTGGATGCGGTCGGGGACGTTGGATGTGGTCGAGGATGTTGAATCCGGCCGAGGATGACGCAGAAGCCGGGGCCGATGCGGCAGCCGGGGACGATGAAGCAGTTCGGGGACGATGAAGCAGTTCCGGGACGATGAAGCAGTTCGGGGGCGATGCAGCAGACTGGGACCCATGACGATTCACGAGAACCTCCTCGGTGGTCCGCCCTCCACCCACCTCCCCGACGACCCGGAGCCGCGCGAGCTGCTGGCGAACGGCACCGCGCCCACGGACGTGGCCGCCCAGTACCCCACCTCTTCCCTCGCCTGGGCCCAGCTGGCCGACGACGCGTTCGAGCGGGGCTCGGTCGTGGAGTCGTACGCATACGCCCGGACGGGCTACCACCGCGGTCTGGACGCCCTGCGCCGAGGCGGCTGGAAGGGGCACGGCCCGGTGCCGTGGGAGCACGAGCCCAATCGCGGTTTCCTGCGCGCCCTGCACGCCCTCGCCCGCGCCGCGCAGGCGATCGGCGAGCAGGAGGAGTACGAGCGCTGCTCGCAGTTCCTGAAGGACTCCTCGCCGACGGCGGCCCAGACCCTCGGCTGACCGGTCCGGCCGACCGGTGTGGCCCGTCTGGCAGCAGGCGGGCCTTGCCGTAACCCGGGGTATCACTGAGGATTCCGTTTGGGGACCGGGGCCCCCGTGCCGGCATCGGCAGGGGCGGACCGCTACCCGGAGTAACAACAGGAGACAGCGATGTCCCAACAGGCTCACCCCCCTTTCGAGGCCGCTGAGCCCGAGACTCCGCATCTCGACTTCGCCGGTACGACGCCCTACGAGGACTACGTCAAGGCGGACGTGCTGACCCACCTCCAGCACACCCTCTCCGACGACCCCGGAGAGATGGTCTTCCTGGTCACGACCCAGGTCATGGAGCTGTGGTTCACGGTCGTCGTGCACGAGTGGGAGACGGCCGCGAAGGCCCTCCGCTCGGACGACGTGCCGGTCGCGATCGCCGCGCTCAAGCGCTCCGTCCGGGAACTGGAGGCGCTCAACGCCTCCTGGAAGCCGCTCGGCCAGCTGACGCCGGCCCAGTTCAACTCGTACCGCTCCGCCCTCGGCGAGGGTTCCGGTTTCCAGTCGGCGATGTACCGGCGCATGGAGTTCCTGCTCGGCGAGAAGTCCGCGTCCATGCTCGTCCCGCACCGCGGCGCCCCGCGCGTCCAGGCGGAACTGGAGAAGGCCCTGCACGAGCCGAGCCTGTACGACGAGGTCGTACGCCTCCTCGCGCGCCGCGGCCACGCGATCCCGGACGAGGTGCTCGACCGGGACGTCTCCCAGCGCCACGAGCACTCCGACGCCGTCGAGGCCGCCTGGACGGCGGTGTACTCCGGTGACCAGGACGCCGAACTCGCCCGTCTCGGCGAGGCGTTGACCGACGTCGCCGAACTGGTCTGGCGCTGGCGCAACGACCACCTGGTCGCCACCCGCCGCGCCATGGGCGCCAAGCCGGGCACCGGCGGCTCCGCCGGCGTCGCCTGGCTGGAGAAGCGCGCCCGCAAGAACGTCTTCCCCGAGCTGTGGACGGCGAGGTCGCATGTCTGAGACGAGTGGACCGAGCCTGCGGGCCCAGAAGCTGGACGCGGCGGACGAACTGGCCGGCCTGCGCTCCCGCTTCGCCGTCGACGACGGCGTCTACCTGGACGGCAACTCGCTGGGCGCCCTGCCCGCGCACGTTCCCGACCGGGTCGCGGACGTGGTCCGCCGCCAGTGGGGCGAGCTGCGCATCCGCTCCTGGGACGAGAGCGGCTGGTGGACGGCGCCCGAGCGGATCGGCGACCGGATCGCCCCGCTGGTCGGCGCGGCCGAGGGCCAGATCGTCGTCGGCGACTCGACCAGCGTCAACGTCTTCAAGGCGCTGGTGGCCGCCGTACGGATGGCCGGGGACGACCGCGACGAGATCCTGGTGGACGCGACGACGTTCCCGACGGACGGCTACATCGCGGAGTCGGCGGCCCGTATGACCGGGCGGACACTGCGCGCCGTGACGCCCGGCGAGGTGCGGGACGCCCTCGGCGAGCGCACCGCGGCCGTGCTGCTCAACCACGTCGACTACCGCACGGGCCGCCTGCACGACCTGCCCGCGCTGACGGCCGCGATCCACGCGTCCGGCGCCCTCGCGGTCTGGGACCTGTGCCACAGTGCGGGCGCGCTGCCGGTCGGCCTGGACGAGCACGGGGTCGACCTGGCGGTCGGCTGCACCTACAAGTACCTGAACGGCGGCCCCGGTTCGCCGGCCTACCTGTACGTGCGCCGCGAACTTCAGGACCGCTTCGACTCCCCCCTGCCCGGCTGGAACTCCCACGCCGACCCCTTCGGCATGAGCCCGTCCTACGCCCCGGCCCCGGGCGCCCCGCGCGGTCGTGTCGGAACGCCGGACATCCTCTCCATGCTGGCCCTGGAGGCGGCGCTTGAGGTCTGGGACGGTGTCTCCGTCACCGCCGTCCGCGCCAAGTCCCTGGCGCTGACGGACTTCTTCCTGGAGTGCGTGGCGGCCTGCACCGAGCCGGGGCGAGTCGAGTCCCTGACTCCGGAGGCGCACGACGAGCGGGGCAGTCAGATCGCGCTGCGCTGCCCCGACGCCGGGAAGGTGATGCAGCGGCTGATCGAGCGGGGCGTGGTCGGCGACTTCCGGCATCCCGACGTGCTGAGGTTCGGCTTCACGCCGCTGTACGTGGGCTTCGGCGAGGTGGAGCGGGCGGCTCGGGTGTTGGGGGAGGTGCTGAGGTAGGGGCGCCGTGGAGGGGTGGCCGCGCGACGGTGCGGTGTGCGCACCCCACCCCTCCACGGAACCGTTTTCCTCTCACCCTCTGTGACATCCCCATATCCCCGCACGTCACCGGACTGATACCGTCCCCGCCAACGGCCGACGAAGATCCTTCCGGTCCGCCACACCCTCCCCCGGTGCCGAAAGCCCGGGTGGTGCCCCCATCGTCGCTGAGAGGTCGGAGCATGCCGGACGACGCCGCAGAATCCCGCGCCGCCGCCGAAGAGGAGTCGGCCTTCTCCCACCCTCCGGTGGATCCCGACGTCAGCGTCGTGTACGGCGACCACCCCGACCAGGTGATCGACTTCTACACCCCCCGCACGTCCACCCCTCTCGGCCCGTCGGCCGCCCCCTTGGTCGTCGTCCTGCACGGCGGAGCGTGGCGCGCCCGCTACGACCGCCGGCACATCACCCCCTTCGCGGACTACCTGGCCCGCAGAGGCTTCGCGGTGGCCAACGTCGAGTACCGGCGAGGAGGCGACTCCCCGATTCCCGCGCAGGACACGGGATCCGGCACTCCCCTCGCCGGCCGCTGGCCCGACACCTTCGACGACGTGGCCGCCGCCCTGGACGCCCTCCCCGCCCTGGTCCGCGAGGCGCTCCCGGAGGCCGACCCCCGCCGTATGGTCCTCGTCGGCCACTCCGCGGGCGCCCATCTCGCGCTGTGGGCCGCTGCCCGTCATGTCCTCCCGGCCGACGCCCCCTGGCGCACGAACCACCCGGCGGCGCTGCGCGGTGTCGTCGCGCTGGCCCCGATAGCCGACTTCGAGGTCGCGGAGAAGCTGGACGTCTGCGGCAACGCCGCGCTTCAACTGCTGGGCGGCCAGGACCACTTCGCCGAACGCCGCCCCTGGGCCGACCCCGCTCTCCTCCTCCCCACGGGCATCGCGACGACCCTGGTCCAGGGCCGCACGGACCTGGTGGTCCCGCACGCGGTGGCCGAGTCGTACGCGGACGCGGCGGCGAAGGCAGGCGAGGTGGTGGGCCTCACGCTGCTGGAGGGCGTCGGCCACTTCCCGCTGATCGACCCGGCGGCGGACGCGTGCGCGGTGGTGGCGGAGGAGATCGCACAGCTGGCGTGGTGACAAACCGGGTTCGGCCCCGTCAGGGTCGACCCTGGTCATACCCGTAATACCTGGGAGCTACAACGCAGGACAGCTCTCTGGGGGGACGCTGTCCACAGCCCCCGATTTCTAACTTCCTTGTCAGGCAAGCCCGATGGCCGGGCGGACTGAGGGGGAGGGCGACCATGGGGCGCACAGCGGCGACGCAGGCCACACGGGAGGCGCGGGCGGGAGCCGGGCAGCGGCGCGGCCGACGCCCCACCACCGGACGCACCCCCGCCTGGCGCCGCGCCCTCCTCGCAGCTCTCCTCACCGCCGCCACGGTCGTTCCCCTCGCGGGTGCGGCCCGGCCCGGAATCCCCGCGCCGGCTCCCGCCGCACTCCCCCGCCTCGGACCGTCCACCCTGCGTACCGCGTACGAGGCGAACGGGGCCAACGCCGCGGAGGCGGCCCGCATGGCCGACGCGGACGGCGACGAGCACCGTGCCGCCGCGGACCGCGCCCTGGCCTCCCCGTCCCGGCATCTCCTCTCCTTCGACGGCCGGGGCGCCGGACTGGCGACGGAGGTCCTCGGCGACCTCGCGCACGCCGGTCATGTGGCGGTTCTCGTGCCCGGCTCGGACACGTCCCTGGACACCTACGCCCGCTTCCACGAAGCGGCGGCGGCTCTCTACGAAGACCTCACGGCCCGCGCCCCCACCGACACCCGCGTCGCTGTGGTCGCCTGGCTCGGCTACCGGACCCCGGCCACGGCCGGCACCACGGTGGCGACCCTGGGCCGCGCCGACCAAGCCGCCCCCCGCCTGCGTGACTTCATCCAGCAGCTGCACTACCTCACTCCGGCCCGAGCGCACATATCCCTGCTGTGCCACTCCTACGGCTCGGTCGTCTGCGGCCGTGCCGCCGCAGGGCTGGACGTCGGTGACATCGCCCTCGTCGGCAGCCCCGGCACCGGCGCCGACACCGCCGCCGGCCTGCACACGCACGCCCGGATATGGGCGGCCCGCGGCAGCGACGACTGGGTGGCCCACGTACCGCACATCCACCTCGACCTCCTGGTCACCACTGTCGGCTTCGGCACCGACCCGCTCGCGCGCGCCTTCGGCGCCCGGGTCTTCGACGCGGCCCGCGCCGATCACAGCGGCTACTTCACCCCGGGCTCGGCCTCCCTCGCCAACCTGGCCCGGATCACCCTCGGCGATACCTCGGAGGTCACCCGTGCCTGAGCAACTGGCCCTGAGCGCACCGCGCCACGTGCTGCACGCGATCCGTCAGGGCACCCACCGCGTGGACGCCGCCACCCCCGCATCCCGGGACCGCGCGGTCGACGCCCTGCGCGCCCTGGCGATCCTCGGCGTGGTCCTCGGCCACTGGCTGGTCACGGCACTGGTTGCCGGGGACGGCGCCCTGCACGCGGAGAGCCCGCTCCATCGCATGCCCTGGCTGGCCCCGATCTCCTGGATGTTCCAGACCTTGGCGGTGTTCTTCCTGGTGGGCGGGCACGTGGCGACCCGCAGCCACGCCGCGGCCCAGGCTCGGGGCGTGCCGTACAGCGCGTGGCTGCGCAGCCGGCTGACCCGGCTGCTCCGGCCGGTCGTCGCTCTCCTCACTCTGTGGACGGTGGCGGCGACGACCCTGCTGCTGACCGGAACCTCCTTCGACACGCTCCACACCCTCGTCAAACTGGCCCTGTCCCCCTTGTGGTTCCTCCTGGTCTTCGCCGCGCTGACGGCTGCCACCCCGCTCGTCGCCCGCCTCAACCCCCTCTGGCCCCTGGCCGTCGTCCTCCACGTGGACGTTCTGCGCTTCGGCCTGCACATGGGCCCCGCTGGGCTCGGCTGGGTGAACCTGGCGGCGGGCTGGCTGGTCCCGTACACCCTGGGCGCCGCCTGGACCCGTGGCGAGCTGGAGTCCCGCCGCGCGGCCTGGACCCTGCTCCTCGGCGGTACGGCGGCCACGGCCGGGCTCGTCCTGATGGCGGGGTACCCCGCGTCGATGGTCGGTGTCCCGGGCGCCGCCGTCTCCAACCTCAACCCGCCGACTCTGGCGGCCGTGACCTTCGGTCTGGCCCAGTGCGGCCTGGCCCTGCTCCTGCGCAACCGGCTGCGTACGGCGATGCGCCGCCCGCTCGCCTGGGCGGCCGTGGCCCTGGTCAACCTCTCCGCGATGACGATCTTCCTGTGGCACCAGACGGCCCTGATGGCCACGACAGCCACCGCCCTGCTGTTCGGCCGCCTCCCCGGTCTGCACACGCGGCCGGACTCTGTGTCCTGGGTGGCGGCCCGGATTGGCTGGCTCCCGGTGTTCTTCCTGGTTCTGACCCTGTGCTGGACCGCGTTCCAGTCCCTCGAACAGGGCGCCCGCCGGCGTTCCGGGGTCAGCGGCGCGCCCGTCGCGCGGGGGCGCTCACGGGTGGTCCGGGTGCACCCGGCCATGGAACCGAAGGCTGCGCGGGCGGTCCGCCGTGTCTAAGAGCGTGCGCGGATAGGCGGGTGTGAGGGGCTGGATGCAGGTGCAGGCACGGGCCTGCGCGATCATGTGAGTTCCTACGCTCCGTGACCGTGGA